>NZ_QTNE01000029.1:0-62228 GCF_003603495.1 Bacteroides sp. AM41-16 | reverse complement strand
TGATTTGTAATCTCGGGGTCGTTGGTTCGAATCCGACAAGAGGCTCGAAAGAAAAGCAGATGATACGAAAGTGTTACCTGCTTTTTTCTTTTTGCCCCGCAAAGAATCCTCTAATTTATTTAAAATCTACACATCGGCTTGCCCTTGAATCCAACTATATTTGTACCTTTGCATATTATTTCTAAGAAAGATGGCAGAAAATAGAGGTTACATGCAACGATACGCAATGCTGTTCGGTACCTATATGGGAGGTTTCTGGATATTGAAGTTCATACTCTTTCCTGTGGGGCTGTCGGTTCCTTTTTTACTTTTCCTTTTCATGGGACTCACGCTATGCGTACCTTTTATGGGATATTATTATGCACGGATGTATCGTAATCAGGTATGCGGAGGCGGCATCAGCTTCCTGCATGCATGGGTATTCACCGTTTTCATGTATATGTTTGCCGCGCTGCTTGCCGCCGTGGCACACTACATCTACTTCAGGTTCATAGACCACGGATATGTGATAAACACGTGCGAAACGATGGTAGACACGCTTGCCCAAAGCAACATGCCGGGAATGGATTCGTACATCGCCACCTATCAGGAAGCTCTGGAGACAGCCCGACTACTCAGCCCTATCGACATTACGCTACAGATGATATCGTCCAATGTATTTTGGGGTTCGATACTGGCTTTCCCCACCGCCTTGTTCGTGATGAGACGCAAGAAAGACGACGCTCCGGCAGAGTGACGGAACAGCAAAAAGAAATGTTATTTCAATTGTAAAATAGAAAAATCATACATCAATGGATATTTCAGTTGTCGTACCACTATATAATGAAGAAGAATCACTCCCCGAACTGTTCGCATGGATTGAGCGGGTGATGAATGCCAACGGTTTTTCATACGAAGTGATTTTCGTGAACGACGGAAGTACCGACCGTTCCTGGCAGGTAATCGAACAATTGCAGGCACAAGCTCCGGACAAGGTACGGGGCATTAAGTTCCGCCGCAACTACGGGAAGTCGCCGGCATTGTTCTGTGGTTTCGAACAAGCACAAGGCGACGTCGTGATAACCATGGACGCCGACCTGCAGGACAGCCCCGACGAAATACCCGAACTCTACCGCATGATTACCCAAGACGGCTATGACCTCGTATCGGGCTGGAAGCAGAAACGTTACGACCCGTTGTCGAAGACCCTCCCCACCAAATTGTTCAATGCCACCGCCCGCAAAGTATCGGGCATCAAAAACCTGCACGACTTTAATTGCGGACTGAAGGCGTATCGCAAAGAGGTGGTCAAGAATATAGAAGTATACGGCGAAATGCACCGCTACATCCCTTACCTGGCCAAGAACGCCGGCTTCAAGAAAATCGGCGAGAAAGTGGTGCACCATCAGGCACGCAAATACGGAAAGACCAAGTTCGGGCTGAACCGTTTTGTAAACGGGTATCTGGACTTGCTTTCCCTTTGGTTCCTTTCCCGGTTCGGCATCAAGCCCATGCACTTTTTCGGATTGCTGGGTTCGCTGATGTTCATCTTCGGCTTCATAGCCGTGGTCATAGTGGGTGTCAGCAAGTTGTACTACATGCACCATGGCATGCCCTACCGCCTTGTGACGGACTCTCCCTACTTCTACCTCTCGTTGACCTCCATGATTATCGGCACACAACTGTTCGTGGCAGGATTCCTCGGAGAGCTGATTTCACGTAATGCCCCGGAACGAAACAAATATCAAATAGAGAAAACCATTTAACGATGAAAAAATTAGTCAGACTTGTCATACTCGGAGCTATCCTTTGCCCGATAATAAGCATAGCTATCTCCTGCTCGGAGGAGGCAGATTGCTCCATGACGGCACGCCCCATGGTGAATTGCATTCTTTATAGAGTAGACCCCGAAACCCAATACGTGGAGAACGACACGCTCGACTCGCTCACCGTCACAGCATACGGCACCGACTCCATCATCATCAACAACCAGAAGAAGGTACACGACATCTCCCTGCCACTGCGCTATACGGAGGATTCCACCAAGCTGATATTCAAGTATAGCCGGACCAAGAGTGACACGATGGTGATACGCCACACCAACACCCCCTATTTCCTATCGATGGATTGCGGCTATCAGATGAAGCAGGCCATCACAAGCGTAACGTGCACCCGCATCTCTCTGGACTCGATATACATCAAAGACAATGAAGCAGGCATCTATGGAAAGGAAAATCTTAAGTTATTCTATTAGTCTGGCACTCTGCCTGCTGATGTTCCTCCCCCTACGGGCGCAGAACGGGAATCCTACCGTCCCCCCCCAGGGAGCACCTCCCAAGAAGGAGAAGAAGGACGCGAAAGAAGAAGTGCACTATCCGTTATACAACGGCATGTCCGTCGGCTTGGACTTGTGGGGAATCGGAAGTTCCGTATTTGGAGGAGATTTCCTGAGTTCCGAAGTGGCCGTGGATGTAAACCTCAAGAACCGCTTCTTCCCTATTGCCGAACTGGGATATGGCTCCACGGACACCTGGAGTGACAAAGGCATACACTACAAAAGCAACGCCCCCTACTTCCGCATAGGAATGGACTATAACACGCTATACAAGAAGCAGCACGGACACATGCTACTCGTAGGCTTGCGTTACGGTGTAAGCAGCTTCAAGTACGATGTAGACGCCTTGGGACTGGACGACCCGATATACGGTGGCATCGTAGGCAATCCGAATCTGGACGACGAGATATGGGGAGGCAGCCTGCCCTATAACCATAAAGGAATGAAAGGCTCCATGCAATGGGCGGAATTTTGTGTCGGTATCCGGGCGCACGTCTGGAAGGCATTGTACATGGGCTGGTCACTACGCTTCAAGTTCAAATTGTCTGCCTCGGCCGATGAATACGGTGACCCGTGGTATGTGCCCGGTTTCGGGAAATATGGCTCCAACACGATGGGAGTAACCTATACGATAACTTATAAACTACCTCTTTAAGCGACTTATGACAGGGTTAGAGATTTGGCTACTGGCCGTAGGACTTGCGATGGATTGTTTCGCCGTTTCTATAGCCAGCGGAATTATATTGAAACGCGCCCGGCTGCGCCCTATGCTGGTGATGGCCATCAGCTTCGGCTTTTTCCAGGCTTTGATGCCTCTGCTGGGATGGATAGGCGCCAGTTTTTTCAGCCACCTGATAGAAAGTATTGACCATTGGATTGCATTCGGTATCCTTGCCTTCCTGGGCGGACGCATGATAATGGAATCCTTCAAGGACGAAGATTGCAAGCACGAGTATGACCCTACCAGCCTGAAGGTGGTGCTCGCTCTGGCCGTGGCAACCAGCATCGATGCATTGGCGGTAGGTGTTTCGTTTGCATTCCTCGGTATCAAGCAATTCTCGGCTATTCTTTCCCCCATCGGCATTATCGGTTTTGTATCATTCGCCTTGTCGATGGTCGGCCTGATGTTCGGCATCCGTTTCGGATGTGGCATAGCCCGCAGACTGCGCGCCGAACTTTGGGGAGGGATTATCCTCGTCATCATCGGTACCAAGATATTGGTAGAGCATCTCTTCTTTTAATTAAAAAGTAAAAACTCAGATAGGATATGGAAAAGAAAGTACAACGGAATTTTTTATGGATTGCCCTACTGGTACTGGGAACCATCTGGATACTTGCCCGCCACAACCAAGTCACTCCTTATCAGACGGATAACGGACTGATATTCGGTACGGTATATAAAGTGACTTATCAATGTGACCAAAATCTGAAGGCGGAGATAGAAGCGGAACTCAAACGTTTCGACGGTTCCTTGTCCCCTTTCAATGACACGGCGACCATTACGCGCATCAACCGCAACGAGGACATTGTGCCCGACACATTCTTTACCAACGTCTTCCGACGTAGCATGGAAATCTCCCGGGAGACCGATGGTGCCTTCGATATCACCGTTGCCCCTCTTGCCAATGCCTGGGGATTTGGGTTCAAGAAGGGTAACTTCCCCGACTCTGCCATGATAGACAGCCTGCTGGAGATGACAGGATACGAAAAAGTAAAATTGTCCGATGAAGGGAAAGTGGTGAAAACAGACTCGCGTATAATGCTCTCGTGCAGCGCTGTGGCAAAAGGATATGCAGTAGATGTCATAGCCCAACTTCTGAAGAAGAAGGGTATCCGCAACTTTATGGTCGATATAGGCGGAGAAGTGGTTGTTCACGGGCAAAACCCTCAAAATGGACCTTGGCGCATCGGTTTGAACAAGCCGATAGACGACTCACTGGCAGTGAACCAGGAACTGCAAGCAGTGCTGCTAGTCACGGATTTAGGCATGGCTACATCGGGCAATTATCGCAACTACTACTATAAAGACGGAAAGAAATATGCGCATACCATCGACCCGCGTACCGGCTATCCGGTACAGCACAGCATCTTGTCAGCCACCGTCATTGCCAAAGATTGCATGAGTGCAGACGCCTATGCCACGGCATTCATGGTGATGGGGCTGGAAGAAGCAGAACGCGTGGCGGATGCACATCCGGATATCGACGCCTGTTTCATTTATACGGATGAAGAAGGAAAGCTTCAAACGTTCTTAACAAAAGGAATGGAGAAGTATATGAAATAATGTGCAAATGCGATTAACCCATCATTTATAAAATACAAAATATACCGCCAGTACCAGACATACAAAAGCGGCAAAATGATTCCAATGCAGCGTTTCCCCCTTGAAAAGAACCGTTGTGAACACCGTAAAGATAATCAAAGTGATTACTTCCTGAATCACTTTGAGTTGCATCAATGAGAACGGGCCTCCATTGCCTAAAAAGCCTATCCGATTGGCCGGAACCTGGCAAGAATACTCTGCCAAAGCTATTACCCAGGAAAACAGCACCACGGCATACAACGGCCAGTTGGAGATGACTTTTGTCTCTTGTAGCTTCAGATGCCCATACCAGGCAAACGTCATGAAAATATTAGATACAATCAATAGCAAAATGGTATAAAATGCTTTCATATAGTGATTAATGATTAGTGATTAATGATTAATGATTGCAGGCAGCAATTCCTCTTGCACATTCGTCATACTCCCCCATAGACTATAGCGTGCCTCAGGATTCATTTCCTCCAATTGTTTCAGAATGCCTTTCATTGCACTACGGCTGGATTGTGACTCATACGGACAATTCTTCACCTGCTTACGATACCCCCTCACTTGCGCCAACTCCATCAAATCCGCCTCATGTACCAGACACATCGGACGGATAATCGTCATATCAAACTTCTTCATTACCAGCCGGGGGGGCATAGAGCTGAACGCTCCCTGATAGGTGATATTCATCAGCAAGGTCTCCAGAATATCATCCATGTGATGGCCTAACGCGATTTTATTGCATCCCTGCTCCTTGGCTACGGTAAATAATGCCTTCCGCCTATTCCAAGAGCAAAGAAAACAAGGAGACTTGCGGGTATCTGTCGTGGCATCAAACTCCGTTTCAAAGAGAACAAAAGGCACTCCCCACGACTCTACGTACTCCCTCAGATAGTCCACATCGCTTTGATAAGGTATATTCTTCATCACTACATGTACGGCGACAACGGAAAAACGGGGTTTATAGACACGGGCACGCCGTGCCAACAATTCCACCAGCGCCAAAGAGTCCTTGCCTCCCGAAAGCCCGATAAGAATCTTATCGCCGTCCTCTATCAGCCCATATTCCACCACACCTTTGCTAAACCGCTTGTCTATGCGGCGCAACATCTTTTCTTCTTCAGTAAATCGTGCCATTGATACGAGTTATGAGTTATAAGTTATGAATTATAGCTCTTCCGGTTGCAAAAGTAAGGCAAAAGAACGATTTAAAGAAGAATTAACAAAATAGAATTACGGAAACCAGCTTTATTCACGATAAATTTGTATTTTTGACCTTCTGAACAATCAGCATGTATCAATATGAATAAAAAATATATCCTTTTCTTTCTATTCGGCCTTTTGAGCATAACAATTTCCGCACAAAGCCTGGCAGAAGCCAAAGCCTTGTACGAGAAGGGAGAATACGAAGAAGCCAAGCCCACTTTCAAGAAACTCGTCAAGACACAACCTGGCAATGGAAATTACAACCTATGGTACGGTGTATGTTGCCTGGAAACCGGCGAACCCGCAGAAGCCTTGAAACACCTGGAAAGCGCCGTCAAGAGACGCGTCCCCAGCGGGCAACTCTATTTGGCCCGGGCATACAATGATTTATATCGGTTCGAAGAAGCCATCGAGACTTATGAGACCTACATTTCCGACCTGAGAAAGAGAAAACGCTCCACCGAAGAGGCCGAACAATTATTGGAAAAAAGCAAATCCAACTTGCGCATGCTGAAAGGCGTGGAAGAGGTCTGCTTCATCGACAGCTTTGTGGTAGACAAGGAAAAATTCCTGGATGCATACAAAATCAGCCCCGAATCGGGCAAGCTGTTCATGTACGACACCTACTTCAATGATTCCGGTAAGGAAGGCGGAACGGTATACGAAACGGAGCTGGGCAATAAGCTATATTATAGCGAAATGCAACCGGACAGCACCCTCAGTATCCTTTCGCGCAACAAGTTGCTGGACAAATGGAGTGATGGCAGCTTGTTGCCCGGAAGCATCAACGAGGCCATGAATGCAGACTATCCCTATGTACTTACGGACGGTATCACTATCTACTATGCTTCGGATGGCCCTGGCTCGATGGGAGGATATGATATTTTCGTCACCCGTTACAATACGAATACCGACTCCTATCTGATGCCGGAAAATGTGGGCATGCCGTTCAATTCGCCCTACAACGACTATATGTACGTCATCGACGAATTCAACGACTTGGGATGGTTTGCCTCCGACCGCTACCAGCCGGAAGGCAAAGTGTGCATCTATGTATTCATTCCCAACTCATCCAAGCAAGTGTACAACTACGAAGGGATGGACCCGGACAAGATGATATCATTGGCGCAACTTCACTCTATCAAGGACACATGGACGGACACCGATGCGGTAGAGGCCGCCCAAGAAAGACTTCGGACTGCTGCCAACGCAAAGCCGCAGACCACCAAGAAGCATGATTTCCAATTCATCATTGACGACCACTCCACCTACTACCAGCTGGACGATTTCCGCTCCCCGCAGGCCAAAGCCTCGTATGGCAAATACAATCAGCTGGAGCAGAGCTACAAACAACTGCAGGAGAAACTGGAAGATATGCGTTCGGAATACTCCCGAGCCAACAAGCAGGAAAAGGACAAGATGTCCGCCGCCATCCTCGACCTGGAGCAACGTGTACGGCAATTGTCCACTGAGATGGAGCAAACTGCCATTCAAGTGCGCAACCTGGAAAAACAAGCCACCAAATAAAGACAACTATGGATATACTCATTATCGCCTCATTGATTATAGGAGCAGTAATCTTGTTCTTAGTGGAATTATTCGTAATTCCGGGCATCAGCGTTGCCGGTTTTCTGGCAGGAGGTTGCATCATCTTTGCCAACTACTATGCCTTTGCCTATATGGGCACCACGGCAGGTGTCATTACGCTTATCATATCTGCCCTGGCTTGTATCGGCTCGTTGGTATGGTTCATGCGCTCCAAGACACTCGACAAAATTGCATTGAAAAAAAACATCACCTCCAAAGTAGACCGTAGTGCCGAGGAAAAAGTCAAGGTAGGCGATATAGGCGTAACCACTACCCGCCTGGCTCTTATCGGCTATGCCGAAATCAACGGAGACATCGTGGAAGTAAAGTCATCAGACGGCTTCCTGAACGAAAAGACTCCGATTATCGTAGACCGTATTGCCGACGGAGTCCTCTTAGTGGAACGGCTCAAGCAGTGAAATTTCTGAAATCAACCTATTATTTATAACTAACAATTAATATTTAATCTCATGGATCCAAGCACAATGTATTTAACCGCCTTCCTCATTATAGGAGGCATTATTTTCCTGGTACTTTTCTTCCATTATGTACCGTTCTTCTTGTGGCTGTCTGCCAAAGTATCGGGAGTAAACATCTCGCTGGTACAACTTTTCCTGATGCGCATCCGTAATGTCCCTCCTTATATCATTGTGCCCGGCATGATTGAAGCTCATAAAGCAGGATTGCAAAACATCACGCGCGACGAACTGGAAGCGCACTACCTTGCCGGAGGTCACGTAGAGCGGGTGGTACACGCACTGGTATCCGCCTCTAAAGCCAATATCGAGCTGCCGTTCCAGATGGCAACCGCCATCGACCTTGCCGGCCGTGACGTATTCGAAGCCGTACAGATGTCCGTTAACCCCAAAGTAATTGACACCCCTCCCGTGACAGCTGTTGCCAAAGACGGTATCCAGCTGATTGCCAAGGCCCGTGTAACGGTGCGCGCCAATATCCGCCAATTGGTGGGCGGTGCCGGAGAAGACACGATTCTGGCCCGTGTAGGCGAGGGTATTGTGTCTTCCATCGGTTCGTCAGAGAATCATAAGTCTGTATTGGAGAATCCGGATTCTATCTCCAAACTGGTATTGCGCAAGGGGTTGGATGCCGGAACAGCATTCGAAATTCTGTCCATTGACATTGCTGATATTGACATAGGTAAGAATATCGGTGCCGCCCTGCAGATAGACCAAGCCAATGCCGACAAGAACATTGCTCAAGCCAAGGCAGAGGAACGCCGCGCCATGGCCGTAGCCACAGAGCAGGAAATGAAGGCAAAGGCCCAGGAAGCCCGTGCCAAAGTTATCGAGGCAGAAGCGGAAGTACCCAAGGCCATGGCCGAAGCATTCCGCAACGGCAATCTGGGTATCATGGACTATTACCGGATGAAGAATATAGAAGCCGACACTTCCATGCGCGAAAACATTGCCAAACCGACGACGGGCAATACCAGCCAGCCGTTGAGTAAATAACCCGGAAAGTAACTGACGAAACGCCGGAACCGGTGAACAAGAATCGGTTCCCGGCGTTTCTATTTATAAACAAAAGATTAAAGCCTCAAGCATATGAAGAAATATTTCGCCTCTTCCGAACTGATCATCAATGAAGACGGTTCTGTATTTCATCTTCACGTAAAGCCCGAATGGCTGGCAGACAAAGTCATCTTGGTAGGCGACCCCGGACGGGTGGCACTGGTTGCCTCCCATTTCGAGAACAAGGAATGTGAAGTGGAAAGCCGCGAGTTCAAGACTATCACCGGTACTTACCAGGGGAAACGTATTACGGTGGTTTCCACCGGTATCGGATGTGACAACATCGATATCGTGATGAACGAACTGGATGCCCTGGCAAACATCGACTTCGAGACGCGCGAAGAAAAGCCCCGCCTACGTAGCCTTGAGCTGGTACGTATCGGCACCTGCGGCGGCTTGCAACCCTACACTCCGGTGGGTACATTTGTATGTTCTGAAAAGTCCATTGGTTTCGATGGGCTGCTCAACTTCTATGCCGGACGCAACTCCGTGTGCGACCTGCCCATGGAGCGTGCCTTCCTCAACCATATGGGATGGTCCGGCAACATGTGTGCCCCTGCCCCCTACGTCATTGATGCAAGCACTGAACTGATAGACCGCATCGCACAAAACGACATGGTACGTGGCGTAACGATTGCCGCCGGGGGCTTCTTCGGACCTCAAGGACGCGAGTTACGCGTGCCGCTTGCCGACCCACATCAGAATGAGAAGATTGAAAAATTTGAATACAACGGCTACCGTATTACCAACTTCGAGATGGAAAGTTCTGCCCTGGCAGGCTTGAGCCGTCTGATGGGGCACAAGGCCATGACGGTATGCATGGTCATTGCCAACCGCCTGATAAAAGAAGCTAACACGGGATACAAGAATACGATAGATACTCTTATCAAAACAGTACTCGACCGTATCTAAGTATCCTTCAAGAAATGCTCCTCCCTTTCCTTCAGCCAATCCTAGGAGTAGGGTTTAGTAATGACTTCATCACATCCTGCCTGACGTGCCCGTTGCTGGTCTGTATAGTGTAGCAATGTCCTGCTATACCCACAATGGGCACAGAGGCGGATTAGGCTTTATAAGCATCTATCCATTATCGATTTGCACAAAGTTACGATAAAAGCCCATAAGTTGAATCACCATCTCTCTTTTTTGTAAAGAAACCATTATCTTTGCTGAATAAAAATAAGCCGGATAAAATGAACCAAGATACCATTTGTGCCATAGCCACCGCCCAAGGGGGAGCCATAGGATGCATCCGTGTCTCCGGACCGGATGCCATAGAGATAACATCCCGCATATTTACCCCTGCCCGGAAGGGGAAGAAGCTGAAGGATGCCAAGCCATACACACTTACCTTCGGTCATATCCATGAAGAAGAAAACATCATAGACGAAGTACTTGTAAGCTTATTCCGTGCCCCCCACTCGTACACGGGCGAGGATAGCACGGAAATCATGTGCCACGGTTCGAGCTATATTCTTCAGAAGGTGTTGCAATTGCTCATCGGCAATGGTTGCCGCCTGGCCGCTCCCGGTGAGTACACGCAACGGGCCTTCTTGGGCGGCAAAATGGACCTAAGCCAGGCCGAAGCCGTGGCCGACCTCATCGCCTCCACCTCTGCCGCCACTCACCGCCTCGCCATGAGCCAAATGCGCGGTGGGTTCAGTAAAGAGCTGGCCTCACTACGCGACCAATTGCTGCACTTCACATCACTCATAGAACTGGAGCTGGACTTCAGCGACCACGAAGAACTGGAATTTGCCGACCGCTCCGAGCTATGTCTCCTAGCAGACGGCATAGAGCAGGTAATTTCCCGTTTAGTACAATCCTTCAGTGTAGGCAATGCCATCAAGAACGGCGTGCCCGTAGCCATCATCGGCGAAACGAACGCTGGTAAATCCACCCTGTTGAATGCACTACTAAACGAGGAACGAGCCATTGTAAGCGACATACACGGGACAACCCGCGATGTGATAGAAGACACAGTCAATCTTGGTGGGATAACTTTCCGATTTATTGATACGGCAGGCATACGCGAAACGAACGACACCATCGAGAACCTAGGAATTGAGCGAACCTTCCAGAAATTGGAGCAGGCGGAAATCGTGCTCTGGATAGTTGATGCCACGAATGCCGTCTCACAGATACCACAACTAACTACCCAGATACTTCCCCGTTGCGAAGGGAAACGGCTCATTCTCGTATTCAACAAGACCGATTTGGTGCAAGATGCCTCAACCATCCCCAACTCCAGTTTCACCGTGGCCGCTACTAATGTGCAATGCATCTCCATCTCTGCCAAAGGACGTACCAACCTCGACAAGCTTCAGCAAATGCTAATCTCTGCCGCTAACCTGCCCACGGTTACCCAAAACGATGTCATTGTCACGAATATACGCCACTACGAGGCTTTGACCCATGCCTTGGAAGCCATCCACCGGGTCCAACAAGGATTAGCAGAAAATCTATCCGGAGATTTTGTTTCACAAGATATCCGCGAATGCATTTTCCATCTAAGCGATATTGCAGGGGAAGTTACGAACGATATGGTACTTGGGAATATTTTCGAACATTTTTGTATCGGCAAGTGATAGCTTGTAAACAGCCGTAACCAACTATAATCATTTAGAATAAAGTCGCTGTGCATCAGCGACTTTTCCGTTTTAACACTTTCCTGTCCGTATTTGGAGATAACGGTTTTTATCCATATTTTTCTATCATATTTCTATCGCGACAGAAATTCACGGTTAGCCCGAATGTCACAATGACGCATTAGTTGACGTGTGTTGACAATGGTTTACATGTGTAGACAAAAAGGGAAATTAAAAAACAGAGAAAATGATATAGAAAATATGGAAGTAAAGAGAATTTGTCAATGGTGCGGCAAACCGTTCATTGCACAGAAAACAACGACCTGTTATTGTAGCCCTCAATGCTCGAAGCGAGGTTACAAACATCGTATCAAGGAGCGCAAAATGGAACTGCGCCACATTCAGGAAATGCAGGAGCTGCGCTCCAGTTTGGAGAAGCAAGAATATTTCACTTTCTCGCAGGCTGCTCGATTGATGGGCGTGAGCCGTCAGTACATTTATAAATTAGTCAAAGAGGATAAACTTAGAGCATCCCGAATTAGCGGAAGAATGGCTTTGGTAAGGCGTGCAGACATAGAGTTAATGCTCAAAAGCAAACCTTACGAACGACTGGTTGCAAAAAACGACTTCGACATCACCGAGTATTACACTGCTGAAGAAATTGCAGAGAAATATAAGGTCAACGCCAAATGGGTGTGGACTTATACACGACAGCACAAAGTCCCGAAAGTGCGCATCCGCCAATTCAACTATTACAGTAAGAAACATATCGATGCTGCTTTTGCCAAATACGAGGTGGATTCCGACCTGACCGAATGGTACACGCCCGAAGAAATTCAGGAAAAGTACGGCATGACACGTGTCGCCATCCGTTCGCAGGTGTATCGGAACAACATTCCATCCAAGAAGGAGCATGGGCAGATATTCTACTCAAAGCTCCACTTCGACCTCTCGAAGAGTTCCGAGCAGGAGAGCAAGGCGGAATACTACACCGTCAAGGAGGCGATGGAGAAATTCAAACTCTCTCGTGATTCGGTGTACGGTATTCTTCAATTCCATCAGATCAATCGAGAGAAGAACGGACGGTTCGTCAGGTTCCTGAAAGTGGAGTTTGACAAGGTAATGGGTGTCCGTAAGTAACCAATTATAGGCTTCCGTAAATTATTCCAAAATTAATCTCTACTGAAGGCTTTCTGCATGGTTACATTACAGAGTTTTGCCAGCGAATTAACAATAACCATAAAAATATATCAGTATGCATGAATGTAAAACCGTAACATTAAGGACACGTCCTTTAAAGAACAGGATGCTGTCTTTCTACTTGGATTATTATCCGGGGTATCGAGACAAAGAGACAATGAAAGTTATCCGCCATGAGTCGCTTGGTATTTACGTATATGCCAATCCGAGAAACAAGCGTGAACAGAACTTCAACGAAGTAATGACCGAGAAAGCCGAAGCCATACGTTGCCGTAGGTTTGAATCTGTGGTGAATGAACGGTATGATTTCTTCGACAGGTACAAACTCAAAGCCGATTTCTTGGAGTATTATCGCAAACAGCTCCGTAAGCATGACCAGAAATGGGAGTTCGTCTATCTCCATTTCAGAAACTTCGTACATGGCAAATGTACCTTTGAGGAAATTGACATCGACCTATGCAACAAATTTCGGGAATACTTACTGAGTGCCAAGAAGCTAAGACGTAACGGACCTATCACACGAAATTCCGCATCGGGATATTGGTCTACTTTCAGGGGATTCCTGAAAATTCTTTACCGTAATGGAATGATAAAGACCAATGTCAATGATTTCTTGGATAAGATTGAAACGGAAGATGTGGTCAAAGAGTATCTGTCTGTAGAAGAACTGTATAAACTGGCTGAAACACCGTGCAAGAAACCCATTCTGAAAATAGCATCGCTGTTTTCATGTATGACCAGTTTACGTATCAGTGATATTCTTGCCTTATGTTGGGAAGATATTGTAGACTATTCAGCCGGAGGGAAATGCGTACACATCATTACACAAAAGAACAAAGCGGAAGACATCATTCCCATCAGCGAAGAAGCATTAGGATTGATAGATTACAGTTCCGAGAAGAAAGGTTTGGTATTCAAAGGGCTTATGCGCAGTTGGACACAAGCCCCCATGAAAGAGTGGATTCGTTCTGCCGGAATTACCAAGAACATAACTTTCCACTCGTATCGGAGAACATTCGCCACGCTGCAAGCTGCGGCAGGAACGGACATCCGCACCATACAGAGCATCATGGCGCACAAGAGTATCACCACCACGCAAAGGTATATCAAGGTGGTCGATGCCAACAAACGGGAAGCCAGCAAGAAAATTACCCTGACACGGCAAGACTGACAGCTGCTTTGTCCTCGATTTCTGCGGTCAGAGTATGATTTTAGGTGAAAAATCATACTCTGACCGTGATATTTAGCATGATACGTGGTAACTATCAGTCTCTTTATTGCAACTATCTGGAATATCGATTATATCTTTAGCGCGAAACGATTCCAAATACTTGCAGACTATGACGAATAAAAAACAAATTCAGACTAAAAAGATAAGTTTTATCCTCGCACTGTCCGTTATCATTTATGCGGCCATAGATACTTATCTTTGCCTTTGCCATGACATCAATATCATGCGTATAACGACTCCAGTCATCCTTGGACTGGTAATAGCTATCATATTGTGCGGACTCCTGCACAAATTTTTCTATAACTGGCTGACAAAAAATCCTATCAACTTCTCTTTGGGCGAACCATATACCCCTATTGTAAAATCAGAGAACGCCATAGAATCTACGGATGCTACTGAAACACTGCCCATCGAGCAACCGATGGATTTGCTTGAACAGAAATGTCCTCCGTCCCAACAGTCGAATCAAGATACTGTAAACTCTGATTGTCCGCAAGATTCTCATTTGAATAAATATGATTCCATATTGGTGGAACTCAAAAAGAAAGAGATTGAAAGGCAAGCGGAAATTATGGATGCGATTCGGGAATATGTAACCGTCAAGACTGCCCCCTATCTCTCAAAAGAGGATATTGCCACCCTCATTTCCAATATAGAGTATATGGCTTACAATCAACCTGAGTCATATAAACCGATTCGTTCCAATATAGACAATCCGCTGAGGTCGCCGGGACTTCGCCATTTAGCATGGAATGTCGGTGAACGCTTGGGAGTGCCCTTAGCGAAAAGAGCCGTTTTTATCAAGAAATCATTTCCATACGAACTTGCAAACGCAACCCTTGAATATCTTAAGCTTAATTTACGGGATAATGTCTCAAGCCAGATTCCCATTGATGTACCAGATAAAGGCGACTATCGCTTCCATTTAGATGTAGATAATGATGACCCGCAATAAAAAAAGTATGCAGACGAAATAATTAATCCGGTCTGTATTGTTCTGCAAGGTTTCATTGAGTTGGTTCGCAGCATGTTAAACGATTAAAATAGTCATAATATGGAAAAAGACCAACTGACATTCAACGACCTGCCGACTGTGGTAGGCAAACTATGCGACAGAATCGCAAGTATGGAAAACCTGCTTACGGAGAAACTTTCCAAGCAGTACGAAACCAAAGAGAACACGCACGTCCCCATGACCGTACAGGAGGCTTGCAACTATCTTAAAATGCCGTTGTCGACCTTTTATTACAAGGTCAAGAATGACGATATTCCGGTTATAAAACAAGGAAAGCATCTCTACATCTACCGAGACGAACTGGATAGATGGCTGGAATCTTCCCGGAAAAATCCGGCTCCGCAAAGTTTCGAGGACGAGAATGAGTCCATGCTCTCCTCTCATCGCCGTAAACCGAACCCTAAAAGCTGGTAGTGATGGAAAAGACAGACACTATTATTCTTTCTCCGGAAGAATTGGCCGCTTACATGGCGGAGTCTACAATAAGCGTAACAAGTACATACGAACACTCCCCGGTGGTTCTGATGGTGGACGATACTGTTATCGGAACATTGGGAAACTTCAGTGCTTCCATCGGGAAAGCCAAAAGCAAGAAAACGTTCAACGTTTCAGCCATTGTCGCATCGGCATTGAGTGGCAGCACCGTTCTTCATTATCGGTCTACATTTCCCGAAAATAAGCGGAAGATTCTATACATAGACACAGAGCAGGGGCGGTATCATTGCCAACAGGTATTGAAGCGCATCTTACGTTTGGCCGACTTGCCAGAATACAAGAATCCGGATAATCTGATTATGCTGGCTCTGCGCAAGTTTTCCCCTAAACTACGTCTGGCGATAGTCGAACAGGCCATTGGCATAATACCGGATTTGGGATTGGTCATCATAGATGGCATTCGTGATTTCCTTTACGACATCAATTCCTCCAGCGAATCCACCGACATCATCTCCAAATTTATGCAGTGGACGGATGACAGGCAAATCCATATCCATACCGTCTTGCATCAGAACAAGAATGATGAACATGCCCGTGGTCACATCGGCACGGAACTCAACAACAAAGCAGAAACCATCATGCAGGTCGAAGTGGACAAAGAGGACAAGACTGTAAGCGTGGTCGAAGCCGTCCATATCCGTGACCGTGAGTTTGAGCCTTTCGCCTTCCGCATAAACGAGGAAGCCATGCCCGAACCGGTAGAGTCCTATCTGCCCAAAGAGAAGAAGACCGGACGACCAACCAAAGGACCGTTCGATCCGGACAAGGAGATTCCAAAGAATGTACATCGTCCAGCATTGGATGCCGTTTTTGCCAATGGCAACATCAACAATTACGATGATTATATAGAACGCTTGAAAGAGGGTTATGGATTACAGGGTATAAAACTCGGTTATAACAAGGCGGTAAAGGTCGCAACATTGCTCAGCGACAAACAAATGGTTATAAAAGAAGGGAAAGATTATGCCTTCAATCCAGAATACCATTATTGAGTTCAACTTTACTTTATTGTTGGGGCGTATATATAAGAATAAAGCAAAGTCGGAGGAAGACATCATGTGAGATATTCATATTCTCCCCTCTTTTAGAGGCTAGTATCATCCTATGTTTCCTATCCGAGTGCCAGTTCACTATACGCATCCGATATGGCTTGCCGTGAAGCATCAACAGGTAACTGTTGCGAGATATGCCAAGGTATAACCTCACTGCGTTACGGTTGTACATTGGCGCTCTCGCCTGCTCAGTTCCCTTGCCGGTGCGGTACTCGCAAGCTCGCACCTATTCAACCATTATAAAATGATTCAGATGAAAGAAGATATTGAAAATACATCGGACTCCTCGAAAGAAACCAGAAGTGTCTTCATCGGAGCAAAAGTCACTCCTACTCAGAAGGAGCATATAAAATCACTGGCCGGACAATGCGGCATGACTGTAAGTGACTACATATTATCACGTGCGTATAACTTCAAGCCAAAAGCAAGGCTCACGAAAGAAGAAGCGGTACTGTTACAGAATCTGGATGATTGTCGGTCAGACCTCGTAAAATACACCTCCGCCCTACACGGAATGTCCACAAAGCAGCGCATGGCAATGTTCAATCAGGTTCCGTTTATGGTGGGCTGGCTGAAAGAATTAGGTAATGTGGCTGAAAATATCTGCCAGTTCCTGAATGCTGTAAAAGAGAAGAACAAAATTCCGTCCACCCCTAAATCCGAAGAAGAATGATTGCGAAAACCAAAGCCATATCGCACGGCATAAACGACCTCCGTTACATTACCGGCGAATCACAGCATAAGAAGCATCCGGAGAAAATCTATCGGGTATTGGACAATCTGTTGTCCTCAGAACCGGATGCTATGGGGATATGGAACTCCATGCAGTTGACCCTATCCCAGCATCGACCGATAAAGAACTCCGTTATCAGAATCGAGCTGAGTCCATCACCCGAACATACCCGATTCTATGACATCGAGGACTGGCAAAAACTCTGGCACGACTTCGCAGAGGAGTTCGACAAACAAGTGATTACCGGTAAGAACGGAAAAGTCCGTTCTTGCCAAACCAATTTGGCTAATAGCAAATACTCGGTTTGGTTGCATACGGAATCCAAAGGTGAAGTCCCCCACCTCCATGCTGCGGTTTGCCGTTTGGATGAAGATGGAAATATCAACAATGACCACAATATTCATCTCCGGGCGCAACGTGCAGCAGAGCGAGTGGCAAAGAAACGTGGCTGGACGACTGCGGCACAAATCCGAAATAGCAACATCCCACAGGTGAACAAGGACTGTATGGAGGTGTTGAGAGCGATGCCGTCATGGTCATGGGATGAGTATAAGAATGCCCTTGCACAGAAAGGCTATACCGTGCATGAACGAGAGGACAAGCAAGGTATTCTCCGTGGTTATGCACTCGTGCATGGGAATACCAAATACAAGGCTTCAGAATTGGGAGTCGGCAGAAATCTTATGATCTCGAAACTTCCTACAACATGGAAGAAACTGCACCACCAGCCGACCACAACCATTAAGAACAATACTCCCCAAGTCGTCCAACAACCAGCAGAACATAAGGCTGTCCCTATTGACTACACCCAATATCGCGCAGACCGTTCAGACATGATTCCCTATACCCTTAACCATGAAGGCAAGGAATACCGATTCTATATTCCGGGAAAAGTGCTTGACTGTTTCAATGACGAGTTCGATTACAGGTTTGTTGCCAACTGTCAAGAGCTTACTGATATAGCGGTAGCTATTTTTGTTGGGCTACTTGATACGCAGAATGTTGTAACTGGAGGTGGTGGCGGAGGTTCGCAAAGCGACCTTCCGTGGAGAGACAAGGACGAAGACGATTTGCAATGGGCTCGCAGATGCGCTCGTGCCGCCAGTCGTTCGTTAGGAAAGAAACCAAAAACAGGATTAAAACGATAAGCCTATGAAGTCAAGCATGAAAAAGAAATTCGATTTTTCCGCAGAAATGAATGAAGCGGAATCCATAAAAGCCACTCCCAAGAATGAATATCTGGAAGAAGAGAAGCAACTACTTGATGTGAACGCTAAAGAACTTGCCAGCCTGAATGACAATGTGCATGAGATGAGTATAAATCTGGAAAATTTAATATACAACTATTTAACCATTTGTAAATGAGTAGTTTATGAATTTTGTTTCTGAAACAAGAAACAAATCAGGAACAAAAATGGTTTTTTAGGTAAATCCTCGTTTTTTTGTTTGCATTACTTTTCATTCCTTTCACTTGCTTGCAATCAAAGCACCAATCCAAGCTATTACTATGCTTTCTCATCCTGATTCAATATATGTTTTTTCATATATCCAGGAATTCGCAGCGAAAAGAGAAAAGTATTGTTTTCAATGATCGGTATCAATATGTGCAAAGTTAAAAATAATCATCCAAGCAATCAAATATTTGTCTATTTTTAGTTTACTTTAGTTTAGCATATATATAGGCTAATGGACTAAACTAAACTGTTTTTGCTCACTCTGCCACTCCCTTTTTAGACCGCAGAAAGTGGACTCCCTTTGACTCCATCCTTTCTCTTTTCGCTGCAATATATTCCTTTATAAGTTTACGAGTAAATATTTGTCCCTATAAGCATTCGACTTCGGGCTATTTGATGAATTGTGCCGCAAAGGTATTTGTCATGTCTTTCTTGTATGCAAGGTATCCTTGAGGTTCACAACAAAATCTCCACCTTGCTTTGCAGCGGTAGTATTTGGTCGTGAAACCTTGCATAAAGAGCCATGACACCTTATGAAGCGACATAATTAATCAAGCCTGAAGTAGTAAATGCTACATGAGGGAAAAAAAGAAAACTTAAAATAGAATTATATGGCAAATTATGCGACAAACATTTTCTACGCAAGTACGGAAAACCAAAATGACCTCAATAAGATAGAGGCTTTCTTGGATGACAATTTCAGTTGTTATGCAAACAAGTATGGTAATTCTGTTGATGCAGAATTTCCTTCCCGGTGGGAATATCCAGAAAAAGAAATGGACCAATTGGTTGCCTCACTGGAAGCAAAAGATAAAGTCTATATTAAAATTCTAACTTATGAATTTGAAAATGAATATGTGAGTTTTAGAATCTTCTCTCAAGGCAAGTGGGAAATAAAAATATAATAGTGATGAGCAACAGAACATTTGATAACGAAAGCGATATTATAGGTTTATCCTGTACTTTATCCACGGCTTATAAAGGCTACACGGAAGGTGTAATTGTGGACGACTATGGCACTACCATAGTTGTCCGCCTTGAAAGCGGCAAAGAGATTTCAGTATTCCGAGATGAAATTATTATTCATGATTAAGCAATATGGCACAGATAGCAACAAAATTCGTTCAATGGGATGTTCCGGAGCTGGCAACATTACAAGGCAGCCGAGTGTATAAGTTGCGGGAACATCTGAATAATGGCGGCAAACTCAATAGAGAAGACAAGAATTGGATTACTCGCAACGTGAGCGAAAGCACCTATTTCAAACGGGGGATTGCCTTGAGCGGTTATCATTTTGATTTTTCCGATGTTCTCAAGCGGTATTTCGTCAAACAATACGGGCATATCCAAGAATATTATGCCATAGACAAAACCGCATTACGCTCAATACTGTATGGCAGGATTGAGGATATAGTTGAAGTAGTACGTTAGAATACATGGCTTATGGGAAAATTTGAATTTTATCAAGACTGTAAAGTCAAAAGTTGGGAAAGAGACTATTTCACTGTGGAAGCCAACAGTTATGAGGAAGCAGAGGCAATCGTCCGGTCCTGGCGTTGCAAAGATGTTTCGAATATCATTGACAGCCGTCTTTCTCATGGAAGAAGTGAGGCTTTGCGTGATACTTCCGAGCTTTTGTTTCCCGAAGAAAACGATGGTTACTCGACTATTGAGATTTTCAACCAGGAAGAAGAATCTATCATGACTAATGCACTAAACGAAGACAATTATGAACGTAACGATTGAACACCCTTTTTGCCCTTACTGCAGCGAAGTGACAAATCTATATTTCAGAATTATTAACACGCTTCTTTTTTCAAAAGACGAAAACGAACTTCGCACAAGCATGGAGAGTCTAAAGAAAGAGACCCGGCTTGACGAGTATTTCACGTTCGGCTATGGGGCACACCATCTTTGGATATGCAAACGAAAACCGAGCGACAAAAACAAAATCTTTCCACACCGCATCATGATGATCCAATTCTGACATGGAGCCTCTGTACTATACGGACTGGAGTTGAATATTCAGTTCCAGCCCGTAACTTCATTTACCGCAATAACCTTTTATATCCAAAACTTCATTGAGACGCAGATGGCCATTGGCCGGACAATGATTTTTGCCGGATTATCCATTTATATTCTCTTTTGGCTGCGCCATATCCCTTTATAAAATAGAAGCTGAAACTCGCATAACGCGCCCGTTCCGCTTTGTCTCCCAATCGGGCTTCAGCCCTTTTTTCATTTTGCCTTCTTTTCCCTCATTTCTCTTGCCGGATAAAGGCTGCAACACCGATACGCCAGCACCCCTTTGCCAATTCTTCGTCTTACGGCCTTTCCCACGCCGCAGCTTATACGCTTACTGCCAGTACGGCATATCATCCTTGCCGCTTCAAATCATGAGACATGGTGCTGTTTCTCGCCAGAAGCTCTTCTTCCTATGCCAGCCGAGAGTTGAAACCAATTCGTGCCCATTGACAGCACCGTCCGTCTTTATTATTCCTTTAACCAGTTGCCAATTGTTTTTCCTCTTCTTTTTCGTGACTGCTTTCTATTGAAGTCGCCATATCGTTTTTCGTTGCAAAGTTAGTATGCAGCCGGGCGCGACCCATGGTCTTGACCAATGGCGTAACAGTACAAATCTTCCTTTATCAAGCCTCCGGTTTGGGAGAACCCCAAAATAAAGAGTATTTATACGTTATCCTTGGTGCATCCCTTTACTGCACCTACTTTTTATGCACCGTAAAACTGATTTATTAACTTCAAAAAGCAATCGAAATGAAAAAGTACGAGAACAATTTCGCAGTAACCGGTTATGTCGCAAAAGACGCCGAGGTTTATCAATTCACTAACACAAGTGTTGCACGTTTCCCTCTGGCTGTTGCCCGCCAGGAGAAGATCGGCGAAGAAACCAAGCGCATATCCGCTTTCATGAACATTGAAGCGTGGCGCAAGAATGAAAATTCCGGGTCGTTTGACCAGCTTACCAAAGGTACGCTGCTGACCGTAGAAGGCTACTTCAAGCCTGAAGAATGGACTGACAAAGATGGAGTGCAGCACAACCGCATCGTGACGGTTGCAGTCAAATTCTATCCGGCTGTCGAGAAGGAGGAAGAAGTTCCTTCGAAACCGGCAAAAGAAGCGAAAAAGGGCAAGAAGTAATCCCTGTTTTCCTGACAAAGCGGCTTTCGGGCCGCTTTTGTTTTGCTCGAAGCCTTCCGTAATATAGCCTTTTGTATTTCACGTTTTCCCCTTTTATTGCAATGCCTGAAATTCCCTACACGCCTATTTCGAAAGCCCGGTTATTTCTTCTGCAAAGTTTGATTGCCGGTTGTTTGTCCTGTCAAGGAACGCTTATGCTTGCTGCTGAAAAATCTTCCTTTCCGACATGTCGGAAAGAGTATTTTTCGCATCCTCCTTGCCTGACAGACCGCCAATCTTGTGGGCAGAAAAATAATCAACCTTCCGATACAGGATGTATCAGAGGGAAATAAAAACAACTAAAAATTTTAATGATATGACATTCAGAGCATTTATGGCAGAGAACGGGTATAACGTACAGACTACTTTTTGGGAAGATTTTTCAGCGGCCGACATTTTCGGGTTATCGGCTATTCAGGACACTTTCAACCGTGCCTTTGAAGAGTGGAAAGGCAACTGCAAGTACCTTACGGAATTGGTGTTGGTATTGAATCACAAGATATGGCAGCACTATAAAACGAAACCGAATGTGGCGGCGTTGTATGATGCACTCTGGAGACAGGCAGACCAGTATGCGGTTGAGAATCTGAAGGACGAAGAGTTAAGCTATTATTATGACGTAACGGACTGATTGTATAACAAGTTAATGTAAATTGAGTATGAACACGAATAACAAGCCAAGCACAGCAGGAAGGACAACGGCTGATGATATATTGCAACGAGACGCACGGTTCAGATATATGCTGTTAGCCAGGATGCAGTCAGATTGTGAGTATTATTTGGATTACGGAGGCAGAGACCCCAAACGCCTGTGGGCAGGTGATGAAGAACGGCAAATCGATTTAATGATAAAGTTGCACGACAGCTTCAAGGAAGGAGAAAAGCCGCAGTGGCTGACAATGGACAAGATTTTGGAATACAAAAAGGAAATGAATAAATGACACCAAGCCCCCTAAAAGTCAAGCAAAACCTTTGGGGGGGCTTATATTGATATAACGAGGATGCTATTCATGACGCAGTTTTCCTCTTTTAGTTTTCCTTTTTTACTGTTCCCTTGCGTGAACAGTTGGCAGCAATGATTATTTATCATGACGGAAGCAGCTTTTGCTGAATCCGCCAAATATGCCCTTCACGATTTTGCAAAAGACATAAAGTACCAATACTACGACTATAATTTCTCCCATATCCTTTTTTATATTTAGCGTTACAAATTTCCAATAAGGGTCAGAGGCTTCCCTAAATATACTTAAACTGACAGGCAAATCCGTCACTAATATGGCATCGGTTGCCTTGACTTCCTATTTCCTATTTCCAGGTACGCGGCCAGGTTTCCTGCTGAGTGCCACATTGTACTTGCCTAAAATTTGGTACACAGTACTTTTGCTCTTGACATTGCAATGCGCCATGATTTCATTGACTGAATACCCGTTGTTGTACATGTCCACAGCTATTTTATCCCGCTCGGTCTTGCTCAACATTTTGCTCGTCTTCACCGGTACACTGATACTCTGTTGCAGGCGTATCACCCGGTCAGATGACTTGCGTAATACAGCCACTTCTTCCGGAAGAGATCCGAACATGGTCAGCACCTCCGCCGCCGTCGTGTCCGGAAACAATTCACCACGGGAGTCAATCTTGTCATGGATGGAAATAATGCGGACCACTTTGATCCGGCATAACTCTATCAATGCGGCCAACTCCCTCAAACCGCGCACGGCGTTACTGAATTTCGAGACAACCAGTTCGTCCCCTCTCTCAAGATTTGTCATGAGCTGTTTCCAGCGAGGTCTGAGCGTCTCGTGCTGGACTGATTCCTCTATCACTTGTACACAACCGTACTGGCACATCCATTCCTTGTCCGCATCATATTCATCATACGAATTTGCCTTAAATATATAACCAACTTTTGCCATGTCAATATCCAATACAAATGATAACAAGTGCAAATATACAAGTTTTATTTGAGTGGCCAAATCAAACCATTATAAAAATCGAACTATTTATTTTTTCGTCCTTTTTCCTTTCACTTGTTTTCATTGATAATCATACTATTAAGTACGATATTGAAAAATACACAAAATACAGTTCCAATGGTATTAAGTATAGAAAATTATATATAGTTTTGCGTGAAATAGTACGAAAACATATAGTATGAAAATTCAAAAAACGAACCTTAAAGCATCAAGTTTTTTACACATGATAGCTGCCGCTTCAATCACGGTATGCATGTTCACATCATGTAATGGCGGATTGACTGAACAGTCCGAAAGCGATCCTGCCGGTACATACAGAAATTATCTGCTCGAAGTAAGGAAGATGAAATCTATTTCATTTGAAGAGCTGTCAGAAAACCTTTGCCAATGGCAAGCCATAAGAGATTCCGTTTTTAACCATGTCCGGCAGGACACGGTTGGGATCCATGGTCAAGACCTTCGTAAGACATGCGAAGGCATACATGATTCCCTACGCCTGGAGTTCTCGCGTCTGGCTTTGTCAAGGCCACGTTCCTATCAGGAGTTATTCCTATTGAAAAGAAAACTTTCATCTAATGACAAAGACAATGGATTAATCCGGACCGTGGAAAAGATCCGTCCATTCTTTGAGTCATTAGATAAACGCCCAATCCATAAGGGAGACAGGAAGCAAATCATTTCGGATTATCGTACTTTGCTGGCCAACACTCTCCGAAATGGCATACACGGGACAGATGACATGACAGAGTTCATCGGAAAAGAGGATGCTATTTTTCGGGCGTTCTTGCCATATCTGTGCAGCATTGGTGATGAAGACATTTCCGATATAACGCGTGATACGGAAAAATGCTGTTTGCAGATTTTGTTTGCCGCCGAACGTAAAGAGATACCTCACCAGGATGCCCTCGTTTACCTGGCCATGCGAACCAATCGCAGACTGATACTTAATACCGGAACCTGCATCAATGACATTCATAATCAAAAGGTCCAAACAAAAGCACAAGCCTACGCATATATCTGGATGCTTATGCGCCCATACGTTTCTATGGACAGTTTCCACCTGTCGATGCTTTCTTCCAAAGACCAGGAACAGCTTGAACGGTTTGCCGTACAGACTCCGGCCATATTTGAGACTTTGTGCCGAATCTTGAACTCGGGAGACAACCGCCTGGATGAATTACCCGGAATGCTTATGGAGATTTACATTCACACGCTATAAACATAAAATCAAATGAATATGCTACGACACTTTCTGAAAGACTTTATGACGTTTGTCCCCCTTCAGTTGCCACAGCTGCTCGATGTAACCACTATGGAGGAGCCGCAGTTTTACGGGGACTATGTCCTGCTGACTTTTCCATTGCATGATCCTTATGACCTGGAAGAAGTGATGGATATGCTGGAGGATGATATGGAACTGATTGTGCTTTATCATCACATTCCTATGCAAGACGAACCGTTCGGCCATAGTACATGCGCTTACTCCAATCCATCTTTCGGCCAAATGTTCAAGGTGAACGCTAAGACTGATTCCGATGGCAAGGTCCATACCGTCCTTGTAACCATATATGATTCACTTGAACAAATGTACGGGGATCTCTGCCTTGACTTGCAACTCCATTCTAAAAGCGGAAAGCTGAAATACCAGAAGAACAAGGAGGACATACTTATTGACTTTTTATAAAAACAACATCATCATGAGAAATACATTATACAGGCAGATGGTCTATTGGATCAATGCCCACCGAACATGGATAGAGGTCGCAGACGACAACCTCTATAAAGAACATATCATCTCAAGAAGTGACAGGACGGACTACCTTGTCTCCCGAACTTTGGTCCTGCGGGCGTTCAAGACAAACGGAACATACCTCGAAGGTACCACATGGGCCATCCCTGAACATGAACTGAACAAAGCTTTGGCTATCTATCGCAAACAGGACCGGTCATTCAAGCAGCGAATCAAAAAAGCTGCAATGAACCTCACGGCCGTGGATGCCGAAACCATTATCCGCTTGGCAACTTATGATATTGTCCACTTGGAACTCAGAGCAACACCTATACACGTACCCGAAAAACCATATTACTTATGTTACTGAAAATATTGCAACTCATCTTTTGCGTGACCCCTCTTGTACTGTCATTGATATTGTACAAAAAGCCATACCGGTTTATGGCAAAGTTTCACGCTTCCATGAAACAAAACATCAGAGCCCGCAAACTTTATACACGGGTGATTCTGTTCCTGCTACTGCTTTTCCACTATGTCTATGCAAGTGGACATGCTGGTGAATTCGGCATCCTGGTATCAACCGTTATCTGTGCCGCTATGTTCTCGTTCAAGCTGGCGGACAGGTGTCTGAGCCGTTTGCATGATTCCATGGGTCTGTTTGCCGGCATCAGTGCTATAACATTGGTCAGCTGCTTTGAACCGTATCTGTACACTACTACCGTAACTGCGTACTATATTCTTTTGGCAGCCCTGTTCTATCCCTCTGCTCCGGTCACAGCCGAATGCGATGATGAAGAAAAGGCTGAAGGAACGACAACGCATCCTGAAACGATATCCGAAAAGAAACACGATAATCATCACGCGATGGTGTCTTTGAAGCGGACAAAGGCAGCATTTCAGAAACTCCGCACTGTAATAATCATTAAAACAAAGTAAAATGGAAAATAGTCAAGAGAATACGACCTTTATATTGGCAGATGTCAAGGTGTTCGATTTCCTGAAGGAGAAAGCCGGAGACCGTAAAACGAAGACGGAAGCGTATTGGGACTTGCTGGACAGATCAATGGCAGGTTTTGTTTCTCCATTTGTAAGAAAATTGGAGCGAAAACTTCTTCCCAACCAATGTCATGTGACAATCTCCGATCTTGCAGAATTCTGGCATTGGCATCGTGCCACTGTCCGAACCTTTCTGGATGCTCTGGAATCTTTCGGGCTACTTGAACGCACAAAACTTAATAAAAGCGTCATTATCACCATGACCGTGCAGTCTGGAAAAAATGCAACAGCCGGAACTGAGCAGGATGAGCCGGACTTTGCCACACGAATCGGCAGTATATTGTCCGAATGGGTCATCGGCAAGAAGACATCGGAGGATGCCGGTCATTCATGTGGTCAGGCTCTTTGCCAGGCATTAGCCGCCATTGCCGGTAAAGATAATTCTCAGGCTTCCGGCAACGGCACCGATACGGTATCGGCAGAAGTCGTCAGACAGGAAGAAAAACTAAGGGAAACAATATTAGAGTGTATTGCCAATGCCGCTCTCCAGCGTGTGTTGCGTAAGTCAAGATTCGATAACAGTTCACAACTGTCGCAGTTCTTCACCCTTGACCTCGGCGGTGAATGGGGCGCGTTTATCGAGACCGCCAAAGAGCTTGCGGAGCTTGTATTTAATCCCGAAACATCCGGCGCAGGTGTTGATATGGACAGGAACAAAGAACTCCTTAAATCGTTCCGTATTCCCTTTTTATCGCTTGCGGCAAAAGCCCAGACATTGTCGGACTGAACCGGGAAACGAAAATGAATTGTATAACCAGGAACAATCCATCCCTATCTCAGTCCTGACATCCTTCCAGTTTTATGAGGCAAGTGGGCTTGCCCACATGCCACGAAACAGAGGGAGTGGGTAGCCTAATACCCCGATTTGGCAAAAAAAACGACAGCGGTTTTACAAAATCGAGCCACAGCAAGCTGTTTTTTAGCACAGGAACAACCTCCAGAAACAGCACACAGAACAATTTACTAAAATTAGTAGATTAGTATATACTACTTTTAGTATTAAATAAATCCTGCAATCTTTTGAAATATCTTTCAGAAAGATTATCTTTGTGAAAGATATATTTTAAGAGATATGGAATTTAAAGACTTTATAGATAGAAAAGACTATCTGGAAAGGGTAAACAACGCCCTGCAAAGAGAAAAGCCGCAGTTCATCGTCATTTACGGACGCAGAAGAATAGGCAAGTCGAAACTTATCAGGGAAATCATGGACTGGAAGCGAAAAGACATTTATTTTTTAAGCGACCAGACCAATGAGGCAAACCAGCGTATGCTGTTTGCCAAAACAGCCACAATGGTCGGTATGGAAGACTTCGACAAGGTTACATATCCAGATTGGGAAACACTTTTGCGTGCCTTGAACCGTCAGGTTGCGGAAAACAGCACTGTCTGCCTTGACGAGTTTCCGTATCTGGTAAAAAGCTGCCCTTCTCTGCCATCCGTCATACAAAAGCTGCTCAACGAGAAATGCCTGAAGTTCAATCTTATCCTCTGCGGTTCTTCACAACAACTGATGCAGGGCTACATATTGGATAGGAAAGAACCTCTATACGGACTGGCAGATGAAATCATACGCCTCACACCTATACCCGTACAATATATAGGACAGGCACTTGGTTGTGATGCCCAAAAAGCAATAGAGGAATATGCGGTATGGGGTGGAATACCACGATATTGGGAATTGAGAGCCGACTACAAGGACAATGAAACGGCAATCGAAAAACTGCTGTTGGATAACAAGGGATTTTTAGCGGACGAACCAATACGCCTGTTAAGGGACGATATGCGTGATACCGTGCAAGCGTCCACCCTGCTTTCAATTATCGGCAACGGAGCAAACCGCCTCTCTGAAATAGCCGGACGGGTAGGTAAGGAAGCCACCCAGATAACAGAACCTTTAGGCAAACTGAGAGAGCTGGGATATATACGCCGGGAAGTGCCATTCGGCGAGGACGAGAAAAAAAGCAAAAAAGGGATATACCGTATCAACGACAGCCTGCTGGAGTTCAATTACAGGTTTGTCGCACCCTACAAATCCATTTTGGAACTGGAACGGACAGAAACCGTGCTATCCATCATAAAAACACAATTCTCCGGGTATGTAGGGGAGTGTTGGGAGCACCTTTGCCGCCAATATGTAAGCGGTAACATCATTGACGGCATAGTATATAATATGGCTTCACGGTGGTGGGGTAAGATCTTCACGGAAGAAAACAAGGAGGGTGCAATGGTGGAACTTGATGTGGTGGCTGAATCAATAGACAGAAAACATATCCTCATAGGTGAATGTAAATGGACTAACAAGGAAGATGCACAAAGGCTTGTAAATTCACTTGAAGCAAAGATAAAATATCTGCCATTTATCAAAAAAGGGCAAAGCGTTCACATTATGCTTTTCTTGAAAAACGAGCCACATAACAAGGACGCTGCACGGATTATATATCCGTCTGACATCGTAAAAACAGAATGAAGAACAACACTTTAAATTAAATACTAAAATTAGTAGATTAGTATATACTACTTTTAGTATTATTCATTATATTTGTAATAAATTCAATCTCTCAAAAATAGTTTATATAATGATTTGAAAATCAGATTGTTGAAAATTTCACGATTTTAATTAAGGAACAAACAAGAAACAAAATCGTTAATTAAAGGTATTTCCCAATTTTTTGTTTTCACTCTGTTTCTTTCTTTGCACTTGCTTATAATCGGGACTTCTTGAACAGCTTCCCACCAGATTTTTTTCGTCCGATGGTTGCATGTGAGCTTCCAAGAACCACTGCAGCCAAAAGAAAAAAGCAAGTATTCTTTAGTTCATACAAAGATAAGGAAAAACTTATAGGCAGGCAAATTTGGCTGCCTAAATATAGTTTACTTTGATTTAGCATATATATAGGCTAATGGACTAAACTAAACCTTTTCCCGAACTTCGTAAAACACTCCGGTCCCATTGTACAGCCAAAAGAAAAAAACATTCCACGTCATATTTTTCTTTTCGCTGCAACCCCCTTTTTATAAACCATCAACCTTTTACACGAGATCTTCTCTTCCCTGTGTTCGCACATCCGCTTTCGGGCTGCCTGATATGAATTGTGTCGCAAAGGTACTTGTCATGTCTTTCTTGTATGCAAGGTCAAAGCCTAACGGTTCACGACAAAATCTCCACCCTCCGTTCCGCACGGGTAGTATTTAATCGTGAAACCTTGCATAAAGAGCCATGACACCTTTTGAAGCGACATAATTAAATCAAGCCCGAAAGTAGCTGGATGCTACAAGAGGGAAAAAAGAAAACTTAAAATTCAAAGTTATGGCAAACTACGCAACAAACATTTTCCACGCAAGTACGGAAAACAAACAAGACCTCAATAAGATAGAGGCATTTCTGGACGATAATTTCAACGGCTTTGTCAACCGGTATGGCGACACGGTAGATGCCGAATTTGATTCCCGCTGGGAATACCCGGAAAAAGCAATCAACGAATTAATAGCCTTATTGGCAGCCAAAGACAAAATCTATATCCGCATACTGACATACGAGTTAGAGGACGAATACGTGAGCTTTCGGATATTCTCGCAAGGTAAATGGAACATTAAGTTATCCTAAACCTAAACACAATTCACTATGTACGAATACGAAGAAGATAGCGATATTATCGGTTTGTCCTGCACGTTGCTCAATCCATATAAAGGTTACATGGAAGGCACAATCGTGGGCGACTATGGCAATACCATAGTTGTCCGCCTTGAAAGCGGCAAGGAAATTTCAGAATACCGTGATGAAGTGATTATCCATGATTAAACGATAGCAAACGTATGACACAGATAGCAACAAAATTCGTCAAATGGGACATTCCCGAACTGGCGACATTGCAGGACAGCAAGGTTTACAAATTGCGGGTACACCTGAACAACGGAGGCAAGTTAAACCGGGAAGAAAAGAACTGGATTACCCGTAACGTATGGGAAAGTATCTATTTCAAACGTGGAATTGCCTTGAGCGGTTATCACTTTGACTTTTCCGACATCCTCAAACGGTATTTCGTCAAACAGCACGGAAGTATTCACGAGTATTATGCGATTGACAAAACAGCGTTACGCTCGATACTGTACGGCAGAATAGAGGATATTGTAGAAGTAAGCGGTTAAAACAACAAGGATATGGGAGAATACAAATTTTATCAAGACCGTAAGGTTACAAGTTGGGAACGGGATTATTTCAGTGTGAAAGCGGACAGTTATGAAGAAGCCGAGGCAATCGTCCGCTCATGGAACTGTGAGGACGTGTCGAACATCATTGACAACCGTCTTTGCTATGAAGAGTGGCAAGCATTGACCGATACATCGGAATCTATGCTCCCCGAAGAAAACGACGGCAACCCGACAATAGAAATTTTCAATCAAGACGGAGAATCAATAATGACTAATGTACCCGAAACACCTCAATCAAACCAATAGAACCATGAACGTAACAATCGAACACGTCTTTTGCCGCTATAGCGATGAAGCGGAAGAAATCTATTTCCGAATCATGAACACGATTCTTTTTGCAACTGACGAAACCGAACTTCGGGCAAGTATGGAACGCTTGAAGAACGAAACCACGCTCGACGACTATTTCATATTCGGATACGGAGCACACCATATCTGGATAAAGCAACGGCGACCGAGCGATAAAAACAGGATTTTCAAACATCGGATTATGGTAGCCCATTTCTGACAGGAACAGGCAAAAGACCTCCAATGCGCTTTGCGGGCTGAACCGGAACTACCAGCTTCAGCCCGTTCCTCTTTCTCGCAATAGACATGCTGGCACAATCCCCCTTTTATCCTCACGATCAATTTTTATACTGCCCCGGAATACCCGTTTATATTTCTCTTTTCGCTGCAAACCCTTTTTATCGCCCATCAACCTTTTACACGAGACCTTCTCTTCCCTGTGTTCGCACATCGCTTTCGGGCTGCCTGATATAAATTGTGTCGCAAAGGTACTTGTCATGCCGTTCTTGTATGCAAGGTCAAAGCCTGACGGTTCACGACAAAATCTCCACCCTCCGCTTCGCACGGGTAGTATTTAATCGTGAAACCTTGCATAAAGAGCTATGACACCTTTCGAGGCGACATAATTAAATCAGGCCCGAAAGTAGCAGGTGCTACAAGAGGGAAAAAGAAAACTCAAAATTTTATAGGTTATGACAAACGATGTAACAAATTCAAATGGAAGAGTAACGGTAGACGAAGTAATACACAGGGATTCGGTTTTCAGATACCAACTGTTAGACCGCTTACGGTCAGACTGCGAGTATTACCTCAATTACGGTAACAGACACCCCAAAACCTTATGGGCTGGCGACGAAAAATTGCAAATTGAGTTTATGATAAAACTGCATGATAGCTTCAAGGAGGGAGAAAAACCGGAGTGGCTTACGATGGATAAAATTTTGGAATACAGTAAGAGAATGATAGCTCAAGAAGAATAAAATTACTACTAAGGAACAGACTAAAAATGTGATATTATGGCATGGTTGGCAGTAAATAAAGACGGAACAGAATGGATTATGCCCGAAAAGCCCGTTCGGGGCCGGTGTGGGCATTGGGAGTATTTGGAAGAAGTGTACAATGTACCAATCGAGATAGAACTCCCCAAAGGGACTGTTTACAAACTTCTCGGCAAAGAACTGACATGGGATGACGAGCCGGTAGAATTACAGACCAAAACAGAAAAAAGGTAAATGTAGTACGGGCTGGAGTACCAGTTTCAGCCCGGTTACACCGGCTAAAATCTAAAACAGATACGCGGGTGCGATACCCTCTTTTATTTCCGAACAGACACTCATACCGTTTCCTTCGGAAATACCCCTTTATACATTTCGGCTGCGCCATATCCTTTTATATCGAACGGCCACTCATGCAAAGGCGGCTTCTCCGCTTTGTTTCAAGGCAGACTTCGGCCATTTTTCCTTTACCTCTTCTTTCCCTCATTTCTCTTGCCGGATAGAGACAGCGATATCGATACGTCGCACACGCCTTTTGCCGGATCTTCGTCCGATAGTATTTTCCACGATGCAGCGTATATGGTTGTTAAACGGTATATCGTTCTTGCCGCTTCAACCCCAAACAGCCGATACACTTTCTCGCCTGATGTTCTTCCCGCCCACCTGCCGGAACGGGAGCGGTCTTGTGTCGGTGGACGGACAGGTCTTTCATGTTTCCGAGTCCGCTGCGGATTGTTTCGCCTCGACTTTTTCGCGACCGCTTTCTATTTGAAGTCGCCATATCGTTTTTCGTTGCAAAGTTAGTATGCAGACGGGCGCGACCCGATGGTCTTGACCAATGGCGTATCGCACAAATCTTCCTTTATCGGGCCTGCGGTTTGGGGCTTCGCCTCCAAAATAAAGAGTATTTATGCGCTATCCTTGGTGCAGCCCTTTACTGCACCTACTTTTATGCACCGTAAAACTGATTTATTAACTTCAAAAAGCAATCGCAATGAAAAAGATCGAGAACAATTTCGCAGTAACCGGATTCGTGGCAAAAGATGCCGAAGTCCGTCAGTTCACCACCACAAGTGTCGCACGTTTCCCGCTGGCAGTGGCCCGTCAGGAGAAGAACGGCGAAGATACCAAGCGTATATCCGCTTTCATGAACATTGAAGCGTGGCGCAAGAACGAGAATACCGGGTCGTTCGACCAGCTCACCAAGGGCACGCTGCTTACCGTGGAGGGCTATTTTAAACCCGAAGAATGGACCGACAAAGACGGCGTGCTGCACAACCGCATCGTGACGGTTGCAGTCAAATTTTATCCGGCTGTCGATAAAGAGGAGGAAGTTCCTGCGGAACCGGCAAAGAAACCGAAGAAGGGCAAGAAGTAATTCCTGCCTTTTTGAGACAAAGCGGCCCGAAGGCCGCTTTTGTTTTGCTCGTTACCGTTCCGGAACGTCTATACTTTTATACTCCTTCATACTCCACACGAAGAGTCCGCCGTCGTCCATTGATTTTCCCGTGCAAAGTTAAGGCGGTCGGGAACCGGCAAGGCGCGGCTTCATTTGAGGTTAACAACCATCAACTCGCAAGCTCGTCAATACTTGTTCAACACAAATGAAATCGTCCATAGGACTATCCGCTTCCTCCTTGCCTTGTTTCCCTTCTGTCCGCCTTGTGGTCCGCACGTAAAATCAAATCCCGCCGGACGAGGGAAACCCTCCGAAGGCAGGGATAAAAAAACAAAAGTCAAACTTAAAATTCAAGACGTATGAAACAGATGATTTGGTCAAGCTATGACCTGTTGGACGAAACGGCAAAAGAATACTATCAAAATTCACAACGGGAAATATTGGACGATGACTGTTACGAGGTCAGCGATGAAGAATGGGCAGAAGAAGTATATCGCTGGCTGGACGACGAACGGAGCAATCTGAATAAAGAAGTGGACGGCATTATTGTCGTGTTCGGCAACTTGGGATTATGGAACGGCCGGAGACAAGGCTATCAAATATTGGGCAGCACCATTGCCGATATTTTGAAATCCCAGTGCGACGATGCAGAATGGTACGGCGACGGCTATAACATTCGCGGACGGATGGGCCATCATGACGGTACGAACTACACCTTGTATCGTATCGCCAAAGACCGTGATGAAGCGGAGCGTATCGCCGATAAGATTTACAACCGTGAAATCGACGAAGAAGGTTTCCGCCGGAGAACACGTTCCCTCTATCCGTATGTAGCCGCCGTGTACGGCTGGAAAACAAGGCAGCGCAAGCCGGACAAGGCCGCATAAAATGCTGTCCACAAAATACCGCAACGCATCCGCCAGAGATGGTTGCGGTATCCTTTATCGAATGGGCGAAACACAGAACCGTCTCCTTTTATAATCAGCTCCATTCCTTTTTATCACTACTCACGGAGCAATATCCGCCTTTTATACCGACCCCGGTCTTTCGTATATCTCCCGTCTTTTCTTCTTTCCATCACCGGTTTGGTTTTACCAGATGCAAAGGTAGGCCGTCGCACTTGATCCGGTGGCTTGAAGTGCATTTCTTGCAAAATTCTTCCTTACCGGGGTAAGAGTAATTTTCCAAGGAAAGCCACCGTATGAAGTTTTCCCGACAGCCGTGTACCGCATCCGTAAAACCCCAAAGCGGTTCAGGAAGAAAGAACCGACAAAAGGGAAAATAAGTATTAACAATTTCAAAAAACTAAGATTATGCCTAATCATGTGACAAACCGTTTAGAAATAAACGCAGACCGGGAAACAGTACAAAAAGTAATGAATTTCTTAAAAGGTAAAACCGATGATGACAATACGCCTTGTTACATCGACTTCAACAACATCATTCCTATGCCTGAAGAACTGTTGATAGAAAAAAGCAGCAGTGGAGATTTGGGTATGAAATACCTTGAAGCAATGCAGTTGAAGCCATTCTATTTTTTATTGGACGATGATGCTTTGAGAACCATTCAATGGATAGAAGGATTGGCGGAAAAGGACAGAAAAGAAGCGCTGCAACTTGGAGCATCGTATTTGGAAAATCGGAAAAAGTACGGTTATCCCACTTGGTACGAGTGGTCTACCGCCACATGGGGTACAAAATGGAATGCCTATCACCAAGACTTTGAAGAGCCGAACATACTTTGGTTCGATACGGCATGGAATGGAGTGCCACTGCTTATCCAAAAACTTTCCGAGATATTTCCGGATGTGGAATTCCATTACGCCTATGCGGACGAAGACTTAGGTTTCAATACGGGAAGAGGAACAGCCCGCAATGGAGAAATCAACATGACGATACCCGAAGGTAGAAGCAACGAAGCCTTTGAAATCATGTTTTTTGTGAAACCGGGAATGGACGAATATTTTGAACTGACGGACGAAGGTTACAAATGGGTTTCCTAAACATTCGGTACAGATAATGACCGGTGCAGGTTCGGGATACATTGACAATGGATGTGTCCTGAATCCTTTTGCCGGAATTCCCCCTTTATATCTTCATGGCTCTTTCCCTTTTATCGAAACGCGGTCCGTTCCCCTTTGTACCGTGACTATCCAGCCGGAAAGTAATCCTTTTATAACATTTTAGCTTCCCCCGTTTTATCCTCCTTACAGCCGTTTCCCAACACTCCATGCCGAAAGCCCGCTTATTTTTTCTGCAAAGTTCGATTGCCGCTTGTCTGTCCTGTCAAGAACCGCTTACGCTTGCTGTCGAAAAATCTTCCTCCCCGACTTTGTTGGAGAGTGTATTTTTCGCAGCCTTCTTGCCTGGACCGACCGTCAATCCTATAGGCAGAAAAATAATCAACCTTTCGGTACAGGATTGTACCAAAGGGAAAAACAAAAAATAGTTCAAACTTAAAATTTAGAGCGTATGACATTTAAAGAATTTATGCAAGAGAACGGTTATGAGTTACAAACAACCTTTTGGGAAGACTTCTCAATAGCGGACAGATTTGGGTTGGCGGCTGTTTTGGACACTTTCAACCGGGCTTTCAGGGAGTGGAAAGGGGACTATAAGTTCTTGACGGAACTGACATTGGTACTTAACCATAAGATATGGCAATACTATGAAAACAGACCGGATATGGCGGTACTTTACAATACTCTTTGGGAACAAGCCGACCAATACGCCAAAGAGAATCTGAAAGGGAACGAGTTAAGCTATTACTGGGAGGTGACGGATTAAATATATAATACCCTCGCATGATATAAAGAAAAAGAGGCAGTTCTAAAAGCCTCTTTTCTTTATAGGTTAACTTCTAATTCTTTTCCACCAGATAAACAAAAATACGCATTCTGGAGCTGGTGTAAGTATTCTATGCGGTGTCCGCTTACCGTATATTCATTAGCATGAGTGGTAATGTAATATACAGTTTGATCATCCCAGTCTTGTGTAATCTCCATTTCATCATTGTCAAATGTATAATCGTCAAGCTGATTAAAACCGCATTGCAAAACCAATTTTTCAGTAAGTAATATTGGCTGAATGTCTCCATTTGTTTTATACGGAGGTTCTCCCCATTTATAAACAACGGATATATTCTCTTTTCTCAACTTAGGATCATAATCCAATGCACAAACCAAAGATGGTTTACCTTTATAAGCAACGTAATTGCCAACTCTCAATTCTTTAATCATAACAATTCTGTATTATCTTTTAGACTAAAAACTTAATCCCTCTTAAATCGCTAATAGATACAAATCTACAAAATAAAATGAAACTTTTACACGTCCTTTATTTTCCCTCTTTTACGGCACTCAGGAATACTTTTGCCGGTTTGAAGGCGGGGATGGAATGAGCTGGAATCACAATAGTTGTGTTCTTTGATATGTTACGGGCCACCTTCTCTGCCCTTTGCTTGATAATGAAGCTACCGAAACCCCGCAGGAACACTTCGTTCCCGGCAATCATCGCATCTTTTACATTCTCCATGAATGCCTCGACCACGGTCATTACGACCTCTTTCTCTATTCCGGTCTGCTGTGCAATCCGGCTAACAATTTCTGCTTTTGTCATATATAAGAATTAAATAGCAATGTACAAAAATGCAACTTTTTTTGGATAAGTCAAATCTTTGGCCCACCTTTGCGGCGAAATAACGCAAAGGACATTTTATAATCCTCATCGGAGGGCTATGGAAGCCGGATAAGATGACTGGGTAAAACCATCGTCTTATCCGGCTTCCGTCGTTTTCTGCCGGAAGTAAACCATATAATATAAAATACAAAGACGTATGAAAGAAAAAGTGATTGATTTTGGGAATGAGAGAGTTTCCGTTCTGTTTAAGAAACTGTTTTTCCCCACTCTGTTGGGAATGTTGAGTATGTCGGCGGTAACGACTATCGACGGGATTTTCGTGGGACACGGCGTGGGCAGCGACGGGATTGCAGCTGTAAATATCTGCGTCCCTCTACTGATGTCACTCATGGGTGTTGGACTGATGATGGGGGCAGGTTGTTCCGTAATCGCTTCCATTTACTTGTCGAAAGGAAAAACCGTTTTGGCACGTGCGACCATCACCCAAGCCATGCTTTTCGTGACGCTCATATCCGTAACCGTCGGAGGATTCATTCTGGCGTTTCCCGAAGAAACCGCCCGTATGCTTGGCTCGTCGGAGCATTTGCTGCCGCTGGTTGTCGATTATCTGGTCTGGTTTTCCCCGTCTCTGCTGTTCGAGTTGTGGATTGCCGTCGCCTTGTTTGCCATGCGCCTGGACGGCGCTCCGAAACTCGCCATGTGGTGCAGCATCATAGCCGCAGCGGTGAATGTCGTTCTCGACTGGCTGTTCATCTTCCCGCTGGGCTGGGGAGTGATGGGGGCGGCATTTGCTACCTCCCTGAGTTGTTTGGCCGGGGCAACGGTGACGATGGGTTACTTGTTGTTCTATGCCCGTGACACTCGTTTGCATTCTCTCCGTCCGGGTAGAAAAAGGATTTTATTCTTCTTCCATGATATAGGAATGCAGTGCAAGATAGGCTCATCCGCCTTGTTAGGCGAATTGACAATGGCGATATTGCTGTTCATCGGCAACCAGGTATTCATGCGCCATTTGGGAGATGACGGAGTAGGTGCTTTCGGAGTAAGCTGTTATTATCTCCCGTTCGTCTTCATGATAGGTAACGCCATTGCCCAATCTGCCCAGCCTATTATCAGTTACAATTTCGGCACAGGAAGCACGGAAAGAGTTCGTTCCGCCTTACGCGTTTCCGTGTTTGCGGCATTAGTTTGCGGAGTCATTTCTACTGCCGCCTTTATCCTGTTTCCTGAATTGCTTGTCGGACTATTCTTGCGCATTGACAATACTGCCGCACGCATAGCGATAGAAGGATTCCCTTATTATGGCACGGGATTCATCTTCTTTATTTTGAATCTCTCCATTATTGGATATTATCAGAGCATGGAACGGATAAAGCCGGCCATAACATTTGCAGTCTTACGTGGATTTGTTTTTCTGGTTCCGTGCTTCATGGTATTACCTGCCATAATGGGAGTAAAAGGAATTTGGCTCGCCTTACCGTTGTCTGAAATTCTGACGACTTTAGTGATTGTCGTTACATTTTGGATATATTCCCGGCAACGTGCCATAATTTGCAGGCAATTTTTTCGGATTTAGGTTCCATGTAAAATGCCGCTGTTAAAAAAGTTTAAAGATTGGTAGCGGCATTCTGAGCAGTTATCTGGAATAAAAATTCCGCCAAATGCATGATGTATTAATAAACATTAATGGAACATAAACGATAATTCGTTATCAAAACTGTACATTTGTATAACATATTATATACATATAACAATAAATATATTATAATTTATGGATAAATACATCATTGGCGAGAACGCTGGTAAAGTTTGGCGTTTATTGAATAGTGACCATCTCCGTAAATGGGAATTTTCAGAGATAAAGAAAATTACAGGGATGGATGATGCCGAGTTGGGTAGTGCTATTGGCTGGTTGGCCCGTGAAGATAAGGTACAATTCGAACTTGAACATCATAACAGTAAGGACGAAAAGGCATACTTGTATCTTATGTTGAATGTATATATTTGACTCCTTCCTATAATGCTGAAAAAAGAAAGAAACCATGCTGATGAAAAACATGATTTCTTTCTTTTCGTTTGGTATAGAACACAATGACGGGACACTTCCATCAATGAGAGACCGAGTTGGAGAAGACATTGATGACGACCACTCCGGCAATAATCAGGACCAGCCCGATGATGGCAGCCAGGTCGAGGTGCTGTTTGAAAACGAAAAAGCCGATAAGCGCGATAAGAATGATACCCACTCCCGACCAAATGGCGTAAGCTATGCCTACCGGAATGCTCTTCAGTACGACACTCAAGCAATAGAAAGCCGCCGCGTACCCCAGAACGGTCAATACGGACGGAACGAGTTTGGTAAACTGTTCGCTCTGTTTCAAGAAAGAAGTGGCTACAGTTTCAAAAACGATAGCCAAAAACAAGATAAGGTAAGTTTTCATTTATCTACATTCATCTTTTGATTTATACGAATCATATTCCGACTCCTGGCACGAAAGAACCGGCGAGACAATGCCGTCGTTGTCTCATACGTGTTACTGGTCGCGCCGGTAGTCGCTCTTGCTAAAACCGCCGAACACCGCTTTCAGAAGTTTACCCACTACCCAGAACACAACGATTATCAATATTACTTCCATACTACGTTTTTATTTAATCTGTATTAATAAATTAAACATCTGCTGTTTGTTACCAAGAGTGCGAATCCGTTTCAACCTCGTTTTCCGACAGTTAAACCGTTTATAAGCGGTAGTTGCCGCCACCCTTTTCGTTTTACGGGTTATTCTTCCGCCGGACTGTCGTCCTTTTTCTTTTTCCGGGTTCCCAAGGGGCCGCTGAATTTCCCCCTGTTGAGTTTTACCCCATGCCTGTGGAGCACGCTGAACACCGAACTTCGGCTGCTGTACCCGCTTACCGCCATGATGTCCTCAAACGAATGGCCGTTGACATACATGTCAACGATAGTATTTTCCTTGTCGGCCTTGTCCATAGCCTTCATCGTTTTCTTCGGAATCTTCGCTTTCTGTTGCAGGTTCAAGACACGTGCGGACGAATATCGCAGTATCGCCACCTCTTCGGGAAGCGCCCCGAACATCTCCAGCACATCGGCAACCGTCGTTTCGGGAAACAGTTTACCCCGTGAGTCGATCCGGTCATGGATGGATATGATGCGTACCACCTTGATACGGCACAACTCAATGAAGGCCGACAGTTCGCGCGACCCTCGGAGGGCATTGCTGAATTTGGCCACCACTACCTCGTCGCCCCTTTCGAGGCCCGCCACAAGCTGTTTCCATTTAGGCCGTAGCGCCTCGCTTTCGACCGGTTCCTCTATCACTTGTACACAGCCGTACTCCTGCATCCATTCTTTGTCAGCCTCGAACCCGTCGTAACGATCCGCCTTAAATATGTAACCTACTTTTGCCATCTAATTGTACACTTCTATGATAACAAGTACAAATATAACAGTTTTATTTTAAACTAAACCATACTTTGAGTGGAAAATCGAAGAAAGCACTTGGATTTTCCCGTTTTCTTCACTTGTTTTCATTGAAAATCAAACTATTAAGTACAATGTTAAAAATAGCTTATAAAACAAATTTCAACACTTGCCATCTTGAAAATAATACTTAGATTTGCGCTGTAAAATTCAAAATTGAACAATGAATAATAGAAAATCATACTTAAAAATCATACTTTCCATTGCTGGACTTTCTGCCGCTTCAATTGCCGTTTTCACATTCCCGTCATGCGACGGTCCGAACGGCAAATCACTGGCGGAACCCCAAGACACGCCTGCCGGTCTGTACAGAGAGTACCTCTCCGAGATACGCAAGTCCCAAGAACTTTCCTTTGAAGAGCTGACCGTATGTATCGGGGAATGGCAAACCTTGAAAGATTCCGTGGCTGCAGCCATTCGGCGGGACACGGCCCGTCAGACCCATTCCGGCACACGGGAAGAATGTCGTCTGTTACACGATTCCATTTGCTCGGAACTTTCCCGGTTGACCCTGTCGAAACCGCGCACCTACAAGGAAGTGTTGAGCCTGAAAGAGCGGTTCTCTCCCTATGCCGGAGACGTGGAACTGCACCGTTCCGCCGAGGAGATCCGTCCGTTTTTCGCAGCACTGGATAAACGGCCTGCCTACCGTGGCAACAAGGAGCAAACGCTGTCGGCATATCGTAAGTTGCTTGCCGGAACCCTGAACGACGGCATACACGACAGTCGTGACCTCAAGAGATTCATCGAGAAAGAAGACGCCGTTTTTCGCGCTTTTCTGTCCGGTCTGCACGATTCCGGCAGTGCAAACATGGCCGACATTACCTGCGACACGGAGAAGTGCTGTTCCGAGGTGTTTCTCGCCGCCGGACGCAAAGAGATTACCTACAAGGAGGCCCTGATATACATGGCCCTGCGTGCCGACCGCCGACTGATACAGAACGTGCGTACCTGTCTCGACGACATACATCGGGGCGAAGTCGCAACACCCGAACAGGCACACGCCTACATTTGGATGATACTCCAGCCCTACGCTTCCTTGGACGGCCTCTGTATGACGCTTCTCTCTCCGGAGGATAAGAAAGCCCTCGACCGGATTGCGACCGAGACACCCGGCGCTTTCGAGACACTGCGTAAAATCCTGCCGTCGGAAAGAAACCGGTTGGACGAGCTGCCCGGTATGCTCATGGAGATATTCATCGCCTCTTTGTAAAAGCCTGTTCACAAAATAAACGATATATGATTATGTTACGACACTTTTTGGATGACTTTATGTCGTTCGTACCCCTGCAAATGCCGCAGCTTCTCAATGTGGCGACAATGGAGGAACCGCAGTTTTACGGCGACTACGTTCTGCTCACGTTCCCGTTGCGGGACCCCTATGATTTGGAGGAGGTCATGGACATATTCGAGGACGACATGGAGCTGATCACGCTCTACCACCATGTGCCGGTCGGATTGGAAAAATCCGGTCATAGCACCTGTGCCTACTCCAATCCCGCTTTCGGACAAATGTTCAAGATGAACGCCCGGACAGACGCAGACGGTAAGGTAAACCGCGTCATCGCGACCGTTTACGATTCGTTGGAACTGATGTACGGCGACCTGTCTCTCGACTTGAAACTCCACACCGGAAACGGCAGCTTCAAGTACAAGAAGGAGCTGGAAGACGTGCTGTTGGATTTCATGTAAAACAGTTCCTATGCGAAACACGATATATCGCCAGATGATTTTCTGCATCGACACATACCGCACATGGATAGAGGTGGCCGATGACAACCTCTACAAGGAGCACGTCATTCCGAGGAACAACCGGACCGATTTCCTGGTTTCCCGCACGCTGGTACTGCGTGCTTGCAAACCGCATGGCACATACGACCGGGGCATGACGTGGACGATTCCGGAGCATGATCTGGACGCGGCACTGGCTACATACCGCAAGCAGAACGGCATATTCAAGTCCCGGATGAAGAAAGGCGCATCGTCCCTGACAGCTGAAGACACCGAGAACATTATCCGCTTGGCCACCCACGGGATTGTCCGCTTGGAACTCGTGGTACGGCCCGTTCACATACCTTCAAAACCCTATTACCTGTTATGACTTGGATTATATTACAGTTTGTGTTTCTTGCAATGCCTGTCGTCCTTCCGGCACTGTTGTACAGGAGCAGACGTTACTTCATGGCAAAATTCTACGATAAAATGATATGGAGCGAAAAGGCCCGCAGGTTGTACACCCATGTGCTGCTTATCGTATTGCTCCTCTTCCATTATGTCTATACGAGCGGACACCCCGGCGAGTTCGGTGTTGTGCCATCCACCATTGTGTGTGCCGCATGGGCCTCTTTCCGGCGGGCGGACCGATGGATGCGCTGTTTGCTCGACCGGCCGAAACGTTTCGTCTGGTTTGCGCTCTTGGCATTGGTCATCGGCTTCGTGCCGCATCTGTACACGATGTCCGTAACCATCGCCTTTATTCTTTTGGCTGCCCTGTTCTACCCGTCGGCAAGGGTCATGTCCGAAAGGACAGACATGCGCAAATTCCTCGAATGGCTGGAATATCCCGGAGCATTAGCCGACAGTTATCATAGTATCATCACGCAAGACTGCCATGATAATGCGGATAATGGCAGTCCATACAATCCGCACGATATGAATCATCAAAAACAGAACGAAAATGAGAAATAGAAATGAAGCACCCGCCACCATACTGGCCAACACGGAAGTGTTCGACTATCTGAAAGAAAAAGTCGGCGAGCGGAAAACAAGAACAGAAGCCTACTGCGACCTGTTGGATAAATCGCTGGCAGGTTTCGTCTCCCCGTTTTTAAGGAAACAAGACTACGACCTCGGTCCCTGCCAGTGCCATGTGACCGTTTCCGACCTTGCATCCGAGTGGCATTGGCACCGCGCCACCGTCCGCTCGTTTCTGGACACGCTCGAAGCATTCGGGCAGTTGGAACGTATCCGGCTGGCGAAAAGCGTCATCATTACCATGCACCTGCGAATCGGCACGCCTGACATGCCGGACAGTGGGCAGAAAGAAACGGACTTTGCCACAAGAATACAAGGAATATTGTACGATTGGGTGATTGGCAAAGCAACTTCTTTCGATGTCGGCAAATCATGCGGACAAATCATGCGTCAGACCTTGGCGGAGATAACCGGACAGGACAGCCGGGCCTATCCGGACAACCATTCCGGCACGACATCCGTGCATACCCTCCGATCAGAAGAACAATTGCGTGAGACCGTTTTGGAGTGTATCGCCCATGCCGCCCTATGGCGGGTTCTGCGCAAGTCGAGATTCGACGACGGCTCACCGCTCGTGCAGTTCTTCCGGTCCGATCTCGGTGGGGAATGGGCGGCGTTCATCGAAGCCTCGAAAGAGCTTGCAGAGCTTGTTATCGACGGAAAGCCGGATGGAACGGATTTCGGTATGGACGAAGAGACGGAACGCCTCGAATCGCTTCGTAAACCCTTTCTATCGCTTTTAGCGAAGGCGCAGGAAGAAAGTTGAACAGGGATTCGCAGACAAAGATTGTATAACCACGGGTAATTTGCCCCGGTTCCGGTCCAAATATCCTTCCAGTTATAGCAGGCATCCGGGCTTGCCCGTCTGCCACTGAACAAAGGGAAGGGGGAGCCTAATACCCCGACCGACATTCGTCGGTGGGAAGGGTGTCCGTACAAGCAGCAAGCTGGGACACGGGGGATTGTCCGAAATAACACGGAAGCAGTATGGCAAATGCAAAACAGGTTCTTGACGTTCAAGTGTCGAAAGGAATCACCGCCGCCCAAGGCAACGAACATCTGCGCAATCGCAGCAAAGAGGCAGAGAAGTACGCCATGAGTAAGGGCAACTACGATCCCACTCGCAAACATCTGAACTTCGAGATTGCGTCCGGAGGCAAGATACGCCCTATTGACACGAGCCGTAATATCCCGGAACGGATGGCGGACATATTGGGCCGTCGCGGAATAAAGGACCCCAACGAGGGACTGATCGAACCGAAATACCGCACGGTGGTAAACATCATCTTTGGAGGTTCGCGGGAGCGGATGCACGAACTCGCATTCGGTACGCAGAAGGTGGATTTTGAAAAAGGTGCGGACAATACCAGCATCAAAAGGAAGAGCGACATCGAACGTTGGGCAAAGGATGTCTATTCATTCGTTTGTGGCAGATACGGAGAGCAGAATGTTGCCGCCTTCATTGTACACCTCGACGAGTTGAATCCGCACGTGCATTGCACGCTTCTGCCAATCAAAGACGGGAAGTTTGCGTACAAGGAGATATTCGCCGGAAAGGACAAGTTCGAATATAGTGCGAGAATGAAACAGCTCCATACGGACTTTTTCGCCGAGGTCAACACGAAATGGGGAATGGCGAGAGGCCGGAGCGTCGCCGAGACCGGCGCACGGCACAGGACGACGGAAGAATACCGCCGTATGCTCTCGGAAGAGTGTACAACTATCGAGGAGAATATTGACCGCCACCAAAAAGTGCTTTCCGATCTTCATTCGGATATACGGCTGGCAGAGCGCAGGGTAAAGGGTCTCACTTCAATGGTGGAAAACCTGCGACGAGAGAAATCCGAAAAGGAGGCCCAACTGGCAGCACTCGAAAATGACATGAACTCCCGAAAAGACGATGCCTTGGCCATATCCGCCGAGAAAGAGAAACTCGAAAAAGAACTGGTCGCTATCCAAGGGAAACTGGCAGACAAACAGGAGAAGTTACAGACTGCCGACCGACAGCTTTCCGACCTCAAAGAGAATATGGATGCCATTCAGGAACGCACGGAACAGCTTAAGGAAGAAGCCTACGAATACACCCGTGATGTACATTCCAAAGTGGACAGCCTGCTCAAGGATGCCATGCTGGAAAACATGGTCGATGAGTGGCGGGAACTGTCGGCACGTATGAAGCCCTCCGAACGGCAACTGTTCGATGGCACCCTCGTGCGCTCCGTGGCAGAACAAGGCACGGAAGTCATGCACTGCGCCACACTGTTGTTCCTCGGCATGGTCGATGATGCCACTACATTTGCCGAAACACGTGGCGGAGGTGGTGGCGGCAGTGACCTCAAATGGGGACGCGATGACGACGAGGACAACCGGGCATGGGCGCTCCGCTGCATGAGAATGGCGAGCCGCATGATGCGTCCGGCCATCGGCAAAAAGCCCAAACGATAAATGGCAAAGATTGCCTGAAAACTGAATAGATTACAATTAAAAAATTGGAATTATGACAAAGAATATCATCTTTATCTTTGCGGCGTTCTGTACGCTGCAAGCCCGTGCGGATGTACAACCCACGGAGAAGGATACTGTACGCTGCATGTTCCGTTACGATGACACTGAACTGCTGCAGCCGTTACAGCCCTCATATCTTGACGGAGTGGTCGTCCCGGCACGGGGAAACGGCAACTGGTTCGTCAGTATCGCCGGAGGCACGACGGCCTTTCTCGGCACCCCGCTTGGCTGCGAAGACCTGTTCGGGAGGTTGAAACCCTCGTATAGCCTTGCCATTGGCAAGTGGTTCACCCCGTGGGTAGGCGCACGCATAAATTATAGCGGCTTGCAGTTCAAGGACGGTACGCTGGCCGTGCAGGAATACCACCACCTCCATGCGGATCTGCTATGGAATGTGCTCGGCGGCAGTTATTCCCGTCAGGAACAGGTACGCTGGCATCTGGCTCCCTTTGCCGGTATCGGGCTGCTGCATCATGCGACCAACGGGCATAACCCGTTTGCAGTCTCTTATGGTATACAGGGGCAGTACCGGATTTCCAAAAGGGTAAGCGCCCTCGTGGAACTCTCCGGCGCAACCACTTTCCAAGATTTCGACGGGTATGGTAAGGAGAACCGTTTTGGTGACCACATGTTATCGCTTACCGCCGGATTTTCTTTTCATATCGGCAGGGTCGGTTGGAAACGCGCCATAGACCCAAGTCCTTATATCCGCCGCGATCAGTGGCTTGTCGAGCGCGTAAATGCTTTGTCGGAAGAGAACCGTCTTTATGCAGGGCAGCATGACAGAGACCGACGGGCACTCGCTGAGCTGAAAAAGATTCTGGAAATCGAAGGATTGCTCGACAAGTACAGCCATCTTTTTGATGACGACGATGCATTCGACGGCAACCGTTATCCCAAAAACAATTACAGCGGTCTGAACTCGCTTCAAGCGAGACTTAAGAACCGGAAGTGGGACGGGAAATCTCCCTTGGATGGGAAGGGTACACAATCTGCCGACACAATTCCCCTTTGTGCGGGTCAAGACACACTCTGTATGCAATATTTGGCTCGTATGCAGAACGGAAAAGAGTGTATCGGCTCACCCGTGTATTTCTTCTTCCAACTCAATACGGCGCGTCTCACGGATACCTCCCAGACGCTTAATCTCGACGAGTTGGCAAGAGTAGCGAAGAAGTACGGGTTATCGGTAAGCGTCATTGGTGCAGCTGACAGTATGACCGGAACAGCATCCGTAAACAATGTCTTGAGTGCATCAAGAGCCGATTATATCGCTGAAGAATTAATCAAACGTGGGGTGTCGGGCGACAAGATAACCAAAACTCACCAAGGCGGCATTTCCGATTATGCGCCCAATGAGGCCAACCGCCATACAAAGGTTGTGCTGCATCTCAAATAATACTTTTTGTTCATACGATATAAAAACATTTTTTTTCGTTTATGGAGAGCCTGTCTGTGAAGATCGGCTCTCTTTTTAAACGGAAATCTGACTGTTTGATATTTTCTAATCGGTAACGAACATCGTAATTATTTATTATATACTATCTTTGCATTCAGTCTTTTACCGGTATAATTCATGAACATGCAAAACTCTTATTTGACCTCGAAGCCGCACTACGAGATTCTGGACGGACTGCGCGGCGTGGCGGCTGCTATGGTAGTGGCCTTTCATCTGCTGGAAGCGCACTCCGGCGGCAACCATCTGAACCAGATTATCAATCATGGCTATCTGGCAGTAGATTTCTTCTTCATGCTTTCGGGCTTCGTCATCGGCTACGCATACGATGACCGTTGGAACCGGATGAGCACGGGAACCTTCTTCAAGCGTCGTCTTATCCGGCTACAGCCTATGGTGGTCATGGGGAGTATCGTGGGAGCCGCGCTCTTTTGGTTTCAGGATGCCCCCTGTTATCCGGCAATGGAGGGCGTGTCCGCCGGTGCGGTGCTGCTGGTCATGCTGCTGGGTTGTACGTTGCTGCCTCTGCCGCTGAAGTGGGACGTCCGGGGATGGATGGAAATGCACCCGCTGAACGGGCCGGCATGGTCGCTTTACTACGAATACATCGGCAACATATTGTACGCCTTGTTCATCCGCAAGTTCAGCAAGACGGCATTGACTGTCCTCGTGGCGATAGCGGCGTGCTTCACGGTACACCGCTGCCTTACCGCACCTGCCGGCGACATCGTGGGCGGATGGGCTTTGAACTGGGAACAGCAGTACGTGGGACTGGTCCGGCTGATGTACCCCTTCTTCGGCGGACTGCTCCTGTCCCGGCTTGGCTGGCTGATACGCACCCGCAAGAATGCTTTTGGGTGGTGCAGCCTGATGATAATCGCCGTGCTTTCCGCGCCCCGTATCGGTGGGGAGGACGGGTATTGGATGAACGGGCTTTACGAGGCTTTCTGCATCATCTGCATTTTCCCGGTTATCGTCTCGATGGGAGCGGGAGGCAGGATAACGGGCAAACGCTCCGCTGCCGTATGCAAGTTTCTGGGCGACATATCCTATCCCGTCTATATCACCCACTATCCGCTGGTCTATATTTATACGGCATGGGCGTTCAACCGTCAGGCGACACTTGCCGAAGGCCTTCCTTACATGCTGCTCACGTTCGTCGGGGCGTTCGCGCTTGCCTATGCCTGCCTGAAGTGCTATGATCTCCCGGTGCGCAAATGGCTCACGGAACGTTTCTTGAAGAAGAAATAAAAAGCGGTAAAGAAATCCTATATTTATTATCGTATTTCTGTCGGATGACAGATAAAGTTCCGACGCCGAAGGTGTTTTGCGGACGACACAATCAGATAACGCGAACCCAAATGTCTATTACTGTTTCGCTGATAGAAGAAAAGCCCCTTGATGCCTTTGCCATAGGTTTGAGGGGCTTTTGGGGAGGCTACAAACCTCTTTTTGTTGAATAGGTTCTTTTGATATTGTCACACCTTTTTCTATCCCGACCGACGTATAAAACGTGCGTGTGCATGTCGGTTGTACAGGCCAAAGACATACCGGGAGAATAAAAACAGCACTGCCCGCCTGTAGAGGGGTTTCCTACAGACGGGCAGTGAGTAAGACACGGAATTAAAGTTTGGCGGTTGTCACTGGATAGTTACGCCACTGGGCGGTACGTAGGCTGCACGGATGCGGAGAGGTCTATTGATGCGGGGTGCTTTACCGGTAGTGCCGTTATCATTCGTGTATATATCGTCCCAATCACTTTCTGCATAACCACCGTCTGGCAGGGCCTTGGTGGCACGGGCATAGCTGGTGCTCTCTGGATAGATATACGCAGGCCATATTCCTGTTCTATCTTTTGCTGCCGCCGATGACCAGTAGAAATTGTTCTGGAACTCCGTGTATGTATTGTAATAAGAGGTAAGAATACTTTCCAGTTGGGAGATACCGGGCAGGAACCAACCGGAAGAATTGCTCATGCCCTGTACGGCTCCATTGGCATTGCGCTTGTTCTTGTTATAGCAATATTCCGCCGCTGAGCGGGGTTTTTCGTTCAGGTTCATTTCTGATTGTCCAGCTTGGGTAATAATGCGCCGGGTAGCTGCCGCCCCATGTTTGTTTCCTTCCGTCCATTCGTTATTTAGCGGACCTCCGATGTATTCACCATTACAACCCCATTCCAAACCGTCATAGATATAATCCCCTTCAAACTCGTTCAGGGGGTCGTAATGGGATATATATTCCTCATAGGCTTCCACGTAGATAGTGCCTTGAAGTCTGCCTTCATAATACCACTGTACCGGCAACAGACCGTGCTGTACGATTTCAATGGTACGGGTACGTGGCGTCTGCGTGTTGTTGTCGGTGTACGAGATGTTGACGGTGGCGGTGCGGTCTTTCGTGCTTAGGTTTTCGTCCAAGTAGAAATAGATGCGGTCACGGCTCCTGCTGATGGTGTATTCGGTGTTTTGGGCAAGGGTGTTGGTCACCAAGTCCGTGGTGAAGTATTTGCGTTTGCCGTTTCCCGCAGTCCATTTCTGTCCGGTCGCCAAATGGGTATCTGTACTCATGTCGGCAGAGAGTGTTCCATTCTCCATATTTTCGGCTGGCACACGTTCCATGCGTATCCAAGTGTGACTTTCCGGGTCGGCTATGCTGACTTTCATCTTTGGATTCTCATCTTCCTCGAAGAGGTACACGTCCAAAGGTGTGATACAGAAGTGGGCGTCGTGGTCACGCTCGCGCAGCATGGACAGGTAGAACGGGTTGTTCTGCTCGGTGATGTTGACGCGGGCATCGAAGGTGATGTGGTCCGGGTTGTTGCCCACATGGGTCAGTCCGCTGATGACGATGTTGTTGGCGTAGTGCCTGTTGCGTATCACCTTGAAGTCATTCACCGGGTTGCCTCCGAGATAGAAGGTATATTCGGCCTCGATGGTGGTGTTATCCTGATTTGCGGGCAGGGAGGGGTCGCCGTTATAGGTAGTGTAGTAGGCTCTCATCTTGAAATAGGTAGCCTTGCTGTTTTCGCCTACAAGTCTCGGCTTCCACCGCTGCTTGTCAACATCGTCCTCTACTCCAGCCGGATACTGATAGTTTTCCGGATCTTCGTCCGGTTCAATCATGTTCTCGAACATGTAGAAGGTCAGGGAGGCGGCCCCGCCGTGGTTGTAAACGACGGCATCGCTCTGTATGTTTTCTACATTGCGGTATGGCTCATCGGTAGTCAGGCTGGTCTGGCCATCGGCAGGCTCGGTCAGGGGTACGGCGGTAGGCATGTTGTACACGCCCCATTCCGCAATGGAAAGGCGGGGCAGTTGTCCGCTCTCGTCCGAGTGGTCGGAATCGATACTGATGTTGATGTCGATGCGGGCCATCAGTGCCTTGAGCTGCATCGTGAGGCTTCCCTTCTCGGTGAGGTTCACGGTCGCGCTCTTGCCCGCCATCGGCATTCCCGTGCTGGGCAGGGTCGTGATGTCATCGCGGGTGTTAGGAGTATAATTGGCAGGATCGTACACGAACGCTTCGAGCAGCTCCTTGGGCTTTTTCCCGTCTTTGCTATATTGGGGGAAATTATCGGGATAACCGTCGCCGTTGGCATCAGTTACCACCTCCGGAGTCACGTTGGCCAAAGCGTAGATGGTAGTTTTTTTTGCGAATGCCGGATCTTTAAACACGTCCGTAGGAATGCTGACATTGGTCGTATTCGCCGACGGAGCCATATACGGCGAGAATACTTTCGTGTTGCTCGATTCCAGATAGTCGCCGTTTTCGTCGAAGAAGAACAGGTAGAGCTGGTTGATGCGCTTCTCCTTGTCGTCCTTGGCGATGGCCGAGCGGGTGACGACTTGCTGCGGCAGCATGTTCTGGCAGACGGCCTCGATGGTGAATCCGTCGCCGGGCGGAACGGTACCGCCGCCAAAGTCCTCCTCCGTGGTGCAGGCTGCCGGCAAGAGCATGGAGGCCACCGGCAGGAAATAATAAAGTATCTTTTTCATCTTTATGCTGTTTTCGGTTGTTGTTTTATTGGATAGAGACGTCGCTGTCGCCCCCGTCTTCCCAGAACTCGTTATCGGCGGCAATAAAGTTCAGCGCGAAGGTTTCGCCCACGAAGTTGAGCTGCGCCGTATAGCGGACACCCGCACGGGGCTGGAACTGTGTCGGACGTTCGGCTGTAGCGGTCTTATCCGCCCCTTTGTAGGTATATTCGACGGAAACCTCCACGTCCTTGCCGAAATAAGTGCCGTCCGTGGCGTTGCTCAACAGAAGCAGGTGCTTGTCGCCTATCGGGCTGACGGAACTGTTGGGAGCTACTGCAAGCCCTGTCTCGTTGTTATATATCTCGTATGTGCCGGGATAGGTGCCGCTGTAGGTGTAGAATCCCTCTTCGTTGGTATTCTTGCTGAAATCGATGGTAATCGAGCGGGTGAAGTGGCCCGACAAGGTAACACGCTTGACGGTAACAGTTTCCTTCTTTTCATCTCCGTAATTGTAGTTGTTCACGGCGAAGCCCAAGCCCGTCATGATGTGGCTGAAATTGAAGCCCACGTTCCCCGTGGTACGCAGGTGGTTATAGACGACGGAAACCATCGCGTCGGGTGTCTGCATGTCGTTCAACGTGGTAGTCGCTACATCGCCCGTCTCGCCGAACGGCATGGTGAACGTCAGTTTCGGCACGCCCCGTGTGGTGGCGCTGGCGGGACTTTCCACTGTAAAACCGTCCTTCGGGTAATAGGCGAAAAAGGTGTACCGATAGCTGTCGGGGGAGGTCGCCGCCGGATTTTCCGTCGTGTTGTACCATTTTCGCGGGCCGCCACTGTTATTATAGTCATAAGTGCAGGCCGAGCCGTTGTAGGTGACGGCTTGATTGAAGAACACGTCGGGGAAGGCGTTGCCGCTCTTGTTACCCCAGTTCGCGCTGCCCGATGCCCAGTCCTTTTCGGTGTTACTGCCACGCTGATAAGGCACGCAGTAGCCCAGTACGCCGAACGTGCCGCCGGTGGGGAATGCGTCGTGGAACGTGCTCCGGGTGAGTTTCTCCACGGTAATGGCCGGGGCGGCAAAGTGGATGGCGTCGGGACTGTCGGCTTCGGGCTGCGCCCATTCCTCCTGCTGGCAGGCGGAGCAGAGAAGCAGGAGAGCCGGAAGTATGTATCGTTGCTTCATTTGGATGTTCATTTTATCGTCAAGTTACAGATAGCTTATAATTGGGTTATTGGGTCACGTCGATGGTTACGTTCCCGCCTATGGCGTCGCTCCATGCGTTGACCGTGGGCGAGTCGAACACGATATAGCCTCCGCCGGTGAGGGTGAACGAGTAACGGTAATGGTTCGCCGCCTCCCACATGCTCACGGTGGTGGCAGGCAAGGTGTAGGAAGCGGTCTTTCCCCTCTCGGCATCGGTATCGTAGGTGACAGTCAGTTTCACCCCGTCCGTGAGCGATTGCGGAATGAGTAGCAGGTCGCCCGACACGTCCGCATTTCCGGCTGGGGTTACGGAAGTCTCTTTCTCCACGCTGACGGTTCCCTCTGCCGTGTTGCTCCACAGGGGTTCCTTGCCGCTGTCGTAATCTCCCTTGACATCCAGCCCCTCAAGGGAGATGGAATGTACCGTGGCGTTGCCACCCTCACTGCGTGCCGCAAAGGTGATGCGTGCCAGCAAATGTTGGAATTTGAGGGCTACCGGACCGGGAGGCTCTGTCTGGCCTGCCATGACGGAGATACCCGTCTTTTTCGCCGTCATCAGGTCGTGTCCTTTCGTGGCGTCGAAGCCCTTGACGGTAAATGTGCCGTCCGTGCAGGTGGCGGAGGACACGGCATCGCCCAGCGTTTCCACAGACGGATAAAGGGCGTAGAAGTCGTAGGTATTACCGGGGAGCCAGTATCTCGTGCCCTCGTAACCCCACATGCCGGAAACGTATGTCACTTTTTCGGCGTTAAACACGCTCGTGGCCGTACCGCCCGTTCCGTCGGTGTAGTTCCCCCATACGCTGAACGAGTTTCCATCGGTCAACATTCCGTCCGCGTCGTCGATGGCGGCCCGTGTCACGGCGGGACCGGCAAAACGGATCGCCCCGCTGTTGCCGCTTGTTTCCATGTCCGGGCCCGTGCTTTCCGTACAGGCTCCCAGCAGGCAGGCGACAGCCGGTATGAACAAGGTTTTGAATAGGTTGTTATTCATAATCATACATTGTTTCTTTATATCCGGTTATTTCTGACGCTACCGGTAGCGTAAATAAGGAGCAACACTCCCGTTAGTGGCTATGAGGGGACATTCAACCCCTCATAGCCTGATGTGATGTCTTTTCGGCTATTGATGCAAGCGATTACTCTCCGGCGTTTTCCGGGGTTACATCACTATTTGATGCGTCAGCCCATTCATCTACATCAATAACTTTGAACTCAATTACCTGCTCCTTCAACTCCGGATCAATCGTGCTACCGTTGATTTCTACTGTATAGTTATATTTGAAACCTTCAGTCCATTGGTTCTGTACTGTGCCGCTAACATCGCCTTTATATGCCAATTTTCCTTTGAACTGATTTTCACTTAATTGTTTATTTGCTGCATCATAGAAAGTTGCGGTAAAGGTTACTTCCAGATTTTCGTTGCTTTGTGGAATGACAAAGCAGGTCGTAGTGTGGGTAGCGTCCTTAAAGTCTTCGGCAATATCCCCTAATGTTCCGAAATCATAGTCCTCTGTTGAAACACTTTGAGTAGTCCAATTGATATCTGGTTTCCCGCTTTCGGCATAAGTCGCTGTAACATTAGTTGTTTTTACTGCATTCACCTTGATGTCGGAGATTTTCATGGTGTAGTCATAAGCGTCCGTGTTCTTGAACGTGAACTTCACCTGCGACAACATATGGTAGAAAGATAAGTTTACTGGACCATTATTAGCTTCTTTTGCAGTCACCTCTTGGGGTATAGCCACAATCAAATCTTTCGTATTGTCTACCGAGTAATTTGGGAATGTCAACACTCGAGAGGTTGCATTAAACTCTGCATTCTCAATTTTATTACCACCATTGGAGTAAGCGCCAAAACGGTACTTCTTGCCATTTATCCAATAAGCAGTCTGTGTGGGATTCCAAACCGTCCCCTCCGCTCCTACAGTGCCTCCGTCTACCTGAACATTGGTATATACGGAAGTCCATGAATCATCATAGTTTCCGAATACGAAGAACTTCTGAAGATTCTGCTCCGTTGTTTCAGTCACACTACTTCTCGTTGAATGGTTCACGAAAGTTCCGAACTGGATCGCCCGGCTCTGCGGCATATCCACAACTTCTTCGTTCGTACAGCTTGCCAGTGCTGCTACAGCCACTCCAAGCACAAAAAAACTTTTCTTCATAAGATGTAAAAAATTAAATTAAAAATTTGGTTATTTAGTACCTGTTGTTTTATTCGTTTCAGTCAATGGGCAGCGGTATGTCCACCCATTCTCCCCAGCCGTCCACATCTACGTCAAAGCTGCCTCCGCCTTCCAGCCCCTCGTCGTTGGAAATCGACAGCCCGCTCACGACGATAACGCCACCCCGTGGTTGTCCTTTCACTTGGTCTGTGACATCGAACTCGAAGGTCTTGAACTTGCCGTTCACCATTCTCACCTCCAAGTTCAGGCTGTACCTTCGCCCGTCCGTACCGTTTCGTCCGTAATGTTCACCCGGATAGTCGGGTACGCCGAACGACTGTACCAGCGCTTCCGCTCCGTAATCTTCCAGCGTACAGTCGAACATTACCGTGGCTGCGGTTTCTCCGGTATGCCCATCGTTCAGATAGACCGTTTCGGCCATGCCTGCCAAGGCTCCGCGTGCCAAGGCCACGTATTGTTGTCCGCTTTCGAACTCGTAACGTATCATATAGGTGTAAACCAATGGACGCAAGGTAACCGGCAGCTCCGTCGGGGCAAGTGTTTTTTCTGCCGTGTATTCTTCCATGTATGCCCCGTAAAGCATGTCGGGCTGGTTCACGGTACGTTCCCCCGCGTGCAATTCATGGAAAGAACTCCGGGTCACGCCGCGTGTGGTGGCTGTGGCGGATTCCGAAGCGGCCACGCCATCGAACACGATATATTCCGTATCATTGTTGTAGAACAACAGTTCGTGCGTGCCTTCCGGCATGGCGATCCGTCCTCCTTCATCGGGCAGATTGCTCTCTATACGCTGTCCGTCGCTGGTATAGACTTGGACACGTATTCCGTCGGCCGGAGCAGGACACAAATCTTCATAGTCGTACTTCCAGTCCTCTTCCCACAATTTTTCCCAGTCATAGGCGTAAGTACGTTCCCATTCCTGTTCCCAGTCGGAAGAGAGATTCACCTTCACGGAAAGACCATGCTCGTCGTGGTCGTAACACAGGTCTTTCCGGCAGCTCGTGGAAAGGAATGTCAATCCTGCAAACGTAAGCCCCATGAGGGTATATCGTAGCGTTGCTTTCATCGTGCGCCTCCTTTCTTTTTATCGGTATCCCACAACCGCCACACAAGGGCAAACTTCAGTTTCAACGGACCGAAGTAATTCATTCGGTTTGTCTGCTGGTACACGTAGTGCCCGTCGATGGGAAGATATTCTTCGTACTTGCTGTGCATGTACCCCAGACCGATACCGGCTTCCAGCGAGAGCCGCCGTCCGATGGGGAACATGTAGCCGTAGCTGACACCCACCATTTCGGCCTCGCCCTGATAGCCCTCTTTGCCGTTTTCAAGGTCGTACCACGTGAAGCCGCCGAACACGCCGAGGTAGTGGCCGTGCCACGGGCTGCCTTGCTTCTGTCCGAACCACCAGCGTCCCTCCGGGCTGATTGTAGCTACTTGGTAACATTTGTGCTTGCCGTCATTATTCCACCATGCCATGTCGCCTTCGAGGTTCACCGTCCAACGGTCGGCGATACGGTACTCCACTTCGAGCGAAGGCATCAGTATCGCATCGTAGAGCAGGTTGGTCTTAACGGCCAACCGCTGTACTGTCGGTCTATGCGGTTGCACGGTCGCTTCCTTCCGCACCGTTGCCGGCTCGGAGGCCGGTTCCGCCACGCTATCGGGTTGCAGGGCCGGTTCCGGCTCTTTCACTTTCGTCTCTTTTTGGGAAATGACTTTTACGGGCGGTTCGGGTTTCCGGTAGCAGGCCACCGAGAGGCTGGAGCGCAGTTCGGGAAAGAAATTCTCCAGCATGTAGGTGTACGGCATACCGCCCCGCAGGTCCATGAGCTGTTTCTTGCGTCCGTCCACTACGCGACCTGCCTTGTCGAACACCCATACGGGCGTATGGTCAAGGATATGCAGCACCTCTTCCTTGTATAATATGTCCGAGGCGGCGACCATCTGGCGCAGCATGTCCCACGCAATACCTTCTCCATGTATGCAGATCAAACTGTCGGGGATTCCGGCGTGGCGCACGAGATAGGATTTCAGGGAGTCGGCCCTGCGCTCTGACAGCACCCCGTTGAGACGGTTCACACCTTCGGGCGATGCCCACGAGCGTATCACGACGCTTTCAAGGCGGTCCGCACCGTGTTCTTCACGCAGGGTGCGGATAAAACGCTCCAGTTCCGCGCGGTTGTCCCGGAAGAGCACGTCCACTTCCCTGTGGCCCTGCCGGTAATGGATACGGGCCGAGTCCAACTCTTGCGCATGAACATACCCGCCGCAGAATAAAAGAAATAATAACAGTATTCGTTTCATTGTCATAATTCTGTCTATGCCAATTTATTTATATCAGCTATTTATTCAATCTCTGTACGTTTGTCCGTGCCGTGCTTCTTTCTTTAGAGGTAAAAAAGCACCGAACCAACAAATAATCAGCCGGATAACTGTCAGTTATGCCGATTTATTTGTTGGTTTAATCGTTCGTTAAAAAGACTATCGGAAAAAAGGTCGTATTATTCGGACACTCCGGGAAAATTTGTCCTACTCAAAGAACTGAAACGCAATTTTTTGCAGATTTTTTTTGTGGATAATTCGTGTTTTTGTAATTTTGTGGCTGAAAACGAACGATTTAACCAACGTAAAATCATACCCTCCGTTTTTGCAACTCCCCTTTCCGTCTTATCTCTTTCTCTTTCATGGCCTTATCTATTTCCTTATAGCGGCTACGGAATTTCATGAATGTATCCCGCGAAATGTCGAAACGCCTGCATATATCGGCAATCGTACAGTTCCGCTTCAACATGCCAACGATGACCTTTCGGTTTTCGATCAGCACGTTCATTTTCGTGTAGCTGCCTTTTTTCCGACCAAGGACGACACCCTCGGCTTTCCGGAGGGCGAGAGCCTCCTTCGTGCGCATCGAAATCAGGTTGCGTTCAATTTCCGCTACCAGACCGAACGCGAAACAAAGTACCTTGCTGTTGATGGAGTTGTCGAACGAATACCCCTCCTTGGTTGTGTAAAGGTTGATTCCCTTCTCCAGACACTTGCCCATGATGGCCATGAGGTCCGTCAGCGTGCGGCTTAGCCGCGAAACTTCCGTGACAATCAGCGTGTCGCCCCGTTTCATGCGCCGTATCAGTCCCCCTAATTTGCGGTCGCACCCCTTCTTCTTGCCGCTGGCGACCTCCGTCACCCACTGGCTGACGGAAAGATTTCTACTGTCGGCGAAACGCCGGATCTCGTCTTGTTGGTTAGCCGGGTTCTGTTTGCCCGTGCTGACCCTTAAATAACCTATTATCATAATCCTTAATTATTTTACGGGAGCGACATTGCCCCCGTCCGGTATAAATAAGGCATGATGGTTCGAAATGAAAGGATTCTGTACATAATTGTATGCGTAACATTTTATTCTTCAACTATTTTAATGTCTTTTCGGAATCTCGTCGGGAAAAACTGGCACGTATGTTTTCTCCGGACAGGCCGTAAGCTCGTGAAAAACATAAACCGTTACGGAGGAAATGCCTCATTCGTGGAACTGCATGAAGTCGGTGCCTATGACAACAGCCATTCTCTGATGCCGGATTTGAAGGGGCAACGAATGGACCGGATGCCCCAAATGGTTGGACGAGCAATGCTGAAATCGAATGATATGCCGAAAAATAAAGAAAAATGCGGTCTTCTCGACAGTAAGCAAGAAGCCGCATTTGTAATAAGTACCCCGATTTCTGTAAGAACGCTTTGTCCGGAAGTTGTCCGTTGAATAGGTTGTGCTTATTTCAATGATTTGCGTAGCAACGGAAGGCGTTTCAGTATATGGCCGATAGAAAGGACAGTTGTAACGATTCCTGCCCAAAAATGACATTGCCCGACCGGGGAACCTGCTCCTTCTATGCCTAACAGGGCAAATCCGGTCAGAACCACGGACAGGAACAGGACCGACAGTACCGCCGTGACCTTGCTTTTCCGGCCTATTCCGTTCTTGGCAGTTCCCTTGTACCAGCCCCAATGCGTCGCTATATGAAATATGGAGGCCATGAGGAACAGCAGGCTCGTCAGGACATGGAAAACTGCCCAATTATGCCATACCTCGTGATTGCCTTCATAGTCGGCCACATGCAATTCGATTCCGGAGTATGCGGACAGGACAAACACGGGAATCAGGCTCCAGTCTATTATAAAAATCTTTTTCATCTGTCTTTCGGTTTTAATAGATGCGGCAAAGTTCGCATCTTCGACTGGAACCGGACGATAACAAATGTAAAGAAATGAACTATCGCCTGTTTCTGATCCTCGACAGGGAAACAGAAGTAATCCCCAAATAGGAGGCAATATAATGCTGGGGAATCCGCTGTATGATAGAGGGGTGTTCTTTCAGCAGTTCTTCATACCGTTGTTGGGGGGTGTTCTTTATGCGGGAAAGGAAGAGCCGCTGATAAACATGGAAGCGTTCGATGATTTTTTCCTCGTATATCTGCCGTAGCGCGGGCTTCTGTCCGAGGTTTCTGAAAAAATCTTCCCGCTTCATAACCGACAGTTCTGCCGGCTCTATGCTTTCCAGGGAAAAAAGGCTCGGTGTCCGTTGATACAGGCTGTCGAATGACGCGACGAAATCCCCTTCGAAAAAGAACTGGAAAGTGATGTCCCGTCCTTCGTTGTTGAAAAACAGGCGCAGGCAACCTTTCCGGATCAGGTACATTCTGTCGGCTACCTTGCCTTCTTCCAACAATATCGTTTTAGGAGGAACGGATAATTCGGTTATCTCCGGAAGCGATAGAAAATAGGCGTTTTTATCAGAGTTCATTGTCATTTCATCTTTATTCGTCATGGTTTGATAGTGTATTGTTCATCACGTACTCGGCACAAATTCTGATAGAGACTCATCTACTTTAATAACTTGCGTTCGCTGCCGCCAGTTCCCAATATTCTCATCTGTTGAATGGCTATCTGATTGAGTTTAATCAACCGCTCACCCTGCGGAATACCTTGGTCTATAAATACTGCATTGAGGTTTTCCATATTTGAGAGGCAAATAAGCTCATTGATTGTGGCATAGTCCCGGATATTCCCTTTCAGTTCGGGGTGTTGCTCACGCCACATCTTGGCGGTCATACCGAACATCGCCACATTCAGCATATCGGCTTCATCGGCATAGATAATACTGGCTTGTTTGGCGGTTACCTCTGCCGGGATAAGGTTCTGTTTTATGGCATCGGTATGTATGCGGTAGTTGATTTTCGACAGTTCCCGTTTGGCTGACCAACCGAGTTGCTGTTGTTCCTCGGTCTTTAATCGTTGGAACTCCTTTATAATATACAGTTCAAATTCAACGGAAATCCAGCTTGCAAACTTAAATGCTATATCCTTGTGAGCGTAAGTGCCGCCGTAGCGTCCCGATTTGGAGAGTATGCCTATTGCGTTTGTCGTACTTATCCATTTTGTCGGTGATAAGGTAAAGGCGTTCAGCCCGGCTTCCTTTTTAAACCCCTCGAATTCGAGGGGTTTAAAACTCGGGTTGTACAAACTCTCCCAAATACCCAGATATTCTATTGTATTCCGGTTACGCAGCCAGTTCCCGATAACCGCAGTCGGGTCATCGCTTTTGTATCTTGCTATGTCTGTCAGGCTGATATAATCATTCTCGTTGACTGATATAATTGTGACACTTGTGTCTTTTACTGTAATCTTTGCCATTTTATATTTGATTCTTTGGGTTTTATGTACAAAAGTAATTATAATCTATGAGACTTTCTCCTTTTCAATGAACAATATGACTTTTCCTTTCGGATATAGACAAGGATATAGACAAGGTATTTCGCTACCTCCGGTAATACCTGCTTTTCCCTTATTTCAATCATGTAAAATCACCATAAATAGGTATTGTCCAGTAAATTCAAACCCCGTACTTTTGCAAAAATATAAACGGAAACATCGTTCATTATTTATGCAGGTACTCAAAGAAGACATACGCGGCCGCATATTGGCAGTCGCCGAACAGCGATTCGGGCAGCAGGGGTATTCCAAGACCTCCATGCGCGAGATTGCCGGAGCCGTCGGTGTCGGTGTGGGGAACATATATAATTATTTCCGGAACAAGGACGAATTGTTCTGTGAAGTGGTCCGTCCCGTCCTGCACGCTATGGAAGCCATGTTGCAGGAGCATCACGGCATACGCGGCGAGGACGTGATGACGATGCGTTCCGAAAAATACCTGAAAGCCTGTATCGACGAATACGTTTCGCTCATCGAAACGCATCGCAGCCTGCTGGAGATCCTGTTGTTCCGTGCCCAAGGCTCTTCGCTGGAACATTTTCGCGAAAGCTACACCGACCGTTCGACCGGGCTGGTCAAGGCATGGTTCGCCGCCATGAAGAAGAAGTACCCGAATATAAATACGGCTGTGTCCGATTTTATCATTCACCTGCATACGGTGTGGATGTTCACGCTGTTCGAGGAGCTGTTGATGCACGCGGTGCCCAAACAGGAAATGGAATCCATTCTGCATGACTATATTCTGTTTGAAATTCAAGGTTGGAGGGCCATTATCAAGGTATGACAGATAGAAAAGACACATACGGACAAGCTGCCGTAACGGGGCAGCGGGAAAAGAGGAAATCTTCACAAAGGTTTCCTCTTTTTTTATTCGTGAACAAATCTGAATATCGTTCATTAATAAATATCATAACAAATGAAACAGAGACATAAATTCGAGAGCATTGTCGCCGAGACATTGCTCATTCCGCTCTATTACAGGGCGAAAGAGAGCCGCCGAAAGAACCCGATTCTGAACGACAAGGTTGCGGAGGGGCTGGTGGACAGTCTGGAATACGACTACTCCCGTTTCGACGGGGCGAAGTTGAGCGAGGTCGGCTGCGTCGTGCGCGGGTGGTTTTTCGACCGTGCCGTGCGCCGCTTCATAGGGAAGCACGCCGATGCGGTGGTGGTGAATGTGGGCTGTGGTCTGGACACCCGTTTCCAGCGTATCGGCGACGGGAAGGCCGTATTCTACGACATGGACCTGCCGGAAGTCATCGCGCTGCGCCGCGAGCTGATTCCGGAGCAGCCGGGCAACCCCTACATTGCGGCCTCCCTGCTGGATGCCGGCTGGCTGGACGACCTGCGTCGCCGGCATCCCGATGCGCATTTCATCTTCGTGGTCGAAGGCGTGCTGATGTATTTCTATGAAAAGCAGGTAAAAACATTTCTGCACCATGTGGCCGAGCGTTTCGGGGGCGGCGAACTGTGGTTCGACGTCTGCGGTACGATGATGAGCCGTCACGGAGTGAAACCCGATTCGCTCCGTGAACACGAGGCGCAAATCCGCTCCGGTCTGAGCGACGGGCGTCTGGTAGAACAATGGGAACCCCGCCTACGCCTTTTGGAACAGGCCAATTACATGAACCTCAAATCCGCAACTAAGCTCTTCAGCGTCCTTCTTGCGTCTAA
>NZ_QTNE01000028.1:0-62358 GCF_003603495.1 Bacteroides sp. AM41-16 | reverse complement strand
AAGTTAATACTTTATTCCTTGCTGACACAGTTTAATTTACATCCTCTTTATCACTCGGTCTATCTTCTTATCCTGCATATCGAACCTATCCATGATACGTTCCATCCATGCGGTAAATTCATCTTTATCTATATACATAAGGCTGTCTGATTAAATTGTACCAATCATAAAATAACTTTGGTTGGACGGGTCTTTGAGTATGATGTCCCGTTCCCGCATAAAGCGGATATAGCTTTTTGCGGTACGTTCTTTCACGTCCAAAATCTGCTGTATCTGTTCGCACAGGTCTATGTAGGTTATATGTTCCTGTCTGCCGAACACCTCACGTGCAACCCCGACCAGTTCCTTTTCCTTACGCTTCTCTTTTTCCTCACGGGTCTTTTCACCCCTGTAAAGGTGCATCCCGGCTGCTTTATCCCATGCGAACAGCATCAAAGGAACGTCCAATGGGCTGCCATCCCTTACTTTCAGTGCTTTTACCACTGATTGTGTGGGTTCTTCGTCCTTTTCGATGGAAAGAATTGTTGCTGCTTTACGCTGTAATTCCGAGCCTAAATGTCCCCGTAACTTCAAACCACTGGGTACGAAATGCAGTACGCAGAGAATACAGGTATTATAAATTCCTGCCAATCGGTACAGTTCATCTATAACCGCCACACTTTCCACTTCATCATTAGCACTTTTTACAAGGTCAGCAATGCCATCTATCACAACTAATTGTATGCCCCCGTATTGGTAATAAAACTTATCCATGCTTTGAACAATAGCGTGCAGTCGTTCTTTTCGGGACATACCCGTCAGACAAAATGCTTTCAGTTCTTCCGGTTTGTTCGGTTGCTTGGCACGTGCCAGTAGGTTACTTACATTCTTGAACAGTTGTACTTCGGACTGTTCCGTATCATAGAGTAATACCGCTTTGTGTTTACTGTTGGCTGCTATCTGTATGCCGAGCGTATCTATTTCCTTATCCGGTTGGCAGATACAGCCCGCTAACATGGCAGCTATATAATTACTCTTTCCTGTTCCCTCGCCGCCTGTAATACCAAACAGGTTTCCTTGTGTTCCCAATGGAACATCTCCGGCAGAAATTATAACCTGTGCTTTTGCCGGAGGATTATTGAAGTCTATTTCGCACGATTTAAGCATAATCAATGTATCACTATATAGGTTATCTAAAAATTCGATAAACAATTTCAGGAAATCTTCACGAGTATTCCCTGCCTTGAAATAATCGGAAATATCCTTTTCCTCTTTTGTGCCGGAAAGCGGTAGGAGCAAACGTTTTACCCCCAATTCTTCCAACTGCTTTTCCTGTTTACGTGCGCTTTCCTTGCCCGTTTTATCGGTATCATATAACAAGATGATATGCTTAAAACGGAATGTCAGTTTATAAATCAATGTAGGTGGGATAGTCACCGTTTCACTGTTGAAGCAGATTGCATGAAAACCATGTGCCGCCAATGACATGACATCTTTTTCTCCGCCCGTAATAAACAGGGTATCACCCTTTGCGGGCAGTTGCTCCAATCCGAAACAATAGTTTTCTCCGAAATTGCCACCATATAGGAAACGGGTTTTCGAGAACGGACGATACAATTTTATGTACCGTTTGTTCTTATACCCGTACATCGGTTCTGTTACGGATGAAGTATAAGTGAACGGTGTCCCGTCCGCCGTTACGCTCTGAAAATCCCGTAAGGAACATACCTTGTAGAGTTCCAACACTTCCGGTGTGATGCCGTACTGTTGCCAGTACATCAATTCGGCAAGCGGGAATTTCTGTTCTCTGAACTGGTAAGGTTTGCTTTCCTTGTCAGATGTTTCTTCCGGCATATCATTTATTATATGGGAAGATGTACGGGTAACTGGTATCGGATTACCTGTTGCAAGTCCTAATCCTAAATCCCGGTCTATGGTTTCCAATATTTCCACAAAATCCATTGAATTATTGCAGTCCAGCCCTTTAAGTCGTCCTACGAAAAAGAAACAATCACCGCTATAACTGTCGTTACCGAAGTCTTTCATTTTATAGATACCACTTCGGCGGTCGAAATAGATGTTACAAGACGCTTTATTATCCTCGTAAAGTGGGTTTAAGAAATTACGACCTATCCGCCAATTACCGGATATGTAATGCTTGAATACGGATAGCCCGTTACTTGTCCTTTCTAAGATTTCTTCTTTCCTTAACATATAGCTGGTGGTTGGTTATCAGGTCTTGAATGTTTTCTTTATTACTTCTTATTAGACGTTCTTCCAACATCCGTTTTACTTCACTGATTTTGTAAAAGTAACGCCCCCGAATATTGGAGTAGGCAATAGTTCCAGCCACTCGCAGACGTTGGAGTGTCTTTTCACTGATTTTCAAAAATGTGCAGACCTCGTAACTATCCACCCAAATTTCATCTTCATTGGTGCTTTCCGCTTCCATGTGGTTGAAAATGTAATCCGCAATAGCGGTAATCTTGTTGTCTAATTCCTTATAGGCTTTTGACTCAAATGTTATTATCTCCATTTTGCTAACTAATTGATTTGCCGCAAAGTTGGAGCGTTTTAAAAAATAAATCTTCCAACCTCTTTCCAAGTTGGAAGATTTATTTTTCGGAATAATTGTAGGTAAAACAAGGCAAATATTACCTATTTTCGCAATAATAAAGAAAAAAATAGATTAGGGAACGGGTGAAAACAAAAACAACCAAGTTGGTAAGAACTTGGTTGTTTTTATTTATAGGTTATCATCTTCATCCATCTTTTTAAGCAGGCTTTTTATTAAGCTGTTTAGAAAAGAAGTCCGGTCTTTTTTCCTGTCTTTCATAGTTATGTATGTCCGGTAGTAGTCGCCTAAGTCGATTTGAAACGACGCTTCCATAAAAGTCATAATTTCTTTTATATCCGCTTGTCCGTTATTCAAGACACCCGCCGCATAGATAGCATAGCCTAATTCTACGGCTGCTATTTTGGTTGCAGTCCACCGGAAAGGGTGTTCCGGTAAGAAAGACCGACTTTTTGCGATGATTACTTGCTTATCAACCCCATGTAGCTTTTTATTCAGATAAATGCAAAGCATATCATTCGCTAATATTTGTGCTGCTTTGTGGTCGTAACAAGTGGAAAACTCCGGGTCACGGTCATAAGGTACACAATTCGGACACAACTTAAAATCAATATGCCCCCGTACAAAATAATGATTGTCTAAGTGGGTCGCTTTAGAACGGTAATATTGGTAAAAATCCAAATTACTTTCAAAATAGGAAGTCAATTCATCCAATCTGTCGTTATAATACTTTTTTAAAACTTCAATACTTCCATGCGGTTTTCGCATTTCGGTATTGTAAATCTCTGTAAAGTATAATAATCTACTCAATACTTCCGGTTTGATGTGTTTGAAGAAATAAATTTCTTCTTCTTTGCTGCTGAAAGGATGATTGACAATATATGTTCTCAAATCTTCGAGTGACCGTTGTAGGAACTCGACTACATTGAGAACTACCTCTATTGAAATATTCCAGTTATCAACATCTATTTTTTCATAGATAGCACAGTCTATGTTTCTTATAAATTCTTCAAAATCAATTTCATTGCTCATGTTATAACGGTTGTCTTAATGCCGAAAAATGTATCTTTATTATGCCTTTTGTAAAAGGCAGAATGCCGGAAATGTTAGGAACAAACATTTCCAGCACCAAGCCTTTTTACGATAAAGTTAGATTAGGACTTTTGCCCTATTACTATTTTGTAGCCGGAAACCAGCTTCGTGTGTTATTGGCAATCCTTACTAACATCAACATCACTGGAACTTCGACCAGCACACCCACCACCGTAGCCAATGCAGCCCCGGATTGTAAACCAAAAAGAGAAATAGCCACAGCAACCGCCAATTCAAAGAAATTACTTGCCCCAATCATTCCGGCAGGTGCGGCAACATCATGGGGTAATTTCCACCATTTCGCCCAACCGTAAGCAACGAAGAATATCAGAACCGTTTGCAACACAAGCGGAACTGCAATCAATAAGATATGCAGAGGATTGTTCAGTATTGTTTCTCCCTGAAATGAAAACAGGATAATAAGCGTTAATAGCAACCCACCTACCGTATAATTATTAAATTTCTTAATAAATACGTTATTGAAATATTCCACACCTTTGCGGCGGATAACCATTATTCGGGTAATGACCCCGGCAGCAAGTGGTATCACAACAAACAGCCCTACGGATAGCAACAGAGTGTCCCACGGGATAGATACGCCGCCAACCCCCAGCAGGAAAGCAACGATAGGGGCAAACGCTACCAATATGATTAAATCGTTCACTGCCACTTGTACCAGTGTATAAGCGGCATCCCCTTTGGTAAGGTAACTCCACACGAACACCATAGCTGTACAAGGTGCAGCCCCCAATAATACCGCCCCGGCTAAATATTCTTCGGCTAATCCGGCAGGTATAAAGGCTTTGAAAACCACATAGAAGAATAAATAAGCTATTCCGAACATGGTAAATGGCTTTATCAGCCAATTTGTAACGCAAGTGACTATTATTCCTTTCGGACGCTTGCCGACATTCTTAACACTTTGAAAATCCACTTTTAGCATCATCGGATAAATCATTAACCAAATCAGGATTGCCACGGGTATAGACACGTTGGCATATTCAAATTTGCTTAATGTTTGCGGAATTGCCGGAAGCCATTGTCCCACAGCAATTCCAATAATGATGCACAATGCAACCCAGATAGTCAGATATTTTTCAAAAAATCCAATTCCTTGTTTCTTTTCCATAACAACAACTATTTAGCTTAATTGTGGTTTTAATTCGTTCAGGTAGAAATCATAGAAACGGGATTTTATTTCATCCCGTACCCGATGAAATTCACTATTTATAAACTCCGATGTTCCGGTTGCTTCCGAGGGGTCGTCAAATCCTATATGCAGCCTGTTTCTTACTTTACCCGTAAACATAGGGCAGCTTTCGTTTGCGCCACCACAGACCGTAATAACATAGTCCCATTCCTGCCCTATATATAGGTTTACACTTTTAGGGGTATGGCGGGTTAAATCTATACCCATTTCATCCATAACCTTTACTGCCATCGGATTAACCTTTTCAGCAGGTTTTGTTCCTGCTGAAAAGACATCCAGTTTATTGTCAAATGATTGTAAAAAGCCATGTGCCATTTGACTACGGCAGCTATTCCCTGTACAAAGAATTAAAATCTTCATGTTTTTAATTATTTTTCCAAGCTATCAGGGCAGCATTTCCCTTTGACAATTCTTCTACTTTCTTAATCCAAATCAATTCATTTTGCGCCTTTGCCCGCAAGAAAGAATTTTCGGTGTCAGTTAATGACAAGCAAGCATTCACTACCCACCATTTATTATTAATCCCGGCACGTTGTAAATCCATTTGCAAGCGTTCGGCTTCAAATACGGGGGTTGCTTCGGGCAGGGTCACAATAACGACTTCTGTTTCCTGCTGGTTTCTCAAACGTGGCAACAGTTTTCTAACCGAAGCGGGGGTATCGCCATGTGTACGTTGCACTTCTTTATGGTAACTTTCCGTTGCATCCAGCAATAACAAAGTGTGTCCGGTGGGTGCGGTATCAATTACTACGACTTCATTTTCCGCTTTATCGACAATTTCAGCAAAAGCCCGGAATACTGCGATTTCCTGCGTACACGGTGAACGTAAATCTTCCTCTATATATTCCATATCTTCGGCAGTCATTGTTTCCGCAGCCTTACTGCGAACCTCGTTTTTATAGGCTTCCAATACTTCCGCTTCATCAATACGGCTTACTGTAATACCCGCCTGAACAGCAAGGTTATAATTCAGATGATTTGCCGGGTCAGTGGTGGTAAGATGTACCTTTGCACCCAGTTTTGTTAATTTCAGGGCAATTTCAGTGGCTAAAGTGGTTTTTCCTACACCACCTTTTCCCATAGTAAAAACAACCCTTTTTCCTGATTGATAGAGGTCGTTTACCAGTTCATCTATCCCTTTGGCATCAGTAATCCGCTGATAGTTCGCATCATTTGTTAAATTATCATTGTAAAGCATCCGGCGGATATTCGCAATATTAGATAAATTGTATGACCGTAAAGGAACATAATAAGACGGATATTCCAACAGTTCCGAAGGGGGCTGTTTCAGGGCGTTTTGCTGCCTGTCATATATCTGTTTCGATACGTTATCGGCTTCATCTAATTGCAGCAAAAGACCATTGATTACCAATAGCTGGTTTTTAATTCCCAGTAGTTGTAATTCATGTGAAGAACGGGCAGCTTCTTTTAATGGTGCGATTTCAGGACGGCTAACCAATACTAAGCGGGTTGCGTTTGCATCCGAAAGTGTTTCAACTGCCTGCTTATAGATACCTTTTCTTTCTTCCAAACCGGATAATTGACCTAAGCAAGATGCACCGTGCGTACTCTCACTAATAAATGTACTCCACGCTGATGGCAGTTGTAACATTCGTAACGTGTGTCCCGTGGGGGCTGTATCAAAGATAATATGGTCGTATTCTTTTGCTTTATCGGCATCCGTGATAAAATCGGAAAACTGGTTGAAAGCCGCAATTTCTACCGTACAAGAGCCTGAAAGTTGTTCTTCCATATTCTGAATTACACTTTCGGGCAGTTGTCCCCGGAAAGGAGCAATAACGCTTTCCCTGTATTCGGCTGCGGCTTGTTCCGGGTCGAGATTAACGACCGTTAAGCCGGGTACTTCTTGAATATCCGTACCGTGTCCGTTCAGTGTTTGATTAAACACATCTTGCAGGTTTGAAGCCGGGTCTGTACTGATAAGCAGTATTTTCTTTCCATTATCTGCCAAGCCTACCGCAGTAGCACAAGCAATCGAAGTTTTTCCTACACCGCCCTTTCCGGTGAAGAAAAGGTATTTCGTCAAATCTATATCAGATAAATTAAATGTTTTCATTTTTATATAATTAGCTGGTGAATACTCATTTTACTGGCATAAAATCCAAATTGATACCCGTCCATTCACTCATTTGTTTGGTGGTAGGATAGGTTTTTGAAACAGCGATTTCGCCGTCCACTAAAGTAATAGGCAGTGCATCCGCCCCATGTTTTTGCAGATGCTCGTTTACTGTTTTATTACTTACATACACTTGCGGTTCGTCACGTAAATTGTGACGGGTAACGATGATACCCTGTTTCTTCAATGTTTCAATAACAACCGCAATACGCATTAATTCAGGGTCAATATTTGTTCCACAAAGACCCGTAGGGCAACACATTGCCGGGTCGAAAATTTCTATCTTTTTCATACTGTTTTTATTTAAAATGATACTCTATGTTTATTTATAGATAAAAGACTATTGCATAATAAATTCCTACCGCAATAAAGAGGATGGCAACTATTTTACGAAACCATTTCTCGAATATTTGCATCCGGTTATAAAACTTACCCAGTCCGGCAACACTGTACGCTAAAATCCATGCAACAAGGATTACGGGTAATCCCGTAGCAATAGCGTAAATTACAGGTAAGAGATACCCACCCGTTTCCGCTGCTGACAAAGGCATAAGCATACCGAAATAAAATACTCCACTGGTAGGACAAAAAGCAAGGGCGAATAAAATACCCAATAGCATAGCCCCCCAACCGCCTTTCGTCCTCTTTTTCAAACTTTCACCGCCGATATTGATTTTCGGTAGATTAAGTTTTATTATATCGAGCATAAATATTCCAATGATGATTAACGCCGGAGCAATCAGCATTTCCCCGTACTTGCTTACGGCTTTTTGAATCATAAACATACTTGCTCCCTCACGGAGAATAGGGATAAGGATAAAGCCAAGAACCGTATAGCTTACTATTCTGCCGAAAGTATAAAGCAATCCGTTTATAAATATCCGGTGATGGTTTTCTATGTCCTTACTAATAAATCCTATTGCTGTTATGTTGGTCGCTAACGGACACGGGCTGACCGCCGTTAAAATCCCCAATATAAAAGCTGTAATAGCAGGAATAGAACTGTTATCTAATAGCGATTGAAGAAAATCCATCTTACAACTGTTTTAACAATTCGTCAATCTTGCTTTTAATTCCCTCTTTAAACTTGTCCGGTGCATTTTTCGCATTGGAAAAACTAAACTCGGTCATGTTGTTTACATTCTCTTTGCCGTCTTTCCAGCCGTTTACAAACAAAGACGACCATGTAACTTCGTACTTGTCTGCAATCGCTTCATTTTCTTTCTTTGAAATATCTATCACTTTATAGATAATTTTACCGTCTGCTTTTTCTTTTGAATAAAGGCTATCCAAAAGGGCTACTGTATTTGTTTCTATCGCCCGGCAAGTGATACACCGTTGCGCTCCATGAAAATAAAGAACCTCTATGCGGTTAGACTGTATTTCTTCCGCTTGATTTTCTCCGGTCTTTTTCTTTGAACCATTACCACAGGAAACTAAGACCAGCGTTGCAATCAGTAGATAAAATAATTTTCTCATAGTTCATTTTTATTTGGTTATCAACTCTTTCACTTCTGCAAGGGATAACTTTTTTCCGGCTGATACGACTTTCTCGTCAATCACCAAAGCTGGAAGCCCTAAAATGTTATACTCCATGATTTTCAATAAATCTTCCTCTTTGATAAGGGTTGCATCGCAACCTAATTCTGAAATAGCTTGTTTGGTGGTTTCGTACAATGCTTTACAGCTTGAACACCCAGTTCCTAATACTTTAATTTCCATTGTCATTCTACTTTAAAGTTAATATAATAATCGTAATTCGTAGAACTACGAACAATTATTTCAAAAAAAGGTGCTGCTATTCACAGCACGATGTACCTTTACATTTGCAGTCCCCTAAAAAAGCAGCAAATAAGTTTCGGGCAAGTTCCCAGTTTTCCCGATTTATACAATACCGGACTTTTGGCGTTTCTATTTCACCTTGAATTAAGCCAGCTTCTTTTAATTCTTTCAAATGCTGCGAAACGGTTGCTTTAGCAATAGGCAGTTCTTCGTGTATATCACCGAAGAAGCAACTATCTTGTTTTGCCAAAAAAGCAAGAATAGCCATCCGTGCCGGATGCCCCATTGCTTTGGCAAAACGAGCAATCTGTTCCTGCTCTGTTGTGTACTGTTTCTCTTTCACTTCAATTCTCCTTTCTTATTTGTTGTTCGCAAAACTACGAACAATATTTTAAATAGCCAAATTTTGCAGCATATTTTTTTCGGATAGGTGCAAGGTGCAAGTATATATCTATATATATAGCTTGCACCTTGCACCTAAGCTGAAACATTTATATTCAGAGATTTGCGTAATTAAAAAATGTGTTGTATCTTTGAACCCGTGAGATAGGCAGACAAACAGCGGACAAAGCCGGACAAATAAACCCTGCAAAAATCGTTACTGTTTCGTTACCTATTTGAAATTTTGGAAATTAAAAGACAGACTTGTAGGCGGTTAGGTGTTTGGGTTCAATACCCTGTCTCTCCGCTGAGCTCCAAAGACAAAAAGGATTCAAAGTATGACAAATCCCGTAAAACCTTGATTTTACGGGATTTTTTATTTCTCTTCTCGGACATCTATCAGTAATTCGGGTTATATAATCAGTAATTTGGATACCTATATAATAAATAATACCCGCTACTTTTGTATCGCTATAACAATTGGATTTATATGTTTCAACTAAATAATATATCGTATGAAAAGATTGGTGTTGTTTATGATGGCAGTTATGCTGTTGTCTATTACTGTTAACGCACAGAAAAAAGGTGGTAAGACACTGGTAGCTTATTTCTCGGCAACGGGAACAACGGCAAGGGCTGCCAAGTTGGTGGCAGAAGCTGTTGATGGGACCCTCTACGAAATACAGCCTGCGAAAAAGTACACGGCTGCTGATTTGGACTGGCACGACAAAGCTTCGCGCAGCAGTGTGGAGATGTCGGATTCCAAATCACGTCCTGCATTGTATTCTAAATTGGGAAGTCTCGCGGAGTATGATACCATTTATATAGGTTTTCCTATTTGGTGGAATTTGGCTCCAAGAATCATCAATACATTTATAGAAAGCGGTGATTTTGTAGGTAAAACGGTTATTCCATTCGCCACTTCGGGAAGCAGCAGTATTTCTAATGCAGAAAAGGAATTGCAGACGAATTACCCCGGCATAAACTGGGGAAAAGGCAGGCTGCTGAATGGAGCGAGCCGGGAAACTGTCAAGCAATGGATTAAGAAATGAATTTCCAACCGAAACTTAAAGAAGTAGAGATGAAGAACATGGTAAAAAACATATGTGCGGCGATGGTTATTAACCTTTGTGCTGCAGGACATTTGTCTGCAACAGAAAATAATCCTAATAATGATAATAAATTTATGGAAGAGAATTTGAATCTGACTCAAGAGTGGGACAAGACATTCCCACAGAGTGATAAAGTAGACCATAAAAAGATAACTTTCCACAACCGTTACGGCATTACACTTGCCGCCGATTTGTATGTACCCAAGAATGTGACGGGTAAATTGCCTGCCATTGCCATCAGTGGCCCATTTGGTGCCGTGAAGGAACAAGCTTCGGGCTTGTATGCGCAGACATTGGCAGAACGTGGATTCCTGACGATTGCTTTCGATCCATCCTATACGGGAGAAAGTAGCGGCCAGCCCCGTTATGTGGCTTCGCCGGACATCAATACGGAAGATTTCAGTGCAGCGGTCGATTATCTTTCCACCCGTGACGATGTAGATGCAGAGCGTATCGGCATTCTCGGTATTTGTGGATGGGGAGGCATGGCGCTTAATGCAGCGGCTATCGATACTCGCATCAAGGCTACAGTTACGGCAACCATGTACGACATGAGCCGGGTCAATGCTAACGGTTATTTCGATTCTATGAATGCCGATGCACGGCATGAATTGCGGCGCCAGCTTAATGCTCAGCGTACGGAGGATTATAGAAACGGTACATTTGCTCTTGGAGGAGGTGTAGTAGACCCGTTGCCTGCCGATGCTCCACAATTTGTGAAGGACTACCATGCCTATTATAAAACACCGCGCGGCTATCATAAGCGGTCACTCAACTCGAATCACGGATGGAACAAGACTTCACCGCTTTCGTTCATCAATATGCCTATCCTTTCATATAGTGATGAAATCCGTAGTGCAGTGTTGATGCTGCACGGTGGAAGGTCCATTCACGTTATTTCAGTGAAGATGCTTTTAAAAAGTTGCAGGGTGATAATAAGGAACTGCTGATTATTCCCGGTGCAAACCATGTAGACTTGTATGACAATATAGAGGTAATTCCATTCGGCAAAATAGAGAGATTCTTCAATGAACATCTTCGATGACCGCCTTTAATGTGTTAGGAACCGGACGTACTTTTCTTTAGCCTGGTTCAGCAACTCCTCTTTCAGGCAGATGTCTTTCCGGAAAAGCGAATGCTCCGGGAAGATTTCTTTTTTCTTGGACGCCTTGTTCCAATTTCCTACTACATGCCCCTTATAGAGAAGTACCGGAAAGAACAATCCGTTGTTGGTGAAAGCTTTGGAATAGTCCTCTTTGGGTAGGACGTCCGTCCGGTCCTTGTATCCTATCAGGTATTCGTCGTAGGAGGGAAGAAGGTGCAGGTTGCCGGTCGCCTTTCCAGATGTCCGGCAGGAGTCATGGATGTACCATGTCTGGCTGTTCCATTGTTCGGACATCAGTTCCGGTTCTATCAGAGAAATAGATTGCCTTGCTTCCGTTAAAGGCAAACCGGACCACCAGGAGAAGTCTTGCAGGGTAGCGGGGGCATGGCTGCGGAAATAGGCTGTAGCCAGACGGGCCAGCGCTTCTTCTTTCGTCAGTTCGGGGGTAGGTGGAACTCTTTCGTCCAGAAGGGCATAGGTGTGTTGTCGTCCACGGCATTCTCCGCTACACACAATACCTTCGACTTCGGCACGCGACATAAAGCGGGTCATGTGGTAGTTGTCTGCAAGCAGTCCCGAACGTTCAAAATGTTCCGCAATCTCTTGTTTCGTCAGGCTTCGCTTCCCGCTGAGGATATTCCCGAGTACGGTATGGCTTCTGTCATATTGCTGTTCCGTGATTTCCAGACCATGTCCTTTTGCATAAGAATCATTGGCGGATTTGATGCGTTGTGCAGAGAGTTTCAGCATCCAACGAATGTCTTCTGCTGCTACCAGGTGCCATGTGGGACGCATTATGTGGGTTCTCAGTATTTCCCCTTGATGCAGGGCTTTTTCCACGGCTTGAATTCCCGGTGACTTCAGCCGCATACCTACGGCCCATTTCACCATTGTATAGTCTTGTGCCTGCATGGCGCCCATCCAGGAGACCAGCTCTTTCGGGTGGCCGAAGAGTGGAGTGGACAGTTGCTGGTTCTGTAAGCGTATTTCAGGGATTCTCATGTCGGTATGGTATTCGTTTGTATCAATAGGAATCGCAAAGATAAGAAAAGCAGGTCATCGCAGGGTATATTGTGTCCGCAATTATATTCTTTTGTTTCTTTTAACAGCTACTAATATAGCTATCTTTTATTTTTGCAACGCACAAATTGGGAAAATATTCATAATTAAATAACCATAAGAACTTTTTTATGACTATGAGAACAAATTGTATTTTATTGTTAGTTATTTTGTTGGGAGCCTTTCCCTTAAGTGTACATGCCGATGAATCTGGAAGCATAATTCTGTACACTCCTTACACAAAAATTTCCGTGACGCCCGGAGCGTCCATTGATTACAGCATTGATTTGATTAACAACACGGACGGGGTTACAAATGCAAATCTCTCGGTCAGCGGATTGCCGGGCAGTTGGAAGCATGAAATCAAGTCAGGCGGCTGGACCCTCAGCCAGCTTTCTGTACTGCCCCAGGAAAAGAAAACGTTCAATTTGAAAGTGGAAGTTCCTCTAAAAGTAAATAAAGGAAGTTATCATTTCACAGTATTTGCCGGAGAAACCAAACTGCCGCTGGAGGTGGTCGTGGCCCAGAAAGGAACTTACCAGACCGAGTTCACTACCGACCAGCCCAATATGCAGGGCAATTCCAAGTCCACCTTTACCTTCAATGCCACTTTGAAAAACCAGACGGCCGACCAGCAGCTGTATGCGCTGATGGCCAATGCCCCCAGAGGCTGGAGTGTCGTGTTCAAGCCCAACTATAAGCAGGCCACTTCTGCCCAGGTGGAAGCGAACAGCAGCCAGAATGTGAGTATAGAGATTGTCCCTCCCGCCAATGTGGAAGCCGGCAATTACAAGATTCCGGTACGTGCGGCTACCGGTACGACTTCTGCCGACTTGGAGCTGGAAGTTGTTGTCACGGGTTCCTACGAGATGGAATTGTCCACGCCCAGAGGATTGTTGAGTACCGAAATCACAGCGGGAGATGTGAAGCGTATCGAGTTGGTGGTCCGGAATACCGGCTCTTCATTGTTGAAAGATATCCAGCTTTCTGCCAATAAGCCCGTGGACTGGGAAGTGTCTTTTGAGCCTTCGAAGATTGATATGCTGAAGGCGGGGGAAACGGCCAATGTCGTAGCTACCATGAAAGCATCCAAAAAGGCATTGCCCGGAGATTATGTGGCTACCATGACGGCCAAAACTCCTGAAGTGAATACAGACGCCCAATTCCGCATTGCCGTGAAAACCCCGATGATATGGGGATGGGTGGGCGTTTTGATAATAATCGTTGCCATAGGTGCCGTATGCTATCTGTTCCGTAAATATGGAAGGAGGTGAGCATGGACGAGCGAGTGATTGCATTGACAGACTTGACCAAGCAGTATGGGCGCTTCACTGCCGTAGACCGCATTTGCTTGACTATCCGTAAAGGGGAGATTTTCGGATTATTGGGGCCAAACGGCGCCGGCAAGTCAACTACCATCCTGATGATGCTGGGACTGACGGAACCCACTTCCGGCTCTGTGGAGATTTGCGGTATCGACTCTACCAGGCATCCTATCGAGGTAAAGCGGAAGATAGGCTATCTGCCCGAAGATGTGGGGTTTTATGATGACATGACCGGTCCGGAAAACCTTATATATACTGCGCGTCTCAATGGCATTTCGGATGCCGAAGCGAAAGTCAAGGCGCTGGAGCTGATGGAGCATGTGGGGCTTGCCGGACAGATGAAAAAGAAGACCGGGAAATATTCGCGCGGTATGCGCCAGCGATTGGGACTGGCGGACGTGCTTATCAAAAATCCGGAAATTATAATCCTGGATGAACCTACTTCGGGAATAGACCCTGCCGGTGTTCAGGAGTTCATCGAGCTCATTAGGCAGTTGAGCCGGAAGGAGGGACTGACCGTCTTGTTCTCTTCCCACCACCTGGACCAGGTGCAGAAAGTTTGCGACCGCGTGGGACTGTTCAACAGTGGGAAGCTGGTCACCTTGATTGATATGTCTGATTTGAAGGACAAGCATCAAGAATTATCTGATATTTATAGCCATTATATGGAGGAAGGAGGAGAAAGGCATGAATAAAGTCAATTATCCTTTTTGGGTAGTCGTTAACAAGGAAATATCCGACCATGTGAAAAGTTGGCGGTTCATTATCTTGATGGGAATCATTTTGCTTACGTGCATGGGCTCACTCTATACCTCGCTTACCAACATAGGTGCCGCCATCAAGCCCAATGACCCGGACGGTTCGTTCCTTTTCTTGAAGTTATTCACAGCCTCGGATGGCACATTGCCTTCTTTTGTGCAGTTTATCAACTTTCTGGGGCCGTTGTTGGGGATTGCGCTGGGATTCGATGCTATAAATTCGGAACAGAACAAGGGGACGTTGAGCCGTATGCTGTCACAGCCTGTTCATCGTGATTGCATTATCAATGCCAAGTTCGTGGCTGCATTGATTGTGATAGGTATCATGCTGTTTGTACTGGGATTCCTCGTAATGGGCTGCGGGTTGATAGCGATAGGCATTCCTCCCACAGCAGAAGAATTTTGGAGGATTGTATTCTTTCTCATAATCAGTGTGTTCTATGTGGCATTCTGGCTGAATCTGGCCATTCTGTTTTCGCTTTGCTTCCGTCAGGCGGCCACCTCGGCATTGGCTTCGGTGGCGGTATGGTTGTTTTTCAGCGTGTTCTATACGATGATTGTCAATCTGGTTGCCAAGGCATTGAGCCCTTCGCAGCTGGCATCTCCTTATCAGATAGTCAGTTACCAGAAATTTATTCTCGGTCTGATGCGTCTGGCACCTAGCGAACTGTTCAATGAGGCGACCACAACGCTGCTGATGCCTTCCGTCAGAAGTTTGGGACCGCTTACTATGGAGCAGGTTCAGGGGGCCATTCCCAGTCCGCTGCCATTGGGACAGAGTCTTTTGGTGGTGTGGCCGCAGCTCACCGGACTGATTGCAGCTACTGTCATCTGTTTTGCTCTTTCGTATGTCATATTTATGAGACGGGAAGTCAGATCACGGTAATGATAAGTATGTTTTATTGAGTGTTGAAAGTCCGTTCCGGCATTGGTTGCTTGAACGGACTTTTAATATTTTGCCCGAACATTTGGTAATTCCAAAAACTTCCCTTACTTTTGCGCCCCGAACAAGGAGAGGTGCTCGAGTGGTTGAAGAGGCACGCCTGGAAAGCGTGTATACCCCTAAAGGGTATCGGGGGTTCGAATCCCCCTCTCTCCGCAATAAAGGGTGTAAATCAAGCATTTGCGAGATTTACACCCTTTTTTACACCCAAGAATGTAAAATTGGGTGTTTTTGTATTTTTTAAGATTCTTCAAAAGAATGTCAATTACAAAGCGATTGGTATTTCTATGGACTGGCAGAATGAACCTTTATGACGAAAAATATAGTTATTCAAAAAAATAAATATCTTAAATATGGAATTCATTTGCCAAATATGAAATTTCTATTCATATATTCCTCTTTTGTAATTCATTAGATATTGGGTAAAAGTCTTGCCTGTTTCTTTTTTGAAAAAACGCATGAGGTGACTGGGGTCGGAAAAGTGGAACTCGTCTGCCAGTTGGCTCACATTCAGATTGGAGAACAGTAGCTCATTTTTCAGCTCTTCCAAAAGACGTTGCTTGAGTAAGTGAATGGCTGATACACCAAATTGCGCCATGACAGAATTATTCAAGGTGATACGACTTACCCGAAGCATATCAGCATATTCTTGAACGCGCTGTGTCGTTCGGATATGTTTTTCGAGTAAGTCCTTGAATTTGAATGCGTAATTGTTTTTTGGCACTTCGACAGGTAGACGATAAGTTTGAGCGTATGCCCGGTTGATAATTACCAGTAGATAATAAAGCACTGACACAATGAGGTTGTAAGTGTCTACCACAGGATGTTGTAGTTCTTGTTTTATCTTTTTTAAGAGGCGCATATATTCCGTCAGCTCCTCCGGCTCGGCAAACAAGTAGGGCGGTGTATCAGTCTGATAATAATACAACAGCCGATATACGAAGAACTTGTCAGCAATGAACGTGCGCATAAAGTCTTCGCGGAAAATAAGAAAAGTGTAATCTAGTTCTACCTCGTTCACGTGCCATTCCTGTTGCTGGTGCGGCGACAAAAGCAGCACCATACCATCCCGTAACTCCACTTTTCGGAAGTTCAGCAACAAATATCCATTGGCACGACGAAAGAAATAGAAGCTGAAAAAATCTGTCTTAAACGCCTTATGCTCGGTCAAGACACCACAGATGTCCTTGCTTTCGCCTGTGTTAATGTAGAAATCTACGCCACATTGCGTTTTATTGAACGGAACGCTTACAAGTCTTTTGGGATTGATTATAGCTTTCATCACTCTTGTTTTTTGCTTTCTGCAAATATACATCATTCTTTTATCAAAATGGCATATATTCCTGTTTTTAAGGCATAGAGACATTGGGATATCCTTTCGAACTTTGTACCCGAAAAATAATACAAAACATAACATCATGAACGAAAAAGCAATTATTCGGTTGGTACGCAGTGCCACCTTGAAAATCAACTATGCAGGACATACCATTCTTATTGACCCCGTATTTGCCGACAAAGGAACCCTGCAATCAGCTCTCGGTGTATATAAGAATCCGAGGGTACATCTCGTAATGCCTATTAGCGACATTACTGAAGGTGTTGATATGGTACTGCTCACCCACAACCACATCGACCATTACGAACCAAGTGTAAAGCAGCATTTGCCGAAAGACATTCCTTTCTACACCCAGCCACAAGATAAGGCCGCCATCCTGAAAGATGGTTTCTCAAATGTAGAAGCGATTGAAGAGAGCATAACCTTAGGTCATCTGACCATCCACCGTGCTATTGGCCATCACGGTTTCGGTCAGATAGGCCAGATGATGGGACCTGTTTCGGGCTATGTGCTGATGTCCGAAGGGCTTCCGACTATTTATATCATGGGCGATTGCAAATGGGAAGAATGTACTCTTGCTACCGTGGAAAAGTATCGTCCTAATTATATTGTGGTGAACAGTGGCGGTGCGGTATTCCCCGAATTCTCTAAGACGGACGGTTGTATCATCCCCAATGAACAGGAAGTAATGGCGATGCTTGACACACTCCCCCCACACATCAAGCTGATTACCGTACACATGGATGCCATCGATCATTGCCAGACCACCCGTGCCATCCTTCGCAACGAAGCTCGCCATCACGGGACGGATATGAGCCGACTGATTATACCGGAAGACGGAGAAAGCATAACACTTAAATAACTGTATAAACAATCATTTCAAAATATTAGAAAGATGAAAAAGATTAGGAAAATCGCGGTAGAACAGAATTTCGCCGCGATCAGTGTCGGTAAGTTGAATGAACTGAATGAATACGAACTTCAGCTTGGCCCGGATGTGAAAATTCCCGGAAAAGTATTCTGCAGCACCGCTCTCGGAACTACGGGAAGCGAGTTTTCTTTCCAGTCATTCGCCCCGGGTACAGAAACCGGATTTCTGCATAGTCACAAGAGTCATGAGGAACTTTATTTTTTCCTCTCCGGTAAAGGTGAATTTCAAGTAGACGGAACAGTGTTCCCAGTGGAAGAAGGTAGCGTTGTCAGGGTATCTCCTGCAGGAAAACGAAGTGTCCGTAACAACGGAACGACTCCGCTCCTCATGCTCTGCATACAATATTGCAGCAATACATTCTCACAGGAGGATGCCACTGACGGAATCATACTGAAAGAACCGGTAAAATGGAAAGTCTCTCCGAAATGATTCTAAAAAGGAACTCTAAGCAGATGACTATCTGTATAAAATCCCTGATAAAGAATATGAACATAGTGGTAGGCTGCTCCATCGGGTGCAGCTACTGCTATGCCCGTAACAACTGCCGCCGCTTCCATATTACGGACGACTTCTCCGTACCGGAATATATGGTGCGAAAGCTGCGTATCATCGACACGCCCAAGCCTCACGTATGGCTGATGACCGGAATGAGCGATTTCTCCGATTGGAAGCCTGAATGGAATGCGGAAATATTCAGACGAATGAAAAGCAATCCGCAACACGCTTATATATTCCTTACGAAATGTCCGGACAAGATCAGTTTCTCTACAGATGACGAGAATGTATGGATGGGCGTGACCGTCACGCGCAATTCCGAAAAAAAGCGGCTAGACGATTTGAAAAGAAATATCAAGGCCAAGCACTACCATGTCACTTTCGAACCTATTTTCGATGAAATCGGCGATATAGATTTCGAGGGTATCGACTGGATTGTCATAGGTACGGAGACCGGACATCGGAAAGGCAAAGTGGATTCCCGTCCCGAATGGGTGCTTCACATTGCCGACCAAGCCCAAACACAGGGCGTCCCCGTGTTTATGAAAGAGGATTTGCTGCCTATAATGGGCAAAGAAAGGATGATTCAGGAACTGCCGGAACAATTTACAAAACGCTTACAATGAATACCGAAATAATCAAAGAAATAGACGTACAGAGCGTTATGACCAAATCCTCACTGCCGGTCGGAGGATATTCGGTCAACCCTTACGTGGGCTGTCCCCACGCCTGTAAGTATTGCTACGCATCGTTTATGAAACGATTCACCGGGCATACAGAACCGTGGGGTGCATTTCTGGACGTGAAGAACTGGAAACCGATAGCCAATCCGCACAAATATGACGGAGAGCGCATTGTGATAGGTTCCGTGACGGATGGTTACAACCCGTATGAGGAGCAATTTTGCCGTACCCACAGGCTGCTCGAAGAGCTGCGTGGGAGCAACGCCGAGATTATGATATGCACTAAGTCCGACCTTGTCCTGCGCGACCTCGACCTGTTGAAGCGTTTTCCCAAAGTAACGGTGTCATGGTCGGTCAATACGCTTGACGAGCGGTTTCGTACGGATATGGACAATGCCGTGAGCATAGAACGTCGTCTGAACGCAATGCGTCAGGTCTATGAGGCGGGCATCCGTACCGTGTGTTTTGTATCGCCCATATTCCCCGGAATAACCGATATGAAGGCGATTATCGAGAAAGTGAAAGGATATGCCGATTTGATATGGCTCGAAAACCTGAATCTGCGCGGGCAGTTCAAGGGAGGGATAATGACGTATATCCGTGAGAAGCATCCCGACCTCTTTCCGTTATACGAAGAAATATACAACAAAAAGAGGCTTGATTACTGGCAGGCATTGGAACAGGACATTTCCCAATACGCCAAGGCACAGGGGTTTCCATATAGAATAAATGATTTGCCTTACGGGCGCTCGGAAAAAGGCAAGCCGGTTATCGTAAATTATTTCTACCACGAAAAGATACGATTGACTAAATGAGGGAAAGATATTGACAATATGGTATATTAATAGTGAATAAGATATTCTTTTATTGCTTATTTTACTTTAGAATAGTTAGACAACTTAGATTTTGTACTATATATTACGATAGAAGTACAATCCATGATGAATTGTACTTCTCTATATTACATCCTGAATCCTCTGGATTTTTGTTCTTTCTGCACTGAGTTACGCAGATGCTGCTGTAACTTCTCCCATTGTTCCTTGAACCATTCGCTGATTGGCTGTTGGTTTATAGTCAGCATCAATTTATTCTTATCGATCGGGCTTCGTTCAATTTTGAAAATTACATTTTTTGTTTCAAATCTCTGTCTATATTCTTCGGAATAGATTTTTCCACTACATCTGAGAGCTTCCTTTTTGTATAAAAGAGAATCAACCATCCCCTTGGTAAAACCAGTGACATAGCATAATTTTTCCATTCTCAGCATTTCTTTGAGCAATGGGAACCAGCATAATGCTTTTTCGAGAATGGTATTCAATCGTGATATTTCCTTGTCTTTGGCTTCAAGTTCTTGATTGTGTATTCCTTGAAGATTACGAATTTGTCTGCCATGCTGTTCCTGTATTTGTTGTATCTGAATTTTCAATTCATCAGTAGCTTTGTCCCGTTTGGTAATTTCCTGATGTAGCTGCTCGATGTGATGTTCCAGTTCTTTCAGCTTACCGCTTCCGAAAAGAGAACCTACACTGCTGGTTATGGCTGTGGCTACATCGGTAGCTGCACTTTTGAGTTTGTCCGTACGTATCTCTGCTTTTACCTGTTTGAGTTCCTGTTCGGCAAGGCTTACCTGTTGCTCCTTGTGTCGCTTGGTTTCCTCTATACGTTGCAGTTCGGCTTTCTGCTTCTCAATGATGAAATCATTTCGTTCCAGATGCTCTTTACCTGTGACAGCTTTTGCCTGCCCACGTTCCATCAGGAGAATATCGGAAGCCAAGGTCTGCATGATTGCCATATCTTCGTCATTGAGTTTTCGGCTCTTTCCGGTTTCGTGGTTCATCCAGTCGAATACGATATGGGCATGATAGTTCGGCTTGAACCATCTGCTTCCTATTTGAAAACTCTCTTTGTCTTCCGCTTCCGGCTGACCGTTTAGCCAATGTCCTTCGTCTTTGTGCAGGAAAATTTGTAGTGGAGTGATGCCCCAACGCTTTTGACACTCTTCACCGAATCTGCGTACATCAGCCAGTGTGGTGTCCGGTCTGATAAGCAATACTCCTTCACGGATGGGTGAACATCCCGCCACTTTGATAATCCTTCCATTCTTTCCCTTGCGTTCCCTTTCCTTTTCCTGCATGGCACGGCCTGTCTTTTCCTTGACCATGCGTTTGATGTTCTCATAATGCGTCTGCAATTCGAGACTGCCGAAATCCGGATTTATCCACTGTTCATTATCGGCTGTGAGTTCGGGCACGATGTAGATTTTGGACTTGCCGATGTTGCGCATATACTCGGCAGTTCTTCGGTTGTGTGCCTCGCTCGATGCGATGTTGCAAGGCTTGATATGTATGCTTGATTTTGTTGCCATAGCTTCTTTTCTTTGTTTGCAATTGATTATTTTGCTCGCTTTCGCAGAGGGGTTATTTTATGAATCTCGGCTGCATTCGGCATAGGTCAAGCAAGCTTGCCTCTGCTCTCATTTGCACGAGATTTCTTAGGGGTAACCCATAAGCGGAGATTGCAAAGAGAGGGTCACTCTTTGCTCGGGGTTCTCAGGGGTGAAACGCCTTGAGTGGGTCATTAGGGCAAAGCCCTAATCCCCTCGGGAGAGCCCACAACTACGAAAGCGGAGCGTGTAGTTATAGTGGGCTATAACCGGAAGCCGTTCTTCTTCTCCGGTGATTGGCTGCGCACCCCTTTGGCGGACTGGAGCTGCCTTTTTCTTTCAATCTGTTTCTGTAAGTATTCGTTCAGGTCTTTGCACCCGCCATAAATCTGCGAAGCGTCCCGGATGTATCGGTCTCTGCCGTATTCCATGCGGATTTGTTGGAGTACTTCCAGTCCTGCATGGTCGTTGTCGAAAAAGCAGTGGATGCGCTCATAGTTGCCCAGCGGATAGAGAGCCTTGTTTATATTCGATACGGAGTTCAATACAATGTAGTCCTGCCCGTCCAATTCCGGATAATTCGGGCAGCTTTCCTGTCTCAATGTCAGAAAGGAAAGGTAGTCCATGAAACCCTCGAACACATAGCAGGTAGTCCTTGCTTTTCCCGACTGTCTGATGTGGGAGATTTCCTTGGGGGCGATGCAGCCCTTGAAATAGGGGTTACGAACCTCAAACCCACCCGAACCGTTAGGGAAGGCAATGGCAAAGTAACGCTTGCCGTTGTGGGTGTAACGGGCTTCTCTACATTCTCTTTTTGCCAGCTCCAGATTTATTCCTCTACCTTGTAAATAGGCAAGCAGGGCAGGGGAAGAAAGCGGCACGATTTCCAACTGTTGGAAACTCGGCTCCGTAAAGGACTGCTTGCGAAAAGAGAAAGAAACGGGGTGCACGTGCGGTGCCTGTTCCTCTATGCGTTTCAAAAGGTACGGCACACTGTCCGTTGCATAGAGGTGCGAAGCCAGTGCGATGATGTTGCCGCCCTTGCCAAGTGCAAAATCATACCATTGGTTCCGCTCGGTATTCACCTTGAACGATGCTTCGGTTTCTTCCCTGAACGGCGATTTGTACCAAAGATTGATGCCCTGCCGCTTCACCGGGCTATATCCCAAGCTGTGAAGATACTCTTCCAGCCTGATTTGTTTTGCTGTCTGTATATCCATAAATGATTGTCTTTATCGCTTATTGCTTGTTTTTCTTTTCGCCAGTACCTTTTCATATAGGTTACTGGCCGTATAACCACTTCACTTTATTGTCGTATATATAGGATACGGCTTAAAGTGAAGCGGTTTGATGCACTCCTGCAACCACTTCGCTTTATTCTAATATATAGACCCGGAGAATAAAGTGAAGTGATTGCGAGGATTGGGCTAATAGTGGAAATCCGGTTCGTACCTGTACTTTCTGCCGTTTTCCTGCACTATCATCCGCTTGTTCTTTAACACTGTGATGAGTTTGACCAGCTTGTTGTCACTTAACGGAATGCCCACCAAGGCATACGATTCTTTCAGCGCCTTGCCCAGTTCCTTATACCCATACTCGTCCTGCAACGAGAATGCGGCTTCCAGAGCTATCCGGTGCTGTTGCTCGGAAATGTCCTTGCAGGCATCGAACCTTTCACCTTGGGGTCTGCCGGGTGCTTTGGTTTCTGTCTGGTAGTCCTCCATCAGTTCAGGCAATGCCCTGTCATTGATGCGGAAGGCAAACGGCTCGAAGTCCATCGCACGGATGTGCATGGCGGAAACCTTGCTTATGTCCCCGTTGCTCTTGTCCTTTTCAACGAGCAGCACGGTTTCAGCCTTGTTGTTCAGCTCCGTGCCGATATGTCCCCTTGCGTTCTCATCCCCCTTGTTCTGATGGAGTATCGTGTGGATATGTATCTGCCTGTCGTCCGTCCACTGCATCAGCTTTGATATGATGCGTGTCGATTCACTGGGGCTGTTGATGTCATATACCATGTCACGGATGCCGTCTATTATCACCAGACCAAGGTTTGGCGTATGGTAGATTGCCTGTTCGACAATCCTTATGCGCTGCTCCGGCGTGTACTTCCGCAGGGCAAGGAATTCAAGGTTTTCGTTGTCCCTGTCATCGGGCAGCCCTGCCATACGCATGATGCGCTCCATCACATTCAGACAGTGGTGGGGGCTTTGCTCCGTATCCACATAAAGCACTTTCCGTTTGGCTTCGGGAAGTTCAGCCGCATACCTGAGCACCGTACCGTTTTTCAATGCCGCCGCCACGATAGCCGACACATTGAATGTCTTCTTGCTTTTGGCTTTGCCGATGGATGCGCTGAAATTTCCCAACGTGCCGATAACGGAACCTTTCACACTGAGGATTTCAGGGGCTTTCTCGTATTTTCCCGACAGGCTCAGCCGTGAGGCTTGCCAGAGGATTACCGCCTGTTCGTCCGATATTTCCCGGATGTCTTTCATATAGTCCATAGTGATTCCTCCCGTTACTTGCGTCCGCCTGTTTTCTTCCCTGCCAGTTCAAGGGCAAGTTCCGCGTCCACGATAATCTTGCGCCCTATCTGGGTGATGGCCTTGTCTATCTTTCCGCTTTTCTTTATGCGGTTGGCGGTAGGCAGGCTGCACCCGAACAGCTTGGCTATGCCGAGTATTCCGTACACATACTTCCTGCCTGTGTCCGTTACGGGCTGCGGCTGCGCTTCCGGCTGACCGGATGCGTGCCTGCTTAACATGATGAACTCTTCGCCTGTCATCTGCCAGACGGGTTTGGATAATAATTCTTGGATATTTGTCATAGTCCAATCTAATTAGTCGTTAAACAATCAGCCCTGCGCACTGGCTGTTATTTCTGTTCTCGAACGATGCAAAATTAGATATGGATACGGGTGGTAAGGATGGGGATGATATAATCCGAATTTCGTTGTATCTTATTGAATATCAGAAAATAAAAATACCACTCAAAAATTAATTTGAGTGGTAAAAGTGGAACTTTCGTAAAGAATCAGGATATATCACGGATTATCTGAATATATGTTCCATTTCCTTGGCGAAATTCTGGTTGCTGTCACTGGGGAAATCAGAAACTGGCTCCTTGTACTTTGACTTGTAGTAGCTGTCATCAATATCCAGCAGTTTCAGTATTCCGGCTTTCCATTTGTCCCTGTCCTGTTTGGGGAGCTTTTCGCTCATGAGGAATATCAGATAACATACACGTATCTTCTCTCTCGGTTTGGTTTTCAGCTTGCAGTTGCAGGGGTGCAGGTTCATGTTGGCATAGAAATCCGGTGCGGAAATTTCTTCGAACTGTTCTCCCACACATACCTCATGAATGAGCGAAAGTAATTTCATGCTGAAGTATTCGTGTCGTTCCGTTGTTGTTTCCTGCTGGCTGACCGGTTTGCCCGGCTCGTCCTGTCGTTTCCCGTCAGGAATGTATTTCTTCAATATATCCAGAAAAAGACAGCTTTGGCGGTATATGTCCGCACAACGGTTCTTCATATATTGGAATGCCTCATTTCTTGCAGCCTTTTGCAGGTCATAGAGTTCGTTCAGTCTGGCTTTTTCCCTGTCATATTCAGCCTTGCAGCGTTCATATTCTTTTTCTGCCTGTTTTTCCTCTTCGGCAGTATGTTCCCGGTAGCCAATGGAATCATACCTGTTGTTGGCTTCATTCAGCGGCTTGTTCAGACTTCTTGTGACATCCAGCTGGGCTTCAATTTCAAGGGAATACCTTTCCATGTGCTGATGGCAGACACGCTCTATGGCACTGTTACTTATGGGGCGTGTTTCATAAGCCTGTATGCTCTTTTCTATTTCAGTTTTCAGGCTGTTGAGTATCAGGGTGTATTGTTCTTTTTGCCTGTCAAGCACCAGTTCAAGGATGGCGGCTTCAAAAGATTTCATGTCATTGTACTGCTGACAGAAATCGGAAATGAATTTTTGCCTGTCAAAAGAAAAAGTGCTGTTGTCCATATAGTCCCTGTATATTCTGTTGAGTTCCCCGTATCGGGGAATCATCGTCTGTATATTGTCTGCCATAGGTGTCCTACTTTTGTCTGTTCTTTTCATTGTCAAGAAGCATCGTCAGTTCTTCTTCCACCTGTTCTATGCTCGGCAGTGCCGATTTCAGGTTTTCCGGCACAGCCTTGCTGAGCTGATAATCGCTGATGCCGATAGGCTGGTCATAGCCGGTCAGCGCATATTGTGCGACAATCTCATCCTTGCCTTTGCACAACAGCAGCCCGATGGTCTTGTTGTCATTCTCTCCCCTAAGTTTGTCGTCCACCACATTGATGTAGAAGTTCAACTGCCCGGCGTATTCCGGTTTGAACGGGGTAGCTTTCAGTTCCACGACCACATAGGCATGGAGTTTTATGTTATACAGGATTAGGTCGGCATAGAAATCGCTGTCGCCAATCTGGAAATGCTTCTGCCTTGCGACAAAGGCGAATCCGTTGCCCATTTCCAACAGGTAACGGGTGACGTGCTTCACCAGTTGTTCCTCTATGTCCCTTTCGTCCGCACGTTCTTTGGCTCCCGCCAAGTCAAAGATATACGGGTCTTTCAACAGGTAGTTGGCAAGGTCGCTTTGGGGCACAGGAAGCGTGGCGGTAAAATTATTGACCTTGTGGCTGTTGATTTGCCTTTCGTACAATTTGCTTTCAATCTGCGTTTTAAGAGTATTACTGCTCCAACCCATTTCCACGGATTGCTTCATATACCAGTAATCGACACCCAACGGAAGGGAACTGTTCAGCAGAATCACATGGCTTGCCCAATTGATTCTTGCAACAGGTGATGCCAGGAACAGTTTTTCTATGTCCTCAATCGCTATTTGGTAAGCGGCAGCGACTGTTTGGGCTACATCCTGAATTTGTGCAAGAGGTTCTTGCACAATTGCAACTTCCTTGTTGTCTGAAGATTGAATTTGCGCAAGAGGCTCTTGCGCAAATGTCATATTGTTCAGGCTTTGAAGTTCATCCGTGATTTTCTGCACACTTGGAGTAAGTAATTTCGTATCGGTTTCTATAAAACTCCGTAATGCGCCCAATGGATAGGAGCGTGCGAACTGGCACATATAAGCCAAGTTCCTGACCGAATATCCTTTCTTTTCGGGATAACTGAACCGTATCGCCTGCGCCAGTCTCTTGATGACCTTGCCGCCCCAGCCTTGTCGGTTCTGGTGGTACAATATGTAATTGCCCATCTTCCAGTAGTGGAACAGCATCTGCGCATTGGCTGCACTGATGAGCCGGACTTGCGCCTGCTCTATTTCCGAGCCGATGGCATTGACGAAAGCCTCGAAACTTCTTTTCTCTATGTTGTTATCGTTGTTGCTCATTGTTGTATGTATTGAAAGTTACAAAGATAAGCCCAATAACAGGCATACCATGAAACTTGCTGATTGTTTTTATAGTTGGTTGAATTTATTCATTGCATTTGCCTTAATGTCATCTGCGATGTCAATGTAAGGTTTCATGGCTTTATAATCGCTGTGTCCCGTCCATTTCATTACAACCTGTGCCGGGATGCCGAGAGCCAAGGCATTGCAGATGAAAGTTCGTCTTCCTGCATGGGTACTGAGCAATGCGTATTTGGGTGTCACTTCATCTATACGCTCATTTCCTTTGTAGTAGGTTTCCCGTACAGGCTCGTTGATTTCTGCGAGTTCCCCCAGTTCTTTCAAATAATCGTTCATTTTCTGATTGCTGATAACGGGCAGTGCCATGTTGTTCTCAAAGTGAATGTCCTTGTATTTTTCAAGTATGGCTTTGCTGTATTTGTTCAGTTCAATGTTTAGGCTGTCTGCCGTTTTGACGGTAGTAACTTCTATGTGGTCGGATTTGACATCACTTCGCTTCAAGTTACGGACATCTGAATACCTTAGACTTGTGAAACAACAGAACAGGAAAACATCCCTGACACGTTCCAGATATTGTTTGTCTTTGGGTATCTGATAATCTTTCAATCTATTCAATTCGTCCCATGTCAGAAAGATTACCTTCTTTGAGGTGGTTTTCAATTTCGGTTTAAATGTATCGTATGCAATGTTTTGATTATATCCCTTTTTGAAGCTCCATCGCAGGAACCATTTGAGAAATCCTATCTGTTTGCCGATGGTACTGTTTCTCATGTCTTTTTTGTCACGCAGGAAGTTTACATACTCGTTTAGTCCGAACTCATCGAAATACTCAAAAGTCACATCTTCTTTGAACTCTTTCAGGTGATTTTTTACGGCTGCAAATTTTTCGTATGTGGATTCTGTCCAGTTGTTCTGATTGCCACATTCCTTGACAAACTCATCAAATATCTCCCAAAAACTTATTTTAGTATCTTCCTGCTGCTCCTCGTTGTTATTTTTCATTTTCAGATTGAACGCATCTTTTAACTGTTGGGTGGTCGGCATGGTTTCCTGTACCTCAAATTCTTTGAATACGTTTTGAATTTCGGCATAGTATCTTAGCAAATCCGCATTGATTTCGGATGCGCTTTGCTTTAATTTATTGGTACATCCGTTCTTTACACGCTGCTTGTCTGCATCCCACTTGGCTATATCAATGCGGTAGCCGGTTGTAAACTCGATGCGATGGCTTGCGTATATGACACGCATACGGATGGGTACGTTCTCCACGATTGGAACGCCGTTCTTTTTGCGGCTTTCAGGTGCAAAAATGATGTTTCGTTTGATGTTCATGACTGGGTGTATTTGAAATTCCGCACCCAAATATACACCCAAAAATTGAAATAGCGAGCGATATTCGATAATATTTAGATTTAATTATGATTGTAATAAGTTGGTTATTAATAGGTATTTGCAATTGTGTGATATTTTGAGATAGCAAAGGTTCAAGAGCCCCTCTCTCCGCAACAGTTCTGAATAAGATGGAAAACTAGCGGGTAAAGGTCTACAAATCTATGATTTGTAGACCTTTTTTGCTTGTACTCCGTTTGCTTTGAAAGACTTGGAAACTATGTCTTTGTAAATTAATTATAGATAATGAAGCTGGATGACATCTCCTTTCATAATAAGGCGATGGGATAATGCATTGCCACTGCAAAGCAAGTGCATGCTTTTTGCAGTGCTACTGCATTCAGCTTTGCAGTGGCGCTGCAACACATATGCAGTGTCACTGCAGCATATATGCAGTAGCGCTGCAACACGTTTGCAGTCACACTGCAGCAGATGTGCAGCGACGCTGACCCGGTAGGTGTGTACGGGATTGTATCATGTTTCGTTAAGAAGATATTATAAAGTATCCTTTGAATGTCGTATTTTTGTCTATCCGTAATTTAGAGTAGTCAAAGAAAACTATGAAACACACTCGTATGAAACTAAAAACAGCGGTAAAGAACCTTCATGAAGGCTGGAAATTCCGGCAGGCGAGACTGACCAATTGGTATCCGGCTACAGTTCCGGGAGTAGTCCACACGGACTTACTGCAGAACAAGATTATTGAAGACCCGTTTTTCCGGTTGAACGAACGGGGATTACAATGGATTGACAAGGAAGACTGGGTTTATGAAACTTGCTTTACCCTTGCTGCCGGCATGATGCGGAAAGAGAATATGGAGCTTGTGTTCGAGGGGCTGGATACTTACGCTGACGTTTATTTGAATGATGAATGTATACTGAAAGCGGACAATATGTTTCGCCGCTGGTCTATCCCCGTCAGGCAGTACATTAGGGAGGAGAATAATATATTGAAGGTGTACTTCCATTCGCCGGTAAAGATAGACGTCCCCAAATGGGATGCACTTCCCTACCAGTATCCGGCATCCAATGACCAGTCTGAAAACGGGGGCTTGTTCAACAAGAAGATAAGCATTTTTGCCCGTAAGGCGGGTTATCATTATGGCTGGGACTGGGGCCCACGTCTGGTTACCTCCGGCATCTGGCGTCCGGTGTATATCAGGGCTTGGAGCGATTTGAGAATCAACGATGTGTTTATCGAGCAGAAGGAAGTCGGTGCAGGCAGGGCCGTGATTGCCGGACATGTGGAGCTGGATGCCGATAAGGATATGAATGGAGTGTTGGTCACGATAACGGATGAGGTTACTGGAAGAGTGCTTGGCGAGTGGCAAGCGGATTTGAAGCGAGGCACCAATCGGGTGACCGTTGATTTTGTCCTTCACAAGCCGAAGCTGTGGTGGAGTAATGGACTGGGGGAGCCTTTTCTTTATCGTTTCCGTACGGATATCATTGCAGGTGGGGAATTGTTGGACTCTAAAACCGAAAGGGTGGGCATACGCTCTTTGAAGGTGGTGCATCAGCCGGATAAGGACGGGCATACTTTCTATATAGAGTTGAACGGGCGTCCGGTTTTTGCCAAAGGAGCCAATTACATCCCTTCGGATAACTTCCTGCCGCGCGTCACTCCCGAGAATTATAAAAGGACGATTCTCGATGCCGCCGGTGTAAACATGAATATGTTGCGCGTCTGGGGTGGAGGTATCTATGAGAACGATGTCTTCTATGATTTGTGTGATGAGTATGGGATCATGATTTGGCAGGACTTCATGTTTGCCTGCAGCATGTATCCGGCAGAAGGCGCCCTACTCGATAATATCCACCAGGAGGCGGTGGACAATGTGAAACGTTTGCGCAATCATGCCTGCATTGCTTTGTGGTGTGGAAATAATGAATGCCAGGATGCCTGGCTGGGCTGGGGCTGGAAGTGCGAGATAGAACGGCAGAACAAGGAATATGCCGACAAGATTTGGGCACAGTACCGGCAGCAGTATCATGTCACCTTACCCGGGGTGGTCAGGGAGTATGCACCCGGAACCTTCTATTGGCCTTCTTCTCCGTTCGCATTCGAGGGAGAGATGTCCGGTACTACTGACGGGGACCGTCACTATTGGAGTGTCTGGCATGGTAAAGCACCCATTTCTGATTATGACAGCGAGAAATCCCGCTTTTTCAGCGAGTACGGTTTTCAGTCTTTTCCAGAGTTCGAGTCCGTCAAGCGCTATGCTCCTTACCCCGAAGACTGGGATATACGTTCCGAGGTGATGATGTCCCATCAGCGTGGTGGCGACCATGCCAACGGGCTGATTGAGACTTACCTGTTGAATGAATATAAAAAACCGCGTGATTTCCGGGCATTTCTTTATATGAACCATGTGCTGCAGGGAGATGCCATCAAGACGGCCATCGAGTCGCACCGCCGCCAGATGCCGTATAATATGGGGACGCTTTTCTGGCAGCACAACGACTGTTGGCCCGTAGCTTCCTGGGCGAGCCGTGACTATTACGGACGCTGGAAGGCGCAGCACTATTATGTCCGCAAGGCCTATGATGACATCCTGATTTCTTCGGTAGTGGAGGGGGATGATTTGAAAGTATATGCAGTGTCCGACCGCTTGGAGAATACTTCCGGCCGGCTGCAGCTCCAGGTCTGCCAGTTCGACGGAACCGTGGTTCATCACTGGGACAAGTCTGTCGGCATCTCCGGTAATGACAGCCGTGTCTGTTTTTCCGCACCGCTTGCCAAGTTGCTGGAGGGGGCAGATAGAGGAACGGTATATGTCCGCGTAGACTATACGGACAAATCGGGCAGGGTGTACCATAACAACTACTATCTGGGCAAGCAGAAGGATATGGATTATCCGAAGGTGGATTTGCAGACTGAAGTCCGTTCCATTGAAGGTGGATATGAAGTGATGGTTTCGGCAGACAAGTTTGCCCGTGCCGTATGCTTGTCCGTTGCCGACAATGAAAGTGTGTATAGCGACAATTATTTTGATGTCCAGCCGAAGGGCAGCGTGCAGGTGCAGGTCAGGACGCGATTGTCTGCCGAAGCGTTCAACGGTTCGTTGAGGCTGACTTGCCTGAACAATGAATTCTGATACTCGCCATCCGGACGTTGGCATGCTTCTTCCGTCCGGATGTTTTGGCACTTATATACAAAGTGACACTTGTCTAAAACTGATAACTAAAAGTAATAACTAATAAAAATAACGATTATGAAAGAAAATGAAGTATCATATAGAATTCTTTATATTGATGGAGAAAGAATTATATCAGAAGAATCAGTAATAGGAAGCAATTCAATCTTAGAACAATTAGAAAGTATAATTGCAAAAATTGAACTATCCAAACCAACGGGTCAACTGCAAAGCATTACTGATATTCCCAATAATACTGGTAATAGTTTCAATATTTTTAGGAAACTTAGATTTCAAAGAATCAAGTTCAAGCAAAAGCTTTTCAAAATTCTTTTTTATAAGCTCCTCTTGGGCTACAAACCCTCCTCGGAGAGCCATATCGCTTGCTTCTACGTTGAGAGAAATTATAACATCTCCCCCAATAGTATAATTTGTAGCACTTATAAGATTTAAACGATTAAAATAGTCTAAAATAGCTCTTATTGTATCACTGGAGCAATTTAGCTCATTGGCTAATTGTATAATGTTAAAAGTATAAGTTACATCATTATGACTAAGCAGATTGTTCAATACTTTATCTTTTAATTCGGGAGTTATCATAGTTTATATGTGTTTTGATTTTACAAAAGTATGATTAAAACTTCTAAACTCCAAATGATATAGTTGTTAAAAGATAATGTTTAAAAGCATGAGTGTTCTTTTACATATTGATTGGTCTTATGAAGCGAAATGCAGATGTTAATAAGTATTGCTTCATTCTCTTGGATAGTTACGAACTTATTGATTGTATTGTACTTTATTTAATAGTATGACTATGAAAAAGACAGATAAACAATTAATATTCTCTAAGTTATTTCCTGACGAGGAGAGTTGCATTAGATACTATGAGGACAAAAGATGGGGTGGAAATCCGGTTTCTCCGTTTGACCCTTCATCTAAAGTTTACAAGTGTCGCAATGGGAAGTATAAATGCAAGAATACTGGTAGATACTTTGACGTGAAAACGGGAACTAAATTTGCTAACACAAAGTTACCACTACGATATTGGTTCTATGCAATGTTCTTGTTTCTATCGCACAAACGTGGCGTTTCTTCTTGTCAGTTAGCGAGAGATTTGGATATTACTCAGAAATCAGCATGGAAAATGCTTCAAAAGATTAGGGAAACAATGGGAGTTGAAAATGAACATAAATTGAAAGGAGAAGTTGAGATTGACGAAACCTTTGTTGGGGGCAAGAATAAGAATCGGCATAAGGATAAGAAAGTTGAGAAATGTCAAGGTCGTTCTTTCAAGGATAAAGTTCCGGTATTTGGAATGCTGGAAAGAAACGGTCATTTAGTAGCAAAGGTAGTGCCCGATACCAAAGTAAGGACACTACTCCCTCTGATAAAAGGATATGTTAAATCTGGCAGCGTTATATATACTGACGGCTGGGACTATGGAGGAATAACCAGTGATTACATTCAAAGGTCAGTAGACCATGAGAAACATTACTATGGCTCTACCTACACAACAGATAAGGGAGAAGTCATACAAGTAAGTACAAATGGCATTGAAAATGCTTGGTCGCACTTCAAAAGAATGATAATCGGAACATATTACTCAGTTAGTAAAAAGCACCTCCAGCGATATATTGACGAATATGTTTTCAGATTTAATACCCGAAACATTAGTGATATTGAGAGATTTAATTACTTTTGTCTAACATTTATAAACTATCATGGCTAAAAAGAAAAAAGAAAAGGAAACAATTAAGGAGGCAGAAGTCACAGCCTCAGAGAAGGAGTTTAATACACTCCTTATGAAAATGAGCGTACCTCAAAAAGACGATAAAAAAGAGCATGATAAAGATATGAGATATTTGGAAAGTTCCAAATAAAGGAGTAATTTTGTATTGCATTAATTAAGTAGTTAATGCTTCTTATGAAATTATAGCTCAATCGCCTTCTGAATCACCACCTCGGAATATAACGAGCTATGAACCAATACATATTGGGTGAGTTGTACCTATTTAGGCGCAGACTTCCCCATAATGTATTGTGGTTTGTGGTGAACCAAGAAGGCGTATGGCAATAGTCTGCGCTTTTCATACTCTTACGTTAGGTTATTGCCCAATGATATGAAGTTGAGTATTAACCAATAAGAATAAGAGAATGGAGGAAAACACATTAGTATTTATTGTGATGATTACAATAATTGTAGTTGTTATAAGTATCGTTCAAGGATGGGGTCAAAATCAAAATGTAATAGATGAACATGAGTTATTTAAAAAACAGTTTGAAAGTGAATATGGCTCTCCTTCGCTTGAAATACGTAACACATGGCGTCCAAACACCAAAGACACCATACTGGTTTTCTCTAATTCGGAGAAGATAGTAATCAATGAATGTGTACACGCATTTTCTGATATTATAGACTTTTCTGTCAATGAGAAAAAATCTTATAAATCCAGTACATCAACTGGTAGTATAATCGGTCGTGGGATAGTCGGTGGTGTCCTTCTTGGCGGTGTAGGAGCATTAGCAGGAGCGACTACAGCAAAAAAGAATACTATAGAAAAAGTGGACGGTTATACCATTCGTATAACAATGCGAGGATTTGATAAGCCAGATATTAAAATTCATACCATGTTTGAAGATTATATGGAAGAAGTCACAAGCGTTTTGAAGAAAGTCATTGACTACAACGAAAAAAAGTATAATATATGATTTACATAATAGTCTAATTATAAACATAAGTTATACCCACCCGGCTTAGGGTCGGGTGGTATATAACTGCCGATGTTTTTTACATAAAGATAATATGCTGCTTCAGTATAGCTGATATTTGTGTCCTCAGCTGATTGGCATTGATAGGTTTAGCCATATATGCGTCGAAGCCGTTTTCCATGACCTGCTGTTCATCAGAAGCATAGGCAAATGCGGTGACGGCTATGATGGGGACTTGTGTAGAGTATTTGCGTATTTCCCTGGTCGCTTCGTAACCATTCATCACCGGCATGTTGATGTCCATCAAAATAAGCTGCGGGTCGTATTCCCTGAACATACTCACGGCTTCCTGCCCATTCCATGCATGTATCAGATTGTAGTCTTTTCGTAGGATGGACTCAATCAACCGGAAGTTGCTGTCATGGTCTTCGGCAACCAAGACGGTGATTTTCTGCTTTTTTACTTTTATAGGTTCGGTCTTGCTTTCTGCCTGCCAGATGCGGCTTGTCGGCACATAGGGGAGGGTGAACCAGAAGGTAGAGCCTTCGCCGGGCTTGGAAGTCAGTCCGATATTGCCTCCCATGTGCTGTACCAACATCTGGCAGATGGATAATCCCAGTCCGGTGCCTTGGGCAAAATTGTTGAGCTTGACAAAGCGGCCGAATATGCTCTCTTGTTTGTCTTCGGGGATACCGCATCCCGTATCGGATACGTAGAAATAAAGCATCTTGTCGTCTTGCAGCTTGTAGCCAAAACGGATACTGCCTTCTTGGGTAAACTTGATGGCATTGGTCACCAGATTGATGACGAGTTGAGACAAGCGGTTACGCTCGGAATGAATGTGGCATTCGGGCAGTCCGGGCTCAAAGGAGAGGGTGACATTCTTTTCGGGCGATAGCTTCAGGCAGAGCAAACTTTCCAGCTCTCTCATCACTTTGTTCAATTCAAAATCCGTATCAATGAATTCCATTGTGCCTGCTTCTATCTTTGACAAGTCCAGAATGTCACTGATGAGTTGCAGCAGCAAAGTATTGTTGTTCTCAATGATGCTGACGTATTCTTGTTTTTCTTCCTCCTCTTCGGTGGAAGCCAATATTCCGGAGAATCCCACAATGGCATTGAGCGGCGTACGGATTTCATGGCTCATGTTGGCGAGGAATGCGGATTTCAGTTTATTCGACTCTTCCGCACGGTTCTTGGCGGAAACCAGTTCCGTCTCCATCTTTTTCCGTTCGGTGATAACCAGCGAAGAGCCCACCAGGGTCAGCGGCTTATTGTTCTCGTCGTAGGTTTCTACGGCGGCCTGGGCCTCCACCCAGTCGAAGTGTTTGTGTCCGTCGGCATGATTGATGACGCGGTATTCCTCCTTGACTTTCTGGATACGTCCCTCAATCAGGTCTGTATAGGCTTGTTTCACTTTTTCCAGGTCTTCCTTGTGTATTTTGGAGAAATACTGGCTGTCGGGTACGGACAGCTGTTCATCGTCCATGATACCGGCATTATTGCTGAGCTCTATCGGCTTGTTGACATCGCAGAGTATGGTGTGTGTCCGGAGGTTCCATTTCCATGGTACGATGTTGGCAACGTCGAGTGCCATGGAAAGTTTCCGGTTTGTCGACCTCAACTGTATTTGGGTGTGGTGCAACTCGGTGCTGTCAACGCAGAAGACGTGCATGTATTCGCCATTGTCGCTTGCCTTGACTACAATGTCGTAGAAAGTGTCTATCTTCTTGTAATAATAGGGGAAAGTTACGGAACGTTTCTCCTTCAATGCGATATTCATGAAATGGAGGAACTCGTTCATGGATTCGGGAAATAATTCGCTTCCCCGCTTGCCGACAGCCTCTTTGCGCATGATAAATCTGTCTTCGAAGAAATTGTTGACATCTATATATAAGGTGTCAGTAATGCGCCCTTTTTCATCTTTTATAAGTTTCTCATACATGTATAGGATGGGCATGTTGTTTATCAGATTTCGGTATTTGAGATTGCTGTCCAGTTGTTGCTGCTGTAATCTTTTGATTCTACTCAGTGACTGTAGGCGGAGATATTGGAAAAAGAACAGCAGAGTTATGATTGCGGCAGTGATACTGATAATGACATATTCGTACTTCTCCCAGAAGGTGGGAGGCATGTTGTAGAATATGGTACCCTTGGGGCATAGCTTCGGATTCAGGTCACGCTGCAGAAGGGATTTATAGTTGAATACGGGGGCTCCGTCGTCGGGATAGTATAACGGGATGTTGCGTGCCGGGGTACCATCCAATATCTTGTGGATGGTTTCCAGTAGCCGGGCATTATATTTCTCTTTGTTGTAAATGTAGCCGCCTACAATCCCCCCTTCTTCTTCAATACCGATGGCCCTTAGCGAAAACAAAGGGATGGGGGCGGTAGAGATGACCCGGTGGGAATTACTCCTCATGATATTGTCATGGGGAGAGCTCTTGTACAGCCAGGATGAAAAGATGACTCCGGTAGTATGGGGATTCACGTGGTTCAGTATATTGAAAAGGCTGTCCGTTCGGATGTCCTTCGCACTAAGGAACTGGTAATCCAACTCCGGATACTTTTCACGGATAATCTCGGACAAGTCATAGTCGTTCTGCTGGCAGATGTATGTTTCATCCCCTATATACATGACCTTATCCATTTTGGGGATGAGTTGCTTCATGAGTTGCAGGTTCTCGTTCAGGTATACACTGGATTGCATTAAGGTCAGATTGTACTTCTTCTGTAGGTCACTGATGGGAATACGCTCTGTGCGGGGCAGGGCGTGCTCGCGTATCATTGTTTCCTTAGGACCGGTATAATCCCTCTCACCACATAATATCATGGGGATATCGGGCCACTGCCGGTTCAGTTCATCGCACATGATGAAACTTCCGCATCCGATAAGCACGATAAGTTTAGGGTTCTTGTAACTCTTGAACAAGCTCTCTTTGAATGTCTTCAGTTTATTTTCCTCGTCAAGTGTCAGCATTTTCATGTGTGCGGTGTATACTCCGATGTGGCTGTTCTGTGATGCCATGTTCACAATGGAGGTGATGAAATCATTACTCCAGGGATTGGCTTCTGTATAAGTGTTGATTATCAGAATATCGTCGACGTCTGTTGCGGGAGATTTTCCATATAGGGTGTCTGTGCAGGTGAACGAGCAGAGTATTGCAATTACTGTTCCCAGTATGTATTTCATATCCTTTGGACCGTTTTAATGTTTGCTATTGTGAAAATTCTTACAAATGTAGGGGTTTCCCGGTGGATAGACAAAGAAAAAGATGAATTTAAGCGGGATATGGAAAAATAAAGCGGAGCAACATATTGAAATGTCACTCCGCTTCTCATTGAGATGTTGAAAGATGTGTTTTCAGGAGATTTAGTTGTTTTCTTTTTTAATGTCTATGGTCATGAACCGTTCACCGTCATATAGACTTTTGACACGGATGTTCAGCCCTTTTTTCTCTTTCAGTTGTTCCGCTATATTGTCCAGCTTGAAGGAGGCCAGTCCGGTGCCCAGCGTGAGCTGGCTGTCATTGTAGGCATTGTGGCGGAATTCGAGATTGACGTAATCCGGTTTGTCGTTTTCGCCGGTGGATGCTTCATTGATGACCAGGTTCAGCATGTGCTTCTTATCTTCGTTGTTGCTGTGGTAGAATTGATATTTGATGTTCAGATACTCGCCCGTAATCCATAAATCCGTGGCGTTGATGTTGTCGTCTCCGATACTGTCTGCCTTTTCGGCAGGCATGGAGTAGATGTCTTTGGTCAGAATGTTTTCGATGTGCTTTATTTGGGCATTATATTCGTAGCCTGGAAGTTTCTCTTCCAGTTCGCGGAAGTAGATGAAAGCCCTCTGGCCGTCTATTACGGCATAGTCGTGAACATAGGTTGTGTCACTGGGATATAGTTTACTGCCTTCGTCCAGTGAGAAATAGTAGTCTTTTCCTTCGATGACCTTTACCGTACCTACGGCGAACAAAGTGTCATATTTGTCATCCCAATCGTCCAGGCATGATTGCAATACAATGGCAGTCAGGAATAAAAGCATGGATGCTGCCAATGTCATTCTCAGTTTCTTCATAAGTGGTAGGTTTTAGCTCTTTTTCTGTTTAAAACTTATTTTTGTATTCAAAAAATGCGGTGAAAAGCTAAATACTGCGTAGTATACTGTTAAAGAAATGAAAGTATGATTTTCTTCTCTGCCTGATGCAGTATTTTTGCGCCGATTGCATTTATAGGGTAAACACGTGTTAAAAGAGAGAATGGAAGAACAGGAATTGGCAGAACGCTGTAGGCAAGGAGACAATCTTGCCCGCAAAGAACTGTATGAGCGCTATGCGGGACGCATGCTCAGCGTATGCCTCCGTTATGCAGGTGACCAGGAGACTGCCCAAGACCTGATGCATGACGGTTTTCTGAAACTTTTTGATTCTTTCGATAAGTTCACTTGGCGGGGAGAGGGTTCTCTGCGGGCATGGATGGAACGCGTAATGGTGAATACGGTGTTGCAGTATTTGCGGAAAAATGATGTGATGAATCAGTCATCGGCCTTGGAGAATGCACCCGAAGCTTATGAGGAACCGGAAGGTTCGTCAATAGATGTCATTCCTCAAAAGGTACTGATGCAGTTTATCAGTGAATTGCCTGCCGGCTATCGTACCGTATTCAACTTATATATTTTTGAAGAGAAATCCCATAAGGAGATTGCTCGACTATTGGGAATTAATGAAAAATCCTCTGCCTCGCAGTTGACGCGTGCTAAAGCGACTTTAGCGGCAAAAGTACGTGAGTGGATGAAAAGAAATGATTAAATGAAGGAACGTATGGAAGATGAATTGTGGTTGAAAAAGATAAAGGACAAGCTGGAAGACTATTCCGAACCGCTGCCGGTTGCCGGATGGGAGCGGTTGGAGAAGGAATTGTCCGTTTCCGGAGCTCCGATAACCGGACCGCATAGGATGATACCTTTCCGTCGCTGGGCGGTGGCCGCGGCAGCTGTGTTGCTGGTGGCGGTTTCGTCCGTCAGTCTGTGGCTGTTGCAGAGTCCGGTAGGGAATGAAATGCGGCATACGTCAGTGCCCGCTTTGGCTGTGGCTCCGGACGTCTTGCCGGAACAGACAGTACCTGCCATACGGACTAATTCCATAGAGCCTGCTTATCGGGCACATGGAAATGCATCGGCGCCCAATAAGGAGGCAAGTCACCCTTTGGTTGCACAACATATCAGAATATCGGTTGGCGAAGAACAGCAGGAGGAAATGCTGCCGGTTGAAACTGCAGATGAGGTTGTCGGTATTGGACAGCAGGCGGAAGAACCGGTAGTGGAAGATACGGACCATGAAACTACAATGCAGACCGAGGAACCGGAGACAAGGGAAGACCGCTATCGTCCGTCAGGCCGGGACAAACTGCATCTTCCGGAAAAAAACAGTTCTGGTAGGGATGCTAAAGGATGGGCGGTTGGCTTGTCCGTAGGAAATACGGGAGGTTTTTCATTGGCGAATGAAGGGGAAGCGAATGTGATGTCGGACTACATGCCTGGAAGTCCTATTTATGGCGGTAACGTAGATTTATCCTCTACGGCCAATGGCATTGTTACTATTCCCGACGGGCAGGAACTGGTTTTTAAGGATGGTATGCCCTATCTGCAAAGACGCGAAAAGAAAATTGCGGATATAGACCATAAACAACCGCTCAGTTTCGGTGTTTCGGTGCGGAAAAACTTGGCGAAGGGTTTCTCTGTGGAAAGCGGGCTGACGTATACCTATCTTGCTTCTGACGTAAGGTATGAGGGCAGCTCGGAAAAGATAAGCCAGAAGCTGCATTATATTGGCATTCCGGTACGGGCCAACTGGAACTTTGTGGATGCAAAGAACTTTACGATGTACGTTTCGGCGGGGGGTGCCATTGAAAAATGTGTGTATGGCAAGATTGGTACTGAGAGTGAGACTGTGAAACCGGTACAGCTTTCTGTCATGGGTGCTGTCGGTGCCCAGTATAACATAAGCAATAGGGTGGGCCTGTATGTGGAACCGGGAGTATCTTATTTCTTTGATGACGGTTCGTCGATACAGACTATACGCAAGGAGAACCCGTGTAACTTTACGTTGCAGGCCGGTATACGTCTTACTTATTGATAGCAGGACAGACATGTTTTTGTCCACTTTCTTGTAGATTCAGAATTTTCTTAATAACTTTCGGCCGTGTTTCTTCGTTGGTGGATGAAGGGACACGGTTTTTTATTGATTGAGAAGAAAGAAAGTAGGTCGGGACATGCCCGGCAATATAACAAACACGTAGTAAAATAGACAAAATGAAGATTAAAAAGAAAGTAGCCTTAAGCGGGCTATTGCTTTGTTGTGCAATCACGGCAAAAGCACAAGTGTGTATTACTCCCCAGGTGGAGCAGCGTGCCAGGGAGTTGGTTTCTCAAATGACGCTGGAAGAAAAAATCGATTACATTTCCGGTCCCAAATCTTTTTATATCCGGGCTGTACCCCGGCTTGGCATACCCGAAATCAGGATGGCCGATGGTCCGCAAGGCATACGTAACAATACTCAAAGTACCTTGTATCCTTGTGGCATCTTGTCGGCTTCGACATGGAACCGTAAGTTGGCTAGAGAGCTGGGACATGGTTTGGCCCGGGATGCAAAGGCCCGTGGGGTAAGTATTCTGTTGGGGCCTGGAGTCAATATCTACCGCTCTCCTCTATGCGGGCGAAACTATGAGTATTTTGGTGAAGACCCTTATTTGACGGGCGAAACTGCTAAAGAATATATCTTGGGAGTGCAGGAAGAGGGAGTTATGGCTACGGTGAAGCATTTTGCGGCCAATAACCAGGAGTGGAGCAGACATCATGCCAGCTCAGATGTGGATGAACGCACGCTGCAGGAAATTTATTTTCCCGCGTTCCGAAAAGCTGTGCAGGAAGCAGGAGTAGGGGCGGTCATGGATAGCTATAATCCGCTGAACGGGGTACATGCCACCGAAAACAGCTGGCTGAACATTGATGTATTACGCAAGCAGTGGGGATTTAAAGGTATCCTGATGTCTGACTGGACATCTGTATATTCCGGTGTGGGAGCCGCTAATGGAGGGTTGGATTTGGAAATGCCCGTCGGTAAATTCATGACCAGGGAAATTCTTATTCCGGCAATAGAGAATGGTATCGTGAAGGAAGAGACCATTGACGCCAAAGTCCGGCATATACTCCAGACATTGATTGCTTTTGGAGCACTTGATACTCCGAGAGAAGATAAATCTATCGATAAAGACAATGCACAGTCTAAGGAAATTGCACTTGACTTGGCGAGAGAAGGAGTAGTCTTATTGAAAAATGATAACGGTACGTTGCCTTACCGGAACGGTAGAACATTGGTAATCGGGCCTAATGCCGATATTATTCCCACAGGAGGAGGAAGCGGATTTGTCACCCCTTATTCGGTAGTGTCACTCTATGACGGTATGGTTCAGTTGAAGGGCGGCAGACAGATAGAGCTGCTGTCTGACAGCATTCTTTATAAGGATATGTCCCAACAGATTTATACGGATGGCAGTTTTACGCAAAACGGTTTTAAGGGCGAATATTATAATACTCGTAATCTTACCGGAGAACTCTTTCAAGCTGCCATAGAGCCTGCCATAGACCATGCCTGGAAATACGGTGCACCGTTCGACGGCATGCCGGTAGATCAGTTTTCTGCCCGTTGGACGGGAGTTTACAAGGCTGACAAGGATGGAACTGTCAAGTTCCAGCTGGCTGGCGATGACGGATACCGTCTGTTTGTAAACGATAAGCTGATTACCGGAGATTGGGGGAACCATTCATTCAGTACCCGCAGTGCATTTATGCAGGTCAGTGCAGGGGAGATATACCGGTTGCGTATTGAATATTTTGATAATGTGGGTGAGGCGACTGTCAGTTTCCAGGCAGGAATGATGGATGAGGAGCGTTTGGCCTCTTCACTGAAGCATGCCAGGAATGTTATTGTATGTGCCGGGTTCAACAGCAGTACAGAAGGTGAAGGGTTCGACCGTCCGTTTGCATTGTCATACGGGCAGGAATATCTCATTAATAAAGTGGCTTCACTTCATGATAATGTGGCTGTGGTGGTGAATGCCGGAGGTGGAATAGATTTCCGCAATTGGGGGCAGAGTGTACAAGCTATTTTGATGGCATGGTATCCGGGGCAGGAGGGTGGAAAGGCCCTTGCCGAAATCATTACGGGCAAGCTTTCGCCAAGTGGCAAACTACCAGTCAGCATCGAGGAAAAATGGGAAGATAATCCGGTATATGGTAATTATTATGACAATCGCAATGTACCTCATAAACGGGTGCAGTATGCCGAAGGTGTTTTCGTAGGTTATAGGGGATATGACCGGAACGGAAAGCAGCCGCTCTATCCTTTCGGGTATGGACTGTCATACAGTAGTTTTGAATATAGTAATCTGAGTGTTGAGAAGACGGGGGGAAGCCGGGTTACGGTAAGCTTTGACATCAAGAATACCGGAAAGATGGATGCTGCGGAAGCGGCTCAGGTATATGTGCGGGATGTGGAATGTTCTGTTCCGCGTCCATTGAAGGAGTTGAAAGGCTACGATAAGGTTTACTTGAAGAAGGGTGAAACCAAGCGCGTTCGGATATTGCTGGATGAGGAAGCCTTTGCCTACTATGATGTGGAATCACATCGGTTTGTAGTGGAAAAGGGGACTTTTGAGATTCTGGCAGGTCCTTCTTCAGCTGATTTACCATTGAAGGCAACTGTTGTTTTATGATAAAATAAATATCAAAACAAGAATGGCAGTATGAAAAAGATAATAATACTGATGGTTTGTCTGTGGGGACTTGGTAACACCTTTACCTCGGCACAAACTACGGAGAAGGAGAAATTCATCTCAAGCTTGATGAAGCAGATGACGCTGGATGAAAAGATAGGCCAGCTTGCACAATGCACCTACCGAGGGAATTTTACCGGACCCGACGGTGGAAATATTCCTAAAGAAGAGTATGTCCGGCAAGGCAGAATAGGCTCTATGCTGAATGTGATAGGAGTAAAGGATATACGCCGTTATCAAGAGCTTGCTTTGCAATCGCGTTTGCGCATTCCTTTAATTTTCGGACTGGATGTTATCCACGGCTATCGTACCGGATTTCCGCTTCCGCTTGCCGAGGCTGCAAGTTTCGATTTGGCCATGATTGAGGAAGCTGCACGCTACAATGCTTTGGAAAGTGCCGCCGATGGTTTGAACTGGGTTTTTGCCCCGATGGTGGATATTTCGTGGGACGCACGTTGGGGACGCGTCATGGAAGGGGCCGGTGAGGACCCTTATTATGGTTCTCGGGTAGCGGAGGCGCGTGTCAGAGGCTTGCAAGGAGACGATTTGGCAGACACGACGACTGTCATGGCATGTATGAAACATTTTGCCGGATATGGTGCACCGATAGCAGGAAAGGAGTATAATAGTGTGGATATGTCAATGGGCCACTTTGCCAATTTTTATATGCCTCCCTATAAGGCGGCCATAAAGGTAGGAGCAGCTACCGTGATGAGTGCTTTCAATGATTTTAATAATATTCCTTGTACTGCCAATGATTTCTTGCTCAACCGGCTATTGAGAGAGCAGTGGGGATTTAAGGGATTTGTTGTGTCCGATTATAATTCGGTAGAGGAATTGGTGAACCACCGTTATGCTGTTGACAAGAAAGATGCCGCAGCCAAAGCGCTGAATGCTGGTCTGGACATGGAGATGGTAAGTACCTGCTACTTGACTTATCTGAAGGAGCTTGTTCAAGAAGGGAAAGTAAAGGAGAGTGTGCTTGATGATGCAGTACGGCGTATATTGGAGAAGAAATATGAGTTGGGATTGTTTGAGGACCCTTTTCGCTACTGTAATCCGGAAAGAGCGGCCAGAATACTCAATGCGCCCGAAGTCCGTAATGCTTCGCTCCGTATGGCCGAGCGTTCCGTTGTATTGCTGGAGAATAGGGAATCTGTGCTTCCGTTGACGGCACAGACGAGGAAGATAGCCTTGATAGGAGGACTCTCAAAATCCCAGTACGATATGGCAGGTGCTTGGGCTGCCACTACGGACCGGAACAAAGTGGTGACCTTATATGATGCATTGGTCCGGAAAGGACTGGAGGTGAGCTATGCTGAAGGCTATGATATGAAGAGCAATCAGTTGACCGGATTGCAGGAAGCATTACAGGCTGCTGAGGCTTCGGATGTCATTGTTGTGGCGGTAGGCGAGAGATTCGGTCAGAGTGGCGAGAAGGCTTCCAAAGTGAATATAGCCATACCCGAGGGGCAGCAGAAACTGGTGTCGGAACTGGCAAAGACTGGAAAACCTGTCATTGCTCTTGTCATGTGTGGGCGTCCGGTAATCTTCAATGAGATAAGGGAACATGCTGATGCGGTACTGTGTACTTGGTGGCTGGGAAGTGAGGCCGGCAATGCCATATGCAATGTGTTGTGGGGAGAGTATAATCCTTCGGCTAAATTGCCCATGACATTTCCTGCACACGTAGGACAGATTCCCATTTATTATCAGAATAAGAGCACCGGCCGCCCTACCGCATTGAAACAGACCTATAAGGCATCTTATATCGATGCTTCCACTGAGCCTGCCTATCCTTTCGGATATGGGCTTTCGTACACGGATTTTGGATATTCTGATTTGAAACTGCTGCCGGGCAAGGCTGCAGGCGTCCATACGGAGGTGTCGGTAAAAGTGACTAATACCGGTAAGTGTGCAGGAGAGGAAGTAGTTCAATTGTATGTGCAGGATAAGGTAGCCTCTGTTACGCGTCCGATAAAGGAATTGAAGGGCTTCAGGAAAATTCATCTGAATGTGGGTGAAAGCAAAACTGTAGCTTTTCAGATAACTGACGATGCACTGGGATTCTATGACAATGAGATGAATTATATGGTAGAACCTGGTGATTTCGTCTTTATGGTGGGTGGCAGTAGTGATGATGTACAGCAGATTACCTATAACTTGAAAGAATAGGATTCTTACCCTATAAATGAAAAGCAAGGCTGTCTGGAATCATATCCGGACAGCCTTGCTTTTCTGTTTTAGTTGGTTATCACATTCGTGAAATACTCTTTGAACAGTTTTTCTGCCCGTTCCAGTTGTTCCGGAGTATTTTCCTTCACTTCTTTCAATTTGTAATCCCATCCCATGGCTTCGTATTTGTGAACGCCCAGACGGTGATAAGGAAGTATTTCCACCCGTTGTATCTGCTGGTATTTGCCAAGACTTTCACCCAGCAGGCGGGTGTCTTCTTCCGAATCGCTGTAACCGGGGACCAGTACATAGCGCAGCCAGAAGGGGTGTTCATGTTCTTCGAGCCAGGCAGCGGTGCGGAGTGTCTGTTCGTTGCTTCGTCCCGTCAGCGTACGGTGGCGTTCGGGATTGAATTGCTTGATGTCCAGCAGCACGAGGTCAGTCAGGCTAAAGAGCTCTTCCACCTTTTCATTCCAGATGCCTCCGTTACTGTCCAGACAGATATGGATGCCGTTCGCCTTCAGCTCCTTGAAAAGAGGAATCAGCGCTTCTGCTTGCAGGGTAGGCTCACCGCCGGAGAAAGTAATACCTCCTTTCTTCCCGAAGAATGCCTTTTGGCTGATAGCCATTTGCAGAATCTCTTCCGGAGTGGTGGGAGTGCCTCCTTTTACATCAATCGTATCCGGATTGGCACAATACAGACAACGGAACGGACATCCTTGCAGGAAAACGACGAGCCGGAGACCCGGCCCGTCGAATGTTCCCATACTTTCGTAGGAGTGTACATTTATCATATTACATTCTTTCGTGGAATGAACGGCTGATGACTTCCAACTGATGCTCGCGGCTCAACTTCACGAAGTTCACGGCATAGCCGGAAACGCGGATGGTGAGTTGCGGATACTTTTCAGGATGTTCCATGGCATCTTCCAGCATTTCGCGGTTCAGTACGTTTACGTTCAAGTGGTGGGCACCTTTGGTGAAGTAGCCGTCCATCATGGTTACCAGGTTCTCTACACGTTCTTCCGGTGTCGGGCCCAGTGATTTGGGAACAATGGAGAACGTATTGCTGATGCCGTCCTGCGAGTCGCGGTAGCGCAATTTGGCTACGGAGCTCAAGGAAGCGATGGCACCGTTCTTGTCACGTCCGTGCATTGGGTTGGCACCCGGAGCAAAGGCAACACCTTTGGCGCGTCCGTCCGGAGTGGCACCGGTCTTCTTGCCGTACATCACGTTGGAGGTGATAGTCAGCAAGGAAAGGGTGGGACGGGCATTCTTGTAGACAGGCAGCTTTTTCAGTTCTTCGCTGAAATAGTAAACGAGGTCTACTCCCAGGTGGTCCACACGGTCGTCATTATTGCCGAAGCAGGGGAATGAACCTTCAGTGTCGAAACCTTCGGTCAGGCCGATTTCGTTGCGGCGTGCAGTGACTTTGGCGTATTTGATGGCAGACAGTGAGTCTATGGCGATGGAAAGGCCGGCAACACCGTATGCCAGATTGATGCGTGGGTCGGTATCGATGAATGCCATCTGGGCTTTCTCATAATAATACTTATCATGCATGTAGTGGATGATATTCATGGCCTCGTTGTAGACACGGGCTATTTCAGTCAGTACCTTCTTGTAGTTGGCCATAACTTCCTCAAACTTCAATGTCTCACCGGTCAATACGGGAATACCTTTCACCATGACAGTTCCGGTATTTTCGCAACGTCCACCGTTGATGGCGAGCAGCAGGGCCTTGGCAAGGTTGGCACGTGCGCCGAAGAACTGGATTTGTTTGCCGATGGCTTGGTAGGATACACAGCAGGCGATGCCGTAGTCGTCGCAGTTGCGCACTTCACGCATCAGGTTGTCGTTTTCGTACTGGATGGAGCTGGTATCTACAGAAACTTTGGCGCAGAAATCCTTGAAGCCTTCCGGCAGTTCGGGACTCCACAATACGGTCAAGTTCGGTTCCGGAGAAGGACCGAGGTTGTATAGCGTCTGCAAAAAGCGGAAAGAAGTCTTGGTGACCTTCACGCGTCCGTCATTGAAGCGTCCTCCGATGGCTTCGGTCACCCAAGTCGGGTCACCGGCAAAGATATCATTGTATGATTGCATACGCAGATGGCGTACCATGCGCAGCTTGATGACGAACTGGTCTATCAGTTCCTGTGCAAACGTCTCATTGATTTTTCCGTGAGCCAGATCGTATTCAATGAATATATCGAGGAACGAAGATACGTTACCCAGTGACATGGCTGCTCCGTCCTGCTCTTTGATGGCAGCAAGATATGCCATGTATACCCATTGCACGGCCTCTTGAGCTGATGTAGCCGGATGGCTGAGGTCGAGTCCGTAATATTCGCCCATAACCTTGATGTCCTTCAAAGCTTTGATTTGTTCTGCCACTTCTTCGCGTAGACGGATGCGTGCTTCGGTCATCGGGCCGGTGAGGTTGCGCAAGTCCTCCTGCTTGGCTTCAATCAGACGGTCGATGCCGTAGAGAGCCAATCGGCGGTAGTCGCCGATGATACGTCCGCGGGCATAGTTGTCGGGCAATCCGGTAAGGAATCCCAGTGAGCGGAAGGAACGGATTTCTTCGGTATATACATCGAATACGCCGTCGTTATGTGTTTTGCGGTAATGGGTGAAGATGTCTTTTACTTTATCGTCCACTTCCACTCCGTTTTCACGGCATGCTTTTGCTACCACGTTGATGCCTCCGAAAGGTTTGATGGATCGTTTCAACAGTTCATCAGTCTGCAAACCGACAATAAGTTCATTGTCCTTATCAATATACCCGGCTTTATGAGAAGTGATGGTAGATACGGTGGTATTGTCCAGTGAACGGACGCCATTGTTGTTCCTTTCTTCTTCGAGAGCCTTCAGACAGATGTCCCAGATACGTTTGGTACGTTCGGTAGGTCCCTGCAGGAAAGATGCATCTCCGGTATAGGGTGCGATGTTTTTACTGACGAAATCACTGACATTGATTTCTTTATTCCAAAGCCCATTGGTAAAGGTTTTGTTCAATTCCATAAAATTTGTTTTTGTTAGTAGGTTAGATAATGTTATCCTTTAGAGCGCGCAAAAATACTGAATAAATTCCGTAATTTTATAAGAGATACTTCTCTTTTTATGTTGAACAGCATAAAATAACTATTATTAGGTAGTGAATGTCCGGGGGAGTAGAGATGTTAATACTTTCTTTATATGTGGTTTATGAATTGAAACAAGAACCGAATAATAATCTGCATTATTTACAAATGATGTAGGTTTAAGGAACAGTCGTATTCTGAACCTAATTCAGTCGTATAGTGAATGCCATTCAGTCGTATACTGAATAGGGTTCAATCGTATACTGAATGTGGCTCTTTGTAAATATACTGATAGCCAGTAAGTTATAAAACTCTGTCTTGCCCTTGATAAATTTCAACAAATAGCCTAAATGCCGTTATGTTCGTTCCGTAGTGGGTATAAACAAGAATTTTGGTATAATTGCTCTGTTTTTGTGCAGAAAAGTTTGTAGAATAAAAAATGATTTGTATCTTTGCACCGCTTTAAAAGAAAAGCACTTCTGAAAAAGAAGTTTTGGAGAGGTGGCAGAGTGGTCGATTGCGGCGGTCTTGAAAACCGTTGTGCTGCGAGGCACCCGGGGTTCGAATCCCTGTCTCTCCGCTGAACGTGCTGGACAGAAATGGTCAGCAAACGGACAAAAAGCTACAAATCAATGATTTGTGGCTTTTTTTATTGCCCGAAAGTCCTGCTTCCAAGACTTCAAAAGTACGGTAAAAGACAAAGTTTCGTTACTAAATCGTTACCTATTCCCCGCCGGACAAAAACGGTAACGATTTGTCCATAAATGACCTGATAATGACTTGATTAGTCCATAGTCTGCATAACTCGAAAACGAGAGGTAAAAATTAATTTTGCAACTAAAAAAAGTGAGTTATGAAATCGACATTCAAGGTTCTTTTTTATTTGAAGAAAGGTTCTGAAAAGAAAAACGGCGAGGTTATGATTATGGCACGCATCACCATAGACGGCAAACTTTGCCAGTTCAGTACGAAACAGAGCATCCAGCCCGACAACTGGAGCATTACTGCGGGCAAAGCCAAAGGCAGGGATGCCGGGAGGATAAACGCCCTTTTGGACGACATACGTTCTTCCCTGAATACCATTTACCACGAAATGCAGCGGCGTGACAATTACGTGACCGCCGAGAAAGTGAAAAACGAGTTCTTGGGACACAGCGAGAGCCACGAAACAATCCTTTCATTGTTCCAAAAGCACAATGACGATGTGAAGCAGCTTGTAGGCATATCCAAGACGATAGCGACCTACCGCAAGTATGAAGTGACCCGCCGCCACCTCGCTGAATTTATCCAAAGCAAGTACAACGTATCGGACATATCCATAAAGGAGATAAGCCCGATGTTCATTACCGATTTTGAGTTGTATTTGCGTACCGCCTGCAAGTGCGGCTACAACACCACCGCCAAGTTCATGCAGTTCTTCAAGCGTATCATCATCATCGCCCGTAACAACGGCATACTGGTGGGCGACCCTTTCGCCAGCTACAAAATCCGGCTGGAAAAAGTGGACAGGGGTTATCTGACAGAGGACGAGATTAAAATTATCCTTAAAAAGAAAATGGTTTCCGAACGGCTGGAACACGTCAGGGACTTGTTCGTCTTTTCCTGTTTCTGCGGTCTGGCATACAGCGATGTCGCCAATTTGCGGCAGGAGAATATCCAAAAGTCTTTTGACGGCAACCTTTGGATAATCACCAAGCGGGTAAAGACCAACACGGACGTGAATGTCCCCCTGCTGGATATTCCCAAGATGATTTTGAAGAAGTACAAGGGCAAGTTGCCGGACGGCAAGATACTTCCCGTAATCAGCAATCAGAAGCTAAACGCCTACTTGAAAGAGATTGCCGATATATGCGGTATTAAAAAGAACCTGACATTCCACCTTGCCCGGCACACGTTCGCCACGACCACCACGCTGTCAAAGGGCGTACCCATTGAAACGGTGTCCAAGATGCTGGGACACACAAACATAGAAACTACGCAAATCTACGCCCGCATCACCAACAGCAAGATAGGCAGCGATATGCAGGGGCTTGACAAGAAGTTTGTCGGCATTGAGAAGATTTACAAGGAAGTTGCCATGTAATCTTGATTATATGGAACTGGTCACAATTTGTGACCAGTCCTTACTATTATTCCAACATTGCTAAATCTCCTAAAATATACGATTATGGATTTGCAGATTATCCAAAACAAGATTTTTGAGGTCAGAAGTTGCCGGGTGATGCTCGATTATCATTTGGCAGAACTCTACCAAGTGGAAACACGAGCCTTGAAGCAGGCGGTCAAGCGCAATATCGAGCGTTTTCCGGGTGATTTTATGTTTGTACTCACCCAAGAGGAAGCTAACTTGCTGTTATCCATAGGGGTATCACAAAATGTGATACCCCCTGCTTACAACTTCGGCGTTGCTATGCCTATGGCTTTCACCGAGCAGGGCGTAGCCATGCTTTCTTCGGTTCTCCGCTCCAAAGTAGCCATAGAAGTAAACATTTCAATCATGCGGGCTTTTGTCCTCATGCGCCAAATGGCAATCGGTTACGAGGAACTGTCAAGGCGCATCGAGGAACTGGAGGTAAGCACCGATGCGCAGTTCAACGAACTGTACCAAGTCCTTACCCAGCTTTTGAGCCAGTCGAAACAACAGAAAGAACGCCGTCCGGTAGGTTTCGTTACCTATAACCGTGGCAAGAACGAATAGGTAACGATTTCGGTAACGAAATTCCACTTAATAACCTATATCCCAGCATTGTACATTCTTCCACCTTGCGGGCAGTCTACCGACTACCCGCATTTTTTATATCCTTTTCCAACTGGCACATTTCCCGAAACGCCAGCCGTGCGTGGCATGGCTGACTGTATTTCGTGAAAAGAGCCGTTGGAAACCCGCACAAGCGTATTGCAAGCAAGCTCACAACACCCTTGCCTTTCCCGCCCGCATGGAGTGTTCCCTAAAAGATGAAAGAGAACAGGCACTTTTCCCCAGTTTCCCTATTTGTAAATCTTCCTCTTACGCAGTCCCCCAGCCGGGACAGTCGTTTTAATCATTTCAATAGGCAAAGGTAGTTACGTGTTCTTCACGATTTTGCAAGGTCGAGCCGTTCCGGTTTGGCGAAAAAATCTTCCCTGCCTTGCGAGGTATTTTTTGCCCAAAACCTTGCAAACTCTAAACACTACCCTTTTACGCCTATGTGAAACGAAAACGACCGACCCGACCGGAAGACGCATAAAAAAAAAGTCGGATTTACGGGAAACAGGAAAAAAATTCAGTGAAACTTCAACTCCCTCACCTCTCAAATCCGCATAAAATTAAAAACTTAAAAAATTACAGCAATATGGAAGCAAAGGTATTATCGGAAGCAAAAGTTTATGTAGGCACTTATGCCAAGTACAACAACGGTTCATTGTCCGGCGCATGGCTCGACCTTTCGGACTATTCGGACAAGGAAGAATTTTATGAAGCCTGCCGGGAACTTCACAAGGACGAGGAAGATGCGGAATACATGTTTCAGGACTGGGAGAACGTGCCGGAGGGCTTAATCGGCGAAAGCTGGATTTCTGAAAACTTCTTCGCCCTGCGTGATGCGGTGGAGGATTTGAGCGACACCGAGCAGGAAGCCTTTTTCGTGTGGTGCAACTATAAAAGCCATGATTTGGGCGAGGAAGATGCGGACGACCTTGTACGTGATTTCCGGGACGAGTATCTGGGTCAATATGACGATGAAGAAGATTTCGCCTATGAAATTATCGAGGAATGCTACGACCTGCCGGAGTTCGCAAAGACCTATTTCGATTATGAAAAGTTCGCCCGTGACCTTTTTATGTGCGATTACTGGTTTGATGACGGTTTTGTGTTCCGTGCGGCATAACAACCAATCCGGGCGGGGTGTCAAAGCCCTGCCCGTTAAAAACGACCAAGCGATGAAACGGAAAAGCATTTATAAAATCCTTTGGCGGGTGTTGCTGCTCTGCCTTGCATGGCGGTTTACCAGCGTAGCCGGAGCAGGCACGGCGATAACGGCGTATATCGTGTTTTGTGCCGCCCGTTTCCTGCTCCGGGTCTGCCTTTCAGCCCTTTATGCGCTGGGCGTGGCTCTGCTTTTCCTGCTGTTGCTTTCTTTACTGATATTATAACCATTAAAAAAAATAGAACATCATGCAGTCACTTAACAAAAACGGGGTAAGCATTACCCAAACACCGGGAGAAGAAAAGTTCGTGAAATGCTGTTTAGGGGCTTTCAGGGGACAAATTTATTATCAATATGACTACCGCCACACGGACGGCGAACTTTTCAGCACGGTAGCCAAAACGCTGGACGAGTGCCGCCGCAGGCGTGACGAATGGATAGCGAAGAAGAACGGAGTAATAAACAAGTAAATTTTAGGGACATGAAAACAACAGAAGTAAACAAGGAGCTTATCGGCAGGCGTTGCGAGTGCATTTTTACGGGCTTAATGGTAACGGGCGTTATCGAGGACACAGAAGAAAACGAACACACCATAGAGGTAAAAGTCCGTTTCGACCACCCGCACCAGTGGGGCGATGATTTGTATAATGATGTGTGGGCGTGGGGGCGCAAAATAGACGAGTTCGGCACGCTGCACCATTTGCAACTGTTGGAGGATAAACCGGACTTTCAGATAATGACGGTAGTTTTCGGCGAACCAATCAGCCGGATAGACCGCAGTGTTTTTGAAGATGTTGCAACGTGGGGTGTCTGTTCCCTGCAAGGCTGGGTAAACAGCTATGAAAGTGTCCGGTTTGTAGCTATAGACGACCATACGGCAATCATCACGGGCGAATATAACATGGAGCAGGTAAAGGTGTGGTTAGAGAAATACACGTCCATAAAGAGCCTTAAAACCAGTTGATAGAAAACGGCGGCTGCTTGCCGCCGTTACTTTCTTCCGTGAGCCTGCCAGCGGGTGAAGAAAGTAACAAAGAAGCCTTTCGTTTTCCCTATCATGGAAACATCCCGCCGATGCTTCCCGGCGGGATGTCTGCCCGATATTTACGCTTTGCGTATCATTCCATACCCGGTTTCCCAAGAGGATGATAAAAACGAATGTCGCAACTATAAATCCTCATAGTGAATAAATTTTACACCAAGTATGCACACGGTTTCTTCTTCCTCGATGTCATATTTCCATGTCCGTTTATTGACAAGCATTTCCGTGTCGCAATCGAACCATTCCATTACAGGCGCATCATCTTCTTCGTCCGCCCATTTGAAAACCTGATTGGACGGCGTTTTCCATAATTCAGCACTGTCACGTTCGGAAATACAGTCCTTGTCCATAATGATGATGTCACCTACTGCCGGAACTGTATCTGTTTCCAACGTGGTTTCTATGTACCACGAGATGCCTTCTATATCCAATTCTATTTTTACCATGTCGTTTTATTATTAGGGGGTTATTGTTTCCGTTTCTTCTTCGCTGTTGTCATTATTAAATGATAGTGTAAGTTGCTGCATCTGCCCGAAGCTGTCGATGATATAAATGTCAATCGTCTGCTGGTCGGTCGATGCCGAGGTGTAGTAGAGCCAGAACGTTTCTTTCTCCAGCGGGTAGAGGTCATTGGGCAGGAACACCGTGCCGTTATCCATTTCCAGCTTCCCTTTGCCGTCCGGCTGGAAATACCTTATCTGATAGGTAGTCGGCTGGTAATAGCCGCCACGCACCAGTCGGCAGCGTATTTCGGCGGTTTCCCCGACTTTCAGCCTTTTGGGTACTGGCAGTGTTTCGATGCTGAACGGGTACGCCTGCTGAATATCCAAGTTGTCATTACAGGCGGTGACAAGCACGAGGGCGGCCACGATGTAGCAGCCCATGATGATTTTATACATTACATTCTTCATATACATTATTATATAGCGGTCAGTTGATAATGAATTTCAGTCCCAAAGATACCTGCGTGTGGAACTTGCCTATGTCCGAGCCGAACAACGCCCGTTCCCTTGCACTGACAAGCAAGGCTATCCGGTCGGTCAGGTAGGCTTCCAGTTCCAGCGTCAGCGCACCGCCGTAGATGAAGCAATCCTTATCCAGCAAGGTAGAGCCGTCCGGCAGCAGCTTTTCGCTTCGGTTGCTTGTTTCGTACCCGGCGAGAGCCGACAATCCCAATGAAAGGAAAAAAGTCTTTCGCCTGTCCGATAGGAATTTCAGGTAATAGCCGCCCTCTGCGGTGAACTGTTCTACGGGTATCTGCATATCCTTGTAGTCATACTTCTTGTGCAGGTATTCGCCGCCAATCACCCAGCGGTTGGCGTTCTTGGTGTAAACGCTGTACGCCGCCCCGATGTGGTAGGCAAAATCCGTGTCGGAGTTCCAATGCACCCCGTCCGCCATGCCCGCCGTGACTTGCAAGCCTTTCATGCCCGGCAGGTATCTTTGCGCATGTGCCTGAAACGAGGTCAGGCACAGCGCAAAGAGCATCATTATAAAGATGTGTCTTTTCATTCCCTATTTGATTTTTAGTTCGTCAATCACTTCTGCGTTCACGATGTCGGCGTTCTCCACCCGTATGGTCTGATGCCGCCCGCCGTTCTTCTCGTAGAGTTCCACGACCAGCAGCTTGTCGTCAGGAATGGTGAACTTCGGCAGGGCGTACACCGTGCGCACGGTACTTTTTCCTGCAATCTCTATCACCTCGTTGTAGCTACGTACCGCATCCAGCACCGTTTCCTGAATAGCCGTGCGCTTGGGTACTTTCTTATCGGTTATCTTAAACTTGATGAAGTCGGTATCGAAAGGCACGTTGGAACTGTTCTTTGTCTGCGTGTGTACATAGAGCATCCCGTTATAGGTGTAAATCCCCTTGATTAAGAACTGTATGCCGAAACGCTTGCTACCCAAGTGGCGCACTTTCCGGTCATTGTTCTTGTAGATGCTCTGCATTATCAGTTTCACCAATAGCGGGCTTTCATTCCCCAGTTCCCGGAAATAGATGTTCATCCGGGTATGTGAGAAGTCGGACGTATCTTCATTCTCCAAGAAGTCTTTCATTTCGATGTTGAGCATTTCCGGTTCACGGGCGTACTTGGCGTTGAACGAAAAGAAACTGCCGTCCTCGCAGATAACGGAGAAGTTCGTTTCTCCCGGAAAGCCCTCTGTCGTGGCTTTCACCCTGATTACGTTCTCCGCACCGTCCGCCTTGCCCGCTATGATATGGTTGCTTCCCAAATCGACATAGCGGACGGCGGCGGGGAAGATGATATGCACCGTCTTGGCAAAGGTCACTTCCACGCCGTAGGGCGTAACCATTTGGCGGTACGGGAGTTTCCGGGTAATCCCCCGGTACAAGTCGTTGCCAGCCGCATACTTCACGGTGTCAGTGGTTTGTGCGTTTGCCGCACACACGCCCAGCAAGAGGGCGAACATTACAAAAATCTGTTTCATTGCTAATTGAAATTTTAACGGTTGATAAAATGGTTATTGTTGTTTGGCGTAAAGCATCACCCTGTACCCGGCTTTCAGCTTCACTTTCACGGTTCGGAACTTCTTGGCGAGGTAGCCGGACGTTCCTTGCAGCAATCCCCTTGTCACGTCCATAGCCACCTGCTGCCCGGCACTTTGGGCAAAGGAAATGCTTGTACCCAGCCCGCTTCCGATATTCGCCATAGCTTCGTTGAACGCTTCCTGCTCCATAGAGGACGGGACGGACAGCCCCTTTTGCCCGTCCGTGTCGAACACGGCGAGTTCCACCGGGATGATGTTGCCAGCGTACTCAATCGAGGACACCAGTATGTCAAGCCGCTCGCCCTGCACCTTTGCCGTCCCCGCCACGAGGGTATTCTTCGGCACGACTATGTTCCCCGCCTGCATGGGTTCGAGCAGCCGTAGTTTCACCGCCTGCCCGTCCGTCAGGGTTTGGTCTTGGTGGATGCAGGCGGCTACCGTGTTCTTTCCCATAGCGTACCCCGTGCCTACTGCCGTGTTGAAGCCGTAGTTTCGTGGCTGGCTGTAAGCCCGGATGAAGTCGGCATCGCTCATGGGCTGCCGCAATCCCGAAACGGTCGTTTCCCTGACAGCCTGCACCGCCACCGCATCCGGCTTGCGGTCAATGTCGCCCGTTACCGGGACTTGTGCGACTTGTCCCTGCCCGCCGTTCATGTACTTTGCCGCCAGCTCGTAGGACTTTTCCAAGAGTGCCATTTGGTCGTCAGCGGTGGGTGTGGCGTTCTGTTGTTGCAGCCTATCGGTCAGTTCCGCTACCTGCCGCTTCAAGTCCTCTTTTTCCTCGTCCACCGCCGGAGTTTCATAGAACGTGCTTAACTGGCGGTTGATGTCCCGGTAAGCGTATGCCGAAGAAGCACCGCCGCCCCTTTGGGGCTTCGCATCCTCTTCCGGCATCAGGTCGATTTCCGCTTGCGGTTCTTCCGCTTCATCGTTCCCGGTGAAACCGAAGTCCTGCAAGGACTGTATCTTCTCCTGCTGCCTGCGGCTTATCATCGCCTGTTCGTAAGCCTTTTGCTTGTCGGCTATAATCCCGTCCTCTGCGGGCAGGGGTATGTCGGCGTTGAAGCCGCCCACGCTTTCCACGTTCACGTCCTCTTTGCCGGAGGGTGCGAATATCAGGTACATGCACCCGGCAAAGGCAAGGAACATCAGCGGGAAGACTATCATTTTCCTGCGCTGCTGCACCTGCTGCGGGGTAAGTTCCCGTTTGGGTTTATCTTCCTTTTTCGGCTTCCCGTCCGCCTGCGGTACGGTCGTGCCGTTCTCATTCTTCTGTACTTCTTCCATATTGCGGTCTGTTTAAGGGGTTGATACTTTTGGTTGTGTCGTTGCCGTGCAACGGCAGTTGCCTGATGTGTTCTATTTGCAGCCGCCTGCCGTCCCGCTTCCCGATGTTGTAGATTGATGAAACGGTAATGTAGATAGACAAGCCGCCAAGGAAGAAGAACATCACGAGGATAACCGCCAGCCTTTTGCCCGGCGTAATCCGTCCGCACATTCGGCGCAGGCGGTCGTCCGCCCAGTCCCGCACCTTTCCGATGTAGTTTCGTTTTCTTTCCATAAGGCTATCTCTTAATGGTCTGCAAATCCTTGTTCTCGGTAATGGTGAACGCTTCGATGATGAAGCCGTGCGGGTTGTTGTCGCTCCGTGTGGCGTTGAGCAGGCGGCACGAGGTCACAAGGCTTCGCACCGTCAGGCTGCTTTCCCGGACAATCAACTGGCGGGCATACGTGTTCACCTTGTAGGGGTACTGGTCGAAGTCGCACTTCACGCTGTCAATCTCCACCGTCTGCGTGACGTTTCCGGAAATCACCCGGTTGTAGTAGCCCTTTTCCGCCAAGTCCTTGTAATAGTTGAAAGCGGTCTTGTCGGCGAGGAACAGCGAGCGTTTGATGTTGCTTTCGATAGCCCCCTTGTCGGGTGAGAGCGTGAAGAAAAGTTCGTGGAAACGCCGCACGTGCGACTTGGCTTCCACGGGTCTGTTCTGCGCCATGTCCTGCGAGAGTGCCAGCATCAGGCTTTTGCCGTTGTCGAGGACGTATATCTTCTGCCGCTGCTTTTCGGCGAAGCTGTACGAGTTCCACACGGCAAAGCCCGTCACCAGTGCGCACAGGCAGATGAATACCAGCGCAAAGAGCCTGATTTGCCGGAAACTCGTTTCGATGTTCGTTAATGACTTAAATTCCATATACTAAATATTGATGTTGGTTATTTGAGTAGTTTCCCGGTTACTTTCCCGCTTGCCGCACCGACCGCCGCCCCGGCGATTGACCCAGCCCGTGCCACGTTGCGGTTATAGGCAGACGTACCGCCAGCCGACACTATCCAGCTTGCCACCGTTGGAATGGTGAAGTAGCCCACGATGCCGATAATCATAAAGATTACATACACGGTGCTACTCCCGTCAGGAATGAAATTCGGGTCTGAAAGCTGCTCGATGTCTTTTTGTAGCATCAGGGTTTGTATGCGTGCCAGCACGCTGCTGAACAAGTCCGACACGGGTAGCCACAGGTAAATGGATATATAGCGTGAAATCCACTGGGTCAGCGTGCTTTGGAAACCGTCATAGACGGAAATCGCAAACGCCAGCGGACCCAGTATGCTTAACACGATTAGGAAGAACGTGCGCAGCGTGTCTATAATCAGCCCCGCCGCCTGAAAGAGCATTTCCAGCAGTTCCCTGAACCAGTCCCGGACGGACTTCTTTATATTGTACGCCGCCCTGTCCATATACATACCCGTCATAGTTACCATATCGGAGGGCGACCAGCCCAGTTCTTCCAGTTGCCTGTCAAATTCCTCGTCCGAAGCGAGGTAAGCCGTTTCGGGGCTACGCATCAGGGCTTCATATTCCAGTCGGTCTTTCTGTGCCCGGTATTCGTTCATGTCGAAAGTCTGCGTTTCCATAAGTTGGTTGCACCCTTTCACCACTGGCGACAATACCGTGTTGATAGTCCCCAGCACGAACGTGGGAAAGAACATGATGCACAGCCCCAGCGCAAAGGGACGCAGGAGCGGGTACACGTCTATGGGTTCGGCACGTGCGAGCGACTGCCACACTTTGGCGGCTACATAGAACAGCGCACCCAGCCCGGCTATTCCTTTGGCTACCCCCGTCATGTTGCTGCACAAGGGCATCATTTCATCGTACAGCACCCGCAACACTTGGTGCAGGTTGTCAAAATCCACCGCTGCTAATAACATAGGCATACCGATTTATATGTTACCAGTAGCGTTCATCCGCCGAGCCGTAAAGAGCCAGCACCCGGTCTGTGTCGTTCTTCTTCTTTGCCCGCAGGTAGGACACGGATATGTTCTTTCGGGTGTAGTAGTTCACGAGGTTGCGGTAGTTGAGCAGGCTTTTGTAGGCGTTGTTGATTACCGCCAGCCTTTCGGCATCCGTCAGCGACATACCCGTCACGTTCACTACATTCTTCAAGTCCTGCAACACGTCCGCACTTTCGGAGAGCAGCTTGGCATACCCGGCTGAAATGGCGGTGAGTTCATCCGGCGTGTAGTTCGGGTCAGCCAGCATGTTCTGGTAGTTTCGCACGTAGATTTCGGATATTTCCGCCACCAGTTCAATGGACTTCTTCACCTTGATGCCGCCCTTGACAACATCGTGTACCGCTTTGAGCGCATCGTAATAGACTTTTCCCTGCTGGAAAATCTTCTGCGCTTCCATGAAGCCGTCCAGCGTGTTTTTGGCTGTGGTGGAAGTCTGCACTATCTGCTTGGTGGTGTTGATGATGCCCTGTGCCAAATTGCCGGGGTCTGACACCACCCACTGTGCGGATGCGTTGCCGATGAAGCAAAGGCATACCGCCATAAGGAGAATTGTTCTTTTCATGTTCCTGATTTTTAAGTTGTTGATGATTGGGGATTACGTTTGCTTTCTGCAAGCCTCTTGATAGCCAGTTCAAGGTTGCCGCCCAGCTTGTCGGCAAGTGCGAACAGTTCCATTTTCTCGCTTTCCTCTGTCGTGAAGGTGTAATATTCTTCCAATGAAACTTCTGTGGCGTACACCGCCGACTGCGTGCCGCCCAGCGAGAAGAAAACTTCCTTGTACTTCCGTCCGGGGTGGTTCGCCATGTTGATAGACAATATCTGCGAACGCTCCTTGTCGGTCAGTCCCAAGAGGTTCTGTATGCTGTCAAACTTGTTGAGATATTTTCTTTGGTCTAACAGGATTTTGCAGTCCGAGTTATTGATGATACTCTCTTTCACGATAGGGGAAGAAATAATATCCTCAATCTCTTGCGTGACTACAATCGCTTCCCCGAAATATTTTCGGACGGTTTTGTAGAGGTAGCGGATATAGTCCGCCATGTTCGCCGATGCAATCGCTTTCCACGCTTCCTCGATTAGTATTAACTTCCTTATTCCCTTTAACTTGCGCATCTTGTTTATAAAGGCTTCCATGATGATGATAGTCGTTACCGGGAATAAAATCTTGTGGTCTTTGATGTTGTCCAACTCAAAGACAATGAAGCGTTTGTGCAACAAATCCAGTTCCTTGTCGGAGTTCAGCAGGTAGTCGTACTCACCGCCACGATAGTACGGTTCAAGCACGTTCAGGAAATTGTTTATGTCAAAATCCTTTTCCCTGACGTTCTTCTGTTCAAGCTGTCGGCGGTAATCATCCCGGACAAACTCGTAGAACGTGTTGAAGCAGGGCGTTACCGAATGGTCTTTGCCTGTCAGTTCGATATAGGCACTCACGGCGTTTGACAACGCCACTTCTTCCGACCGCTTCGGGGCTTCATCATCCCGCTTCCACAGGGTGAGTATAAGGGTCTTGATGCTCTCTTTCTTCTCTATGTCGAATACCCCGTCCTCGACATAGAACGGGTTGAACGCTATCGGGTTCTCGTTGGTGTAGGTGAAATAAATCCCGTCCTCGCCGTGCGTGCGGTTGTGGATAAGCTGGGACAGCCCCAAGTAACTGTTACCCGTATCTACCAGCAGCACGTGCGCCCCCTGCTCGTAATACTGACGCACCATGTGGTTGGTAAAGAAAGACTTACCCGACCCGCTCGGCCCAAGTATGAACTTGTTGCGGTTGGTCGTGATGCCTTTCTTCATGGGCAAATCCGATATGTCGATATGCAGCGGGCGACCGCTCACCCTGTCCACCATTTTGATGCCGAACGGCGAAAGCGAACTCTTGTAGTTCGTTTCTTCCACGAACAGGCAGAGAGCCTGCCCCAAGAACGTGTAGAAACTTTCCTCTGCGGGGAAGTCCGCTTCGTTTCCGGGTATGCCCGCCCAAAAGAGCGTGGGCGTATCGACCGTGTTGTGGCGTGGCTTGCACTCCATTAGCGCAAGCTGGCTTCCCACATCGTTGCGTATGCGTTTGAGTTCTTCCCGGTCGTCACTCCATGCCATGACGTTGCAGTGGCAGCGCACCGATACAAGCCCCTTGCTGTGCGCTTCGTTCAGGTACTCGTCTATCCATTCCTTGTTCACTTGGTTGGCACGGGAATAACGGGAGAGCGATTGCATGTTCCGGGCGGTCTGCTCGAAGTTCTTCAGGTTTTCGGCGTGGTCGTCTATGAAGATGAACTGGTTATAGACGTGGTTGCACGACAACAGCACGCCCACCGGGGCGGCGAATGACAGTCGGCAGTCGCTCCGGTCAGTGGACAGCTTCTCAAACCGTGTGTCCGTCCCGACCTTTCCGGGCAAATCTTCCACGTCCGAAAGCGTGTGCAGGCACAGTATGTCGTCCCCGACACGCATTTCTTCCGGGTACAGCCCGATGTCTTTCAGGCAGGTGGTATCTGTCTGCGATAGCGAGAAGTATTTCTCGATGATGCCCGCCTTTCCGTCCTGCCCGGTGATTTCCGATGCCGCCAGCCGGGTAAGGGTGACAAACCCGCTGTCGTTCATAATCCTTTCAAACTGCCCGACCGCTTCGATGAACTTTGCCGCCGCTTCCTTGTCGGCTATCTCCTGCGGTACAATCCTGCCCCGGCATAGGGTGGAGAAGTCGCTCTGTCGGCGGCTTCTCTCCCTTGTCGTCTTTGTCAGGAACAGGTAGCAGTAATGGTTCAGGAACGGGCGTTCATTGAAGTGCCGTTCAAAGGAGCGGCTTAAAAAACTAAGCTCGTCCCTTTCCGTGTCGGGCTGGTAGTTCTCCTTGATGAAGAAGTCCTGCTTGTGTACTATGGAGTAGTCGGGCAGCACCTTGATTGCCTTGTACCATGCCGAATGTATGGCTTCGTACTCGGCACTGGTGACGGTGAACAGTTCGGGCAGTTCCACCCTGAAAGCCACCGTTATGTCCGCATCCTTTGAAATGATGCAGCCGTTCTCCACCGCCAAAAGGGGGAATTTCCTTTCCAGCGTGGTAGCCTTTAACATATTTCTCATGGTCTTTCTTCCTTTCTTTTTTTGTAGGTGAATAATCGGGGTATCGCCTTTCGGCTGATAATGAAGCGTGGATGCCGTTTGCGTGCGGCGGCTTTCATCAGCCCGTGCGTGCCGTACTTGGCGTTGAGCCGGAACGTCTGCCACACGAGCAGCAGCGAAGCCGACACGATGAAACCGATACATAGCCACTGGTTCACGCCCGCCATGAACAGGACGATGAACACCACGAAGACGGCGAGCAAGCCGCCGCAAAAGATAAAGAGGTACTGGCTTTTCAGCCCCTTGAACTCCACGGGCTTCCCGATACCCCTGTTTACCTGATATTTTTCGGGCTTAGCCCTCAACAACTCGTCAGACATAGCCGCAGGTTTAGAGGAAGAACGAGCGCAGGATAGTGGCGGCTACAATCAGGAAGATGCACGCCCCGAACCAACTGGCGGCGGTCTTTGAGGTGTCGGGGTCGCCGCTTGAGTCGAGTAGGTCAGCCCCCTTACGGGAGCTTTCCCCTCTAAGAACCG
>NZ_QTNE01000027.1:0-62999 GCF_003603495.1 Bacteroides sp. AM41-16 | reverse complement strand
TCGGTTATAAAAAGAAAAAGCGTCTAGCTAAATCAGGAAAAGACATAACGGCTTTTACATTATGAAGTAACGACGTTTACCATAGTATGTAAAGGCGTTTACTGTAGTATGTAAAGGTGTTTACTGTAGTACGTAAACGGAGTTTCTTAAGGCGGTAAGCATTTCAACCTCTACTTGCGCCTTCTTCTCCCTATTTATCCCTCCTTAAACTCCAGTATATCCCCCGGCTGGCAATCAAGTTCCTTACAGATTGCTTCCAGTGTAGAGAAACGGATGGCCTTAGCCTTTCCGGTTTTGAGAATAGAGAGATTGGCAGGCGTAATATCAATCTTCTCCGCCAGTTCGCCCAAAGATATCTTTCTTCGGGCCATCATTATGTCAAGGTTTACTATAATCATATAATTGTGTTCTATTTATCAATTATTCTTTTCCCACTCACACCTAAATAGTTAAGTCCTGTTCTTCCTTTATCTTCACCCCGGCGGCAAATATCTCGGTGAAAAGAATTATAATAACCAGGGATGTGAAATCCGTATCATGCGATGCAACCACTTCATAGCCCAGCAGAGCCACTTGCTTCACTGCTTCAAGATGATTCAGCCAATCGTGCAAAGTCATCAAGCCGTACAATGCAGCAAACGAATAAGTAAAGAAACGCAACCGGGCTACATTATCCGAAGTAAACACTTCCCGCTTTGAGATGGATACCAGCAAACGTATCAGACAATAGATTCCTACAAAGAAAGGAATGATGGCAAACATGGCAAAGAAGTTCACTATGGAACTCCAGACAGTGGGGACAATCACAGTGCCTATTCTCTTTACCTGATAAGGTACTGACTTATCGGCAAAACGATTCGTCAAGGAATCGACTGCTGTCGTTTCCAAAGGTCTTACATCCACATATACCTTATCAAATAAACCGGAATACTCCGGCTGTGGAGTTCCCGAATGCACATTTACACTATTGTAACCCTCAAGAAAACTATTCTTCATATCCACCCAGCCCGCTATCATCGCATAGGTAAACTCTGCAACAATGACCAATATAGCCAGGATACCCAATATACTTATCTTTTTCATAATCCTCCCCCCCACATTAAACCGTTAAATCCTGCTCTTCCTTTATCTTCACGCCGATGGCGAATATCTCGGTGAACAATGCCAACAGCATATAATTGAACCAAGCATACTTGAAAGAATAAGGCAACACCTCGTATCCCTCCAGCCGCACTTGAGAAGCCAAGTCATGATAGATGCCCCATTGCTGCAACTCGAATAAAAGACTCACCGAAATCAGCGCATAGACAAAGATGCGCATCCGACGCACATTCTTGTGCACAAACACCTCGCCTTTCGTGGCAGTAAGCACCAGCCGCGCCACACTATAGAACCCGTAAAGCGCAAACAGTCCCGCAGGAAACAGCAAGAACGATACCCACCGCCACTTCGTACTACGGAAACCTTGCACCGATACCTCACTTGTATTGCAATACATGGGCGTATCCTGTGCCGCACTAATCAAAGTATCGGCAGGCAGCGTATCATCTGCCCGCACCAAAAGTGACACAGAGGGTAAGGCATGAAAATCCTTCTGGTCGCCCGCCTCATTCCAGCCGTCCATAAATCCACTAAACATATCCGTTACAACACTACCAATAAACACTACCAAAGCCAGGAAGGCACATACTCTGATTTTATTCATATCTCTGTCCGTTCTTCTTATTATTAAATCGTCAAATCCTGCTCTTCCTTCATTTTCAATCCAATGGCAAACACTTCACCTACAATCAGCGAACAAAGCCCAAGTACCAGCGTGGTAGTGCTCACCAATTCTGAGAGGCTCAGCTCGTAACCATGCAGCGAGAATACGGTATCGATACCTATAAAATCAAGATATGATGACGCAAAGGTACAGCAGAAGCTGACAACCAGTGCCATTCCCAATCGACGCAGCCGACGTACATTCCGCCAGTTGAAGATGTCGGACTTGTTGATAGAGATTATCAAGCGGATAAACAATACTACCGCCCAAAGGGAAAAGCCCAAATGCAGATATATCAGCAAATACTTTGCCACCACTTTCCCGACAGAATCATGAGAATCTACGCTGACCATCAACGAAGAGTAGGCTGCAGGCACATAACTCCTGCTTTTCTCATTGTAGACGGAATCCCTGAAGAAATCAAACGACTCCATGGAAGAAGGTATCAGGTTGACAACCTTCAGGTTCATCAGTTCCTTGTAGGCAGCAATGTCACTCCCTTTCTTTCCCAGCTCCAGTCCGGTCTGCGCCCCCATCTTGGCTCCCAGAAAGATATAGTACCCCTGCTCCAATACCGAGTAACTCAGTACAAGCATTACCACCAGGCAGAGAATGTTCAATCTTCTTTTCATAATTCAGTTGTTGTATTAGTATCAGATATATTATATTTATTCAGTTGTTTCAAGGAGAGTAGAAGCAACAATATGAAAACCACTGCCCAAACCAGTACATACGGGTTACTCAGCAGATGTGTCACATCCTCCATTTCAGGATGTTTCAGGCTCAGATAGACAGACAAGCCGTTATTCATGATATGTATCAGAATACATGCCATAAGACTCCGTGTCTTATAATAAAGCCAGGCAAGCAAGAAACCGATGAGGCAAGCACCTATTATCTGAACCGGATTCAGATGAAAGATACCGAATATCAACCCGGAAAACAAGATAGCCTTTGCCGGGCTATATCTGCGAAGCAGCTCCTTGGTAATGGCACCACGGAAAAGCAGTTCTTCCAGTACGGGTCCCAAAACAGAAATACAGAGAATACCCAGCCAACCGGATTGCAGTATATCAAATGTCTGGTCCAACAAATTGGGCAAAAAAGTAAGTTCGGACATCAGAAGACCTATTATACATATGGAAGTCATTCCGGCAAGCAGGCTCCATGCCAGATAAGGGACTGACACCGGAGAATACAGATGCTTGTCTCCCGTCAGGTAGTTCTTGCGCCACAAGTACAGTCCCATGAAAACAAAGCCCAGCAGCATGGTAGGCGCCACAGCAATCTGACCAGCCTTGTCCATGTCGAAAGTTCCATAAGCGAAATACGTATACAGCAGACAGAAAGGTCCTGCAAACAGTGCTCCTATAAGCTGCATCAAAAAGTAAATCAATACTAGTTTTATTGCCGTTTTCATTGTTCTATTCGTCTAAAAGTTCGCAAAGATACACATTTTCTCTGTCAATCCGTCAAGCTGTGGCAACAAGTCCCATCAGCAGCACCATCACTGTAGAAAGTGACAATACCAATAGTGTAATACTCATAAATGCTCTTCTCATAACCTAAGCCCCTCCCTCATTTCTATATTTGTTCTTCATTTATTTCACTGCCAGGAGCAATACGTCTTCCTCTGCAGTGGCATGTTCCACCAACAGATTCCAGTCGTTGTCCTTCTTACTCCATTTGTAACTCAAGTAGTTGATGTCATCTCCCGCCTGCAGATAAACTGCTTTTTCTTTCACATCGGAGTAGGCATGCGTCTTGTTGTCCCACAAGGCATATTCCACATCCGTACCGGCTTCCGTATAATTGTAGTTCAAGCAATAGAAGCGTTCAAACGCCTGCTCAATCTCGTTCCATTTCAACGCTTCCTTCTGTATCGTACGCCCTTGGGCATCATAGATGAAATTGTATTTCAAATGGTTCTGCAGAAACTTACCGTTCTCTACTTTATATACAATCTGGGACTCCACCTGATTTCCGTTCATCACTTCATTATAGGCAAAGTTTTCCTGGATATTACCACCAAAAGCATTTATCACTACTGTCACTACAAAGATTGTTGTCATTACTAAAGTTTTCATACCGTTATTGTTTTATTAGTTCTTTATTTTGTTTTTCGATAATCATTTATCGTTTTTCGATATGCAAATAAAAGACCTTTTTTTGATATGACAAAGAAAAACAGAAAATATTTATCGAAAAACAATAAAAAAAACGCGTTTTACGATAAATACACAGAAAACAAACACTTCAAACGGGAAAATACATAGAACTGCAAGGAGATAAATGACCTTATCGCCTTATGTTTATAAAGAAAGAATGGATTTAATCTCCACCTCGTCACGGTGAAGCTGGGCAATAAGTTCTTCTATACTGTCGAATTTCAGTTCAGGACGGGTGCGGCGCACAAAGGAAAGACGCATCGGCTGCTGATAAATGTCAGCATCAAACCGGAATATATGGACCTCAATACTGCGATCGGGGCCGTTCTCCAACGTAGGTCGGTAGCCAATGCTTAGCATACCGCCGTACTCCTTGCCTTCAACACAGACACGGACGGCATACACACCATCGCAGGGAATCAGCTTGTCAGAATCGGAAACACGGAGATTAGCCGTAGGAAAACCTATTTTACGCCCCACTTGATAGCCGCCGACAACCGTACCGTCCAAAAAGAAATCATATCCCAGATACTCGGCAGCTTCCGAAACGTTTCCCTCCTGCAACAGACCTCGAATAGCCGAGGAGCTGACAGTAACCTCCGTTACCGATGTCTCCTTACTATAAGAATACGCGCGCGCAAGAAGCACCTCCATACCCAATTCGCGACCATAGTGCACATAGTCTTCAAAACCCTCGCTGCGGTTATGCCCGAAACGATGGTCGTACCCCACTACCAAAGCTTGTATCTGATAGCGATCCTTCAGTATGGACATGAATTCCCGTGCCGAAAGCCGGGCTATTTCAGGAGTAAAATCAAGCATCATGCAATAATCCACCCCAGTCTTGGCAAGCAGGGAAACTTTCTCATCACAAGTGGTCAATAACTTCGGATGATAATCGGCCTGCATCACTTTACGCGGATGTACCGGAAAAGTCACGACCGACGAAGCAAGCCCACGCCCGGCAGCTACCGCACACACTTGCTCTATCAGGTAGCGGTGTCCCCGATGTACTCCGTCAAAGAAACCGATAGTGGCTACACTTGGACGGGAACCAATGTCCGATGTTTCACAAAACAACTGCATGTCTCCAATCCTCGTGGGCCTTTGGCGTATAGGTAGAAATACCCAACGCCTCCGCTGTCCGGCAATTGGCCTCAGAATCGTCAATGAAAAGAGTCTCGTTGGGAAGAATACCGGTCTCATCCAGTACTTTCTGAAATATATCGGCATCCGGTTTTGCCATCTTCATCTCATAAGAGAGATAGATATGCTCAAAAAAGTCCTCCGCACGGAAAGCCTTGTAGCGAAACGCGTGCAGACACGACCATTGCCAATGGATTTCATTGGTGTTGCTCAGCAGATAGACCACATATTTTTTGCGCAGTTCCAACAGTAAATCCAATTTAAAAGTAGGAATACTCACTAGGAAACTGTTCCAGGCGTCATCTATCTGGGCATCAGTCACCGGTTTCCCTATCTTTCCACGAATCACTTCCCGGAACTCCGCACTGGTAATCAACCCTTTTTCATATTTCTGGAAGAAATCCTGCTGGTGATAGAGGTCCAACATGACTTCCACGTCCGGCAATCCCAGCTTTCTGAAATTCTCCAAACAGCGCTGGCGGTCCAAATCAATCAGAACTCCGCCAAAATCAATAATAAGGTTCTTGATTCCTCTTCTTTTCATCACTATTTCTGTGTTAAACGTCGGATAAGGCGAACCAGTTCACCTATCCACAAAACAAACGAAGTAGAAACGACAATCGTCATCCAAGTCATAAAATCGAGCGGCACTGTGCGGAATACAGCTCCACCAAACTGTACAATCAGTATCTGTCCGCCCAAAATGGCAAGTATAATCAGCTCCATGCCATAAGATTTGGAAATGCCCTTGAACGCCGAGTCCGAAGTGCCGAACACACGCGCATTGAACAAGTTCCAGAACTGAAGCATAACAAAGAATGTGAAGAACACAGTCAGCCGATAGGTAGTCATCCCTCCCTCCTCACTGTTAAACCAGAAGAGCATTCCCATAAGTAACACCAGGAAGGCAGTCCCCATTCCCAGAATGTAATACCTCATGGACTTGGTTATAATGAAATCCGTACTCTTACGCGGCTTTTCCTTCATCACGCTCTCACTGGGTGGAATGGACGCCAGGGCCAGGGCCGCAAACGTATCCATAATCAGGTTCACCCACAACATCTGCGTGACGGTCAAAGGAAGCGTCGTACCCACCAGTGAGCCCAGAAGAACGATAAACAAAGCCACAAAATTGATAGTCAGTTGAAAAACAATGAAACGCTGTATATTCTTATATAGAGAACGTCCCCACATCACGGCCGTACCTATACTGTTGAAGGAGTCATCCAGCAACGTGATGTCGCTGGCCTCCTTGGCAACGGAAGTCCCGGTACCCATCGAAAGTCCCACTTGCGCATGGTTCAACGCAGGAGCATCATTCGTGCCGTCACCCGTCACAGCCACTACCGCACCTTTCTGCTGCAACAGTTGCACCAGACGCTGTTTGTCTGTGGGGCGTGCACGCGACATTATCTTCAAGTCCATCACACGGTCCAATGCCTCCTCATCCGTCAATTCGGCAAATGCAGCTCCCGTAATGCGGTTCTTTTCCGTATTCTCCGGTTTCCACAGACCAATCTGGCGTGCTATCTCGGTAGCCGTACCCGGTGTATCTCCCGTCACAATCTTCACTCCGATACCTGCCGACTGGCATTTGGCAACGGCCGCAGGCACATCCGGACGGATAGGGTCACTGATGGCAACCACACCGAGGAACGACAAGTCATTTTCAGCAACCAATGACACACAATCAGACGCTTCCGCATCATCCACAATCTTGAATGCAAAGCCAAGTGTACGCATAGCCATATTCTGGTAGTTGAGCAACTGAGCCTCCACTGTAGAACGGTATTCCACCGCATCCACACGCTTGCCGTCCAACATGACATCCTTGCATTTACCCAAAACAATCTCGGGAGCTCCCTTCACATACAGCACCTTCTTCCCAATCAGGGGGGATTGCACCAGGGTAGCCATGAATTTCCTTTCCGTAGAGAAAGTCAGCTGGTCGATAACCGTAGCTTTCTCACGCAGCGCCAGATAGTCGCATCCTTGGCTGTTCAGCCAAAGCAGCAGTGCCACCTCCGTGGGGTTACCCACCCCTTTCGGCTTCTCGCCAGTCACCTCTTCTTCCAGAAAAGCAGTGGAGTTAGCACTGATACCTTCCATTACCAGCTTGCTGAGGTCATCATTCCCCAGCTGCCCGTTATTCTTCAAACCATAGAAATTGGGTTCATGCACCTGCATCAGATTTTGGGTCAATGTACCGGTCTTGTCGGTACAAATCACTGTAATGGCTCCCATCGTCTCGCATGCATGCATCTTGCGCACCAGGTTGTTGGTGGAGAGCATGCGGCGCATATTCAACGCCAGACTGAGTGTCACGCTCATCGGCAAGCCTTCGGGCACAGCCACCACAATCAGGGTAACCGCCATCATAAAGTATTGCAAAGTAGCCTGCAAAGCCGGCAGCCAATCACGGAAGGTATGAAATGAAGAAAAGTCATAGACCAGTACCACATCCTTTACAAAAAAAATGAGAAAAGCCAGACCCGCTACGGAAAAGCCAATCTTTCCAATCAGATTGGCCAATTTGGTCAGCTGGATATTCAGCGGAGTAGGTTCCGTATTCTGTTCGGTACTTTGACGTGCCACTTTACCGATTTCCGTAGCATCGCCCACAGCCTCCACACGCATGGTGCCATGTCCGTCCACCACCGTTGTACCGCGTAAAATGCGGTTGGAAGCATACGTAGCCTCTTCGTCAAAGTCGGCTTCTACGGTAGTTTTCGTCACTACCGGCTCACCGGTCAGATTCGATTCGTTCACTTGCAGGGAAATGGCTTCCAGCAATTCACCGTCCGCCGGAACCTCTTCACCGGTTTCCAGCACCACGATATCACCCACCACTACATCTTTACGGGGAATCTCCTGCACATGTCCGTTACGAATTACTTTCACCAAAGTTTCTTCGTTCACTGCGTTCAGCAGGTCAAACTTCTTACCGGCATCATACTCAAAGAAGAAACCGATACCGGTAGCCAGCAAAATGGCTACTATAATGCCGATAGTCTCGGCATATTCATTCTCTACAATGGAAATAATCAAAGAAAACAGAGCGGCAACCAGCAATACCCTTACTACGGGGTCCTCAAACTTCTCCAGATACAATTTCCATAAGGAAGGCCGTTTAGGAGGCGTCAATAAATTTACTCCATGTTCCTCGCGGCTCTTCCGCACTTGTTCGTCGGTCAGCCCGACATGATAATAATCATCCTTTATTGCAGCCATGCAAGTCTTTAGGTTTAATTTTGGAACGCAAAAATACAATAATAATCCGGGAAAACAATACCTATATAATGATTAGTGATTAATTGACTGTCATCGATTCTCTTTTTCCCTTACCAGTTTCGGTCCGGTTGCAAGCTCCCACGGCAATGTGAACCAGAAAGTCGAACCTGCCCCCTCTTCCGATTCCACGCCTATTTCGCCTCCCTCAATTTGCGGACAATAGTCTGGCAAATGGAGAGCCCCAGTCCGGTACCTTCCTTTCCCTGCTTCAGCTTGACGAAACGTTCAAAAACATGTGGCAACTTCTCCTAAGGAATACCGGTTCCCGTGTCTTTTACGTAGAAATAACTTTGCACAATTTCCAGTAACAGTATCTCCTCCTCGCCCGTCGATGCAGAGGCCAGCAATTCCGAGAATCCGACAATTACGTTCAACGGAGTACGGACTTCATGGCTCATATTCGCCAGAAACACCGATTTGGAACAGTCGGCATTTTCTATGGCATCCCGCATAATCGCCCAGAACAGCTTGTCGGCCATTTTCATAAAATGTTGTTTTAATAAGAAACAGAAATAGACTATTTTGTTCAACAATAAAACAAAAAGGGCTTTTAAACGTTATTATAGAAGAATAAACCTAAAAAAGAAATTTATGGAAAAGTACATTTGCACTGTATGCGATTATGTCTATGACCCTGAATTGGGCGACCCTGAAAATGGAATAGAACCGGGAACATCTTTCGAAGACCTTCCCGAAGATTGGGTTTGCCCCTTGTGTGGAGTAGGCAAAGAAGAATTTGAGAAAGCGTCCTAAGACGCTTTCTTTTCTTTTATATCGCTGCTGGCTTCCACTACATTCACCACATAGTCGCCCAGCTTTTCACATTCCGCAATGATGTCCATATAGTAAACACCCATCTGGTAATCATATTCCTTGTTGTTCACATCCAAGATATTCTGGTTCTTCAGCTGATTGCGGTAATTATTGATTTCGTTCTCCAAATTAAAGGACTTGTTCACATCCGCGCCTGCATGCTCCGGATGTTCCACCACGACAATCATCTGCTCCAGGGCATCATCCGTCAGCTTCATCATGAAATGGATATGCTCGTACTGCTTCTCGGTGAAATCCTGATTGGTCTGGCGCTTGCGGTTGATGGTACGTGCCAGGTTATAGCAGCTGTCGCCGATGCTCTCTATCTCCGTCACTTCACGCAGCATGGCACGTATTTGCAACTTACTTTCCGAACTCAGGCGCCCTTCGGACACTTGATTCAGATAATTGGCAATCTCCAGCTCCATGCTGTCACTGATATTCTCGTACTTCTCCACACGGCTGAACACTTTGTTGAAATCATCATCCTTCTCCGTATGCAGCAAGTCCTGCACCATTCCGAACATACGGCGGGTACGTTCGGCAAAGAGATGTATTTCCTTGCTTGCCTGCAGGATGGACAGCTCTGCCGTAGAAAGCATACCGCCCGAGATAAAACGCAAGCGATATTCCTCGTCCTGCTCCTTCATTGGAATAATGGCACAGACCGTACGTTCGATAAACTTCACGAACCATATCAATATCAGCACGTTGCAGATATTGAAGCAAGTATGGAATGCCGAAAGCTTGAAGGATACGGCCACAGCCGGATCTTTAGTACCCATCACGTTCTCTACGAACCATGACACAGCCTCGGTAAAGGGGGTGAAAAGACACAACACCCATATCACACCAAACACATTGAATACCAAATGAGCCAAAGCAGCCCTCCTCGCCTGCGTATTACCGGTCAGCGCCGCAAGGTTTGCCGTGATGGTTGTACCGATATTCTCTCCCAAAACCAGTGCTGCCCCCAATTCGAAACTAATCCAGCCGTTGGCGCACATAATAAGCGTAATGGCCATAGTTGCCGCAGATGCCTGCACAATCATGGTCAACACCGTACCGATACCCACAAAAAGGAGTATGGAGATAAAGCCCATGTCGGTATAGTCCTGCACAAATGACAGCATATCAGGATTTTGGCTCAAGTCAGGAGCATTGTTTTTCAAATAGGAAAGCCCCATGAACAAGAATGAGAAACCGAAAATAAATTCACCGACAGACTTGCGGTTACTTTTTTGAGAGAAGAGGAGAGGAATGCCGAAAGCAAGAAGAGGAAGAGCAAAGGCGGCAATGTCCACCTTGAAACCTAAAGCTGAAATAATCCATGCCGTAACAGTCGTACCGATATTAGCACCCATTATGACACCTATGGACTGTGAAAGCGTTAACAACCCCGCATTGACAAAACTTACAACCATCACCGTGGTTGCAGAGGAAGATTGTACAAGTGCTGTAATCAGCACGCCCGTCAACACACCGGTCACTCTGTTGGTTGTCATTGCGGTCAATATTTTCCGCAGTCTGTCACCGGCAAATTTTTGAAGCCCCTCACTCATAATCTTCATTCCGTAAAGAAACAGTGCCAATGAGCCGAGTAGCTTTAAAAAATCATAAAAAGAATATTCCATCTTTAATTATTTAAGGTGTTTCATTCCTTCACGTGTTATAATGTCCTATATTTAACGTGTCAACCCACTAAAAACGAGACATCATGAAACACATGTTACAAATTTGTTGCAAAAATAATAATATTTCTAAAGAATTCCCTATAGGGAGCTCACTTTTGGATATTTATTACGGTTTTAATCTAAATTTCCCCTATCAGGTAGTCAGTGCAAAGGTCAACAACCGTTCCGAAGGACTGAATTTCCGTGTATACAACAATAAGGATGTAGAGTTTCTCGACATACGTGACTCCTCAGGTATGCGCACCTATGTCCGTTCCCTCTGCTTCATTCTTTACAAAGCTGTCAGCGAGCTGTTTCCGGAAGGAAAACTGTTCGTAGAGCATCCGGTATCCAAAGGTTACTTCTGTAACTTGCGCATCGGCCGTTCCATAGAGCTGGAAGATGTGACCGCCATCAAGAAACGGATGCAGGAAATCATCGCCGAAAACATCCCCTACCATCGTGTAGAATGCCACACCACCGAGGCTGTGCGTATCTTTAGCGAACGGGGCATGAACGACAAGGTTAAGCTGCTGGAAACCTCCGGCTCGCTATATACCTATTATTACACATTGGGCGACACCGTAGACTACTACTACGGCAACCTGCTGCCCAGTACCGGGTTCATCTGGCTGTTCGACATCGTGAAGTATTACGACGGCCTGCTGCTGCGTATCCCCAACAAGGAGAACCCGAATGTACTGGAAGAAGTGGTGAAGCAGGAGAAGATGCTCGACGTATTCAAGGAACACCTGCGCTGGAACTACATCATGGGGCTGAGTAACGTGGGCGACTTCAACCTGGCTTGCGAGACAGGCCATGCCACCGACCTCATCAACGTAGCCGAAGCCCTGCAGGAGAAAAAGATAGCCCAAATAGCTGACGACATCTACCACCGCGGCGAAAACGGAAACCGGGTGAAGCTCGTACTCATCTCCGGTCCATCGTCCTCCGGAAAGACGACTTTCAGCAAGCGGCTCAGCGTGCAGTTGATGACCAACGGCCTGCGTCCCTATCCCATCTCGCTGGACAACTACTTCGTAGACCGTGAAGACACCCCACGCGACGAAAACGGAAACTACGACTACGAATCACTCTACGCCCTCGACCTCGAACTCTTCAACACCCAGCTGCAGGCATTGCTCCGTGGCGAAGAAGTGGAGCTGCCCCGCTTCAACTTCAACCTCGGGAAGAAAGAGTACAAGGGCGACAAACTTCGCATCGACGAGCATACCATCCTCATCCTGGAAGGAATCCATGCCCTGAACCCTGAACTGACACCACAGATTCCCGCCGCCAGCAAATACAAGATTTATGTATCCGCCCTGACCACCATCTCGCTGGACGACCACAACTGGATTCCCACCACGGACAACCGCCTGCTGCGCCGCATCATCCGCGACTTCAACTACCGCGGCTACTCGGCACAAGAGACCATTTCACGCTGGCCCAGTGTACGTGCCGGCGAGGACAAATGGATATTCCCCTACCAGGAAAATGCCGATGTCATGTTCAACTCCGCCCTCTTGTTCGAATTTGCCGTGCTCCGCTGCCACGCAGAGCCCATCCTTACCAGTGTTCCACGGAACTGTCCGGAATACGCAGAAGCCTACCGGTTGCTGAAATTCATCAAATATTTCACCCCCGTGCAGGACAAAGAAATTCCACCGACATCCTTATTGAGAGAATTTTTAGGAGGCAGTAGCTTCAAATACTAAGTTTTTATTCTAACTTTGTGAGCAAATAAAACAAACGTACACATGAAAAAAATTATTTCGATACTTCTCTTAGCGACTTTCTGCATCTTTACTCAACTCCATGCGCAAAACCGTGCAGACGAATTGATGAAACAAGCACAAGAAAATCTTACGAAAAAAGAATATATCAAAGCCCGCTATCTATTCCTGCAAGCCTACAATGCCTTTGCCACGCAAGACAAGTATGCCCAGGCAGTGGAATGCGGCGTCAATGCCAGCGCCCTCTACCATCGGGAGAATTACTATAAAGAAGCTTTTGAACTGCTGCGCGGTGCCGAGCAAGTGGTGGCAACCGGCGAACAGAAAACGGGCAAGGCCATGCCCAACCTACGTTTCCGCATCAACAAGGAACGCCTGCAGATGTACATCAACCTGAAAAATCCCGCACGCGCCAAGGAACAGCTGACCAAACTGGAAGAGACCGCCAAAGCCTCTCACAACGACTCTCTGAGCAACGACCTGCTTTATACGCAGGCCAACTATTACTACACCTTCGGCATGAACACACAAGGTGATGCGGCTACCAACCGCCTGATAGGGCAATATAAGGAACAGAAGAACTACGCCAAAGTAGACGAATGCTACAAGACTCTTATCAGCATTGCCCGCAAAGCAAACAATGCCGGACTGGTGGCACGCACCTACGACAAGTACATCCTATGGACCGACTCCGTAAAGGCGCTTACCGCCCAAGAGGAACTGAACGCCCTGAAGAAGAAATATGATGAAAGCCTGGCCACTATCCAGGAGAAAGATGATTCCCTAAGCGCCAAGCAGTACATCATCATCGGGCTTTGCATACTCGCCGCCATCCTTGCCGCCGCACTGGTATTCGGCGCCATCGTATTGCTGCGTTTCATCATCCTCACCCGTAAACAGAAGAAGGCCATCAGCATTGCTAATGAGCACAATGAGCTGAAAACCAAATTTATCCAGAACATTTCCGCCCAAATGGAACCGACACTGGACACGCTCGACGCCTCACTGCCGGGCGTAAAAGCCCTGCATGCATTCTCCAACCATATCCAGGAACTGTCCGAATTGGAAACCACCTTGTCCGAACCCTACGAAGTGCAGGAGAAGAATATCTCCACTTTCTGTGAAGGCATCATGGACAAAATCAAAGGAATGACACAAGAAGATGTCACCCTGACCGTGAATGCCCCCAAATTGAATGTGAAAATCAACCCTGAGCAACTGGAACGCGTCTTGCTGCATTTGTTGGAAAACGCCGCCGAGTACACCCCTGCTGGAGGAAAAATATGGCTGGACTTCAAGAAACGTGGTGCGCACACCCACCAGTTCATCATCAGCGACACCGGTTGCGGTATCCCCGAGGAGCAACGCGAAAACATCTTCAAGCCTTTCACCGAAGTGAAAGACCTGACGCAAGGCGACGGCCTGGGACTCCCCATCTGCTCACTGATTGCCACCAAGATGAACGGCAGCTTGACACTAGACAGCAGCTACAACAAGGGAGCACGGTTCGTACTGGAACTGCACGCATAAACCATACATAATACAATCTGTATGACCCCTAAATTTGAGAGCCGCTTGCCACCGGCATTATCGGGACAAACGGCTCTCTGTGTATATTAAGGATGTGGTTGTCAACGCAACGCTTCCACCTCTTCCGGTGTCAGTGGAATTTTCTTGCCCAAGCGACGTGCTCCCGTTTCGGTAATCAGATAATCCTCCTCATTACGGATGCCGCCGAAATTGCGGTATTCTTCCACCTTATCGTAGTTGATGAAGTCCATGAACTTCTTCTCTCCTTTCCATAAGTCAATCAGCTCGGGGATGAAGTAGATGCCCGGCTCAACCGTATGCACAAAGCCCGGTTCCAGAGGGATGGCAAGACGCTGGCTCTTGCGGCCGAACTGCGTACTCTTGGGCTGACCGTCATAGCCTACCCAGAGCTCACCCAGGTTCTCCATATCGTGCACATCCAACCCCATCATATGGCCCAGTCCATGGGGATAAAACAAGGCATGCGCCCCTTCGCGCACGGCATCTTCGGCATTGCCCTTCATCAATCCCAGCTCTTTCAGCCCCTCCACCATCACTTGGGCGGAAAGCTCGTACACCTTCATATAGGGAATGCCCGGGCGAAGCGCTTTAACAGACTCCAGATGCATGGCGTTCTGGATTTCGTAAACGGCACGCTGGCGTGGAGTAAAAGTCTTGTCCGCCGGCACGGTAGACGACATGTCACCACAGTAACCCGAAGGCAGCTCGGCGCCGGCATCAATCAAGAAGAGGTCTCCCGGTTGCACCCGGTTGCCGTGATAGTGGTTATGCAGGGTCTGGCCGTTGACAGTAGCAATCGTGGCAAAAGACAGCTCGCAGTTGTTCATCTCGGCGATACGGTTCATTTCGGCCACAACCTCGTATTCGTACATGCCCGGACGAAGCACCTTCATTGCGGTGATGTGCATGTCAGCAGTCACGTCGCATGCCTTTTCTATTTCCGCTATTTCTTCTGTCGACTTGTAGTTGCGCTGTGCCACCACCGCACGGATAAACGGTACAGACCCTTCCTGACGTGCCGGAGGAACACCCAGCCAGTCCATCAGTTTCAACTTATGCTCGGCACGATAAGGGGGCAAATAATGGATGGTCTGTCCCTTCTGTACAGCCTTGTGCAGATAACCGACGATGTCGGCAAAAGGACGGGTTTCGGAAATTCCCACAGCAGAAGCCTTTTCGTGAAGGGTGGGCTGGGTACCCATCCAGACAATATGGTCGATGGTCAGCTCATCGCCAAAAATGATTTCTTTATCTTCATCTATGTCGATGAGAGCTGACAGCCCGGCAAACGACAAGCCAAAATAGTAGAGAAAAGTGGAATCCTGGCGGTAACGGAAAGTATTGTCCTCATAGTTCAAACCTTGTTCATCGTTACCCAAAAACAGTAACACTCCGGAGCCTATCGTTTTTTTCAGCTGGGCCCTGCGCTGCACATACGTTTCTTTAGCAAACATAACATTCCTTGTTTTAGTAGTTATAGGACAAAGATAGCCATAATCTTTGAAAGAAGATAATACAAAAAGGAGATTAATCTATATAGTTCATAATCAGAAGACTATTTTGCCAACGTTTTTCAAGCCTTTGGCAAAGTTTTGCCACCGCGTTGGCAAAGTCTTGCCATAGGCATGGCAAAAGTTTGCCAAGCTATTGGCAAAAGTTTGTTTTCTCTTTTCTTGTTAAATATCATCAGAGAGGTTTCGTGTTATCGAACTATTCACTATTTTTGCGGTAAATATCTGAAAGAAGATGCACAATGAGTGCATTGAATAATTTATAAAAATATGGCACAAGGCTCCCGACAAGTACAGACCCAAGCGCAACAGCAGATACAAACGCTGTCGCCGCAACAAATTCTGGTGGTAAAGCTGCTGGAACTTCCCGCCGTGGAACTAGAGGACCGCGTACGTGCCGAACTTCTGGAAAATCCGGCACTGGAAGAGGGCAAGGAGGATACTCCCGGCGATGAATACCCCGACACACCCGATGCGGAAACCGGCTCAGAAGATGGTGGAGACACTAGCTATGATTCTTTAAGCGATTATCTGAACGAAGACGATATCCCCGACTACAAGCTGCAGGAGAACAACCGCAGCAAAGGGGAGCAGGCAGAAGAAATTCCTTTCTCCGACGCCACCTCCTTCTATGAAACCTTGCGCCAGCAGCTCGGCGAGCAGGACTTGACTCCGCACCAGCGCGAACTGGCCGAATATCTCATCGGCTCGCTGGACGACGATGGCCTGCTGCGCAAATCGCTGGACAGTATCAGCGACGAACTCGCCATCTACGCCGGTATCGACGCTTCTCCCGAAGAGCTGGAAGAAGTATTGAAGATTATACAAGACTTCGACCCCGCCGGTCTGGGCGCCCGCACCCTACAAGAGTGCCTGCTCATCCAGATTCGACGTAAGGAAGCGCAACGGCCCATGCCCTCGCCTCCACAATACTATATAGAAGAAGATATTCTTACCCAGTGCTACGAAGAGTTCACCCGCAAGCATTGGGACAAGATTATGCAGAAATTAGGTATCAGCGAAGATACCCTGCAACAAGCCGTTAAGGAAATCTGCAAGCTGAATCCCCGTCCCGGTGCCTCGCTCGGCGAAGCCATCGGCAAGAACATGCAGCAGATTGTGCCCGACTTCCTGGTAGACACTTATGACGACGGTACCATCAACGTGACACTGAACAACCGCAACGTGCCGGAACTGCGCATGAGCCGCGACTTCACCGAGATGGTGGAAGAACACACCAAGAACCGGGCCAACCAGTCTAAGGAATCCCGCGAAGCCATGATGTTCCTCAAACAAAAAATGGATGCCGCACAAGGTTTCATCGATGCCGTGAAGCAACGCCAGAATACGCTGATGACTACCATGCAGGCCATCATAGACCTGCAACGTCCTTTCTTCCTCGAAGGAGACGAGTCATTGCTCCGCCCCATGATTCTGAAAGATGTTGCCGAACGCACCGGGTTGGACATCTCGACCATCTCCCGTGTGAGCAACAGCAAGTATGTACAGACCAACTACGGCATCTACCCGCTGAAATTCTTCTTCAACGACGGCTACACAACCGAAGACGGCGAAGAGATGTCTGTACGCGAAATACGCAAGATACTCAAAGAGTGCATTGACAACGAGGACAAGAAAAAGCCTCTGACCGATGACGAACTGACCGAGCTGCTGAAGGAGAAAGGCTATCCCATAGCCCGCCGCACGGTGGCAAAGTATCGCCAACAGATGAATATCCCCGTGGCAAGACTGAGAAGATGAGAGAAAAGGATGAGCGATTAGGGATTAAGGTTTAAAGATTAGTGCATTCAAATAGTAAATTGTAAATAGTCAAATCGTAAATAAAATTAGGTTGTGGAAGAGCATATTATAGCAGATAAAACTTTAATCAGAACAGCGAAAGTGATTTCGGCGGTATTCACACCGTTCTCCATCCCTTTCCTGGCATTTCTGGTTCTGTTTATATTCTCGTACCTGCGCATCATGCCGTTGCAGTACAAGTTGATAGTATTGGGCGTGGTGTATTGCTTCACCATCCTGATGCCTACACTGACTATCTTCATCTTCCGCAAAATCAACGGTTTCAGTCCGGAAGAACTGGTGGAACGAAAAAGGAGATACATTCCCTTTATTCTGACCATCACTTCCTATGTATTCTGCCTGCTCATGATGCACCGGCTCAATATCCCGTGGTATATGACCGGTATCATACTCTCCGCCCTGGTAGTGATGATAATCTGCGTCATTGTCAACTTAAAATGGAAACTGAGCGAACACATGGCAGGCGCCGGAGCCGTAATTGGTGGACTGGTAGCTTTCAGCGCCTTGTTCAGCTACAATCCCGTATGGTGGCTATGCCTCTTTATACTGGTGGCTGGCGTGCTGGGCACCGCCCGCATCATCCTGCGACACCACACACTGGGCGAAGTTATGGGAGGCTTTGCCGTAGGGCTTATCTGCTCGTTGCTGGTACTCCACCCGCTGAGCAACATACTGTTCCGAATCTTCCTCTTTTAAGAGCCTTGTTTAATTTTTAATTTTCAACTTTTAATTTACATAGTATCAACCCTTAAAAACTAATGATCATGAATTTCCCGACTAATGTAAAGTACACCAAAGAACACGAATGGATTCGCCTGGAAGGTGATGTAGCCTATGTAGGTATTACCGATTATGCACAAGAGCAACTGGGTGACATTGTGTTTGTCGACATCCCGACCGAAGGTGAAACATTGGCTGCCGACGAAGTGTTCGGTACCATCGAAGTAGTAAAAACCATATCAGACCTCTTCCTGCCCGTAACCGGTGAGATTCTGGAGCAAAACGAAGCCCTTGCCGACCAGCCGGAACTGGTAAACCAGGACCCATACGGCGAAGGCTGGCTCATCAAAATCAAACCCGCCGCTGATGCCGACTTCGACAGCCTGCTGGATGCCGAAGCCTACAAAGCGCTGATAAACGAATGAAATGAAAGGATTAGGGGTTAGCGATTAGCACCGGACGGAATGATAGCGCAGTCCCTAACCCCTAATCGTTAATCCCTAACCCTTATAAAATTAACCTTTTAATAATTTAAAGATTCATGTCTCCAATCGTTAGCATCATCATGGGCAGCACTTCCGACCTCCCCGTTATGGAGAAGGCCGCACAATTGCTCAATGACCTGCATGTACCGTTCGAAATGAACGCTCTCTCTGCTCACCGCACACCGGAAGCAGTGGAGGAATTTGCCAAGAATGCCCGCCAACGCGGCATTAAAGTGATTATTGCCGCTGCCGGTATGGCTGCCGCCCTGCCCGGCGTCATTGCTGCCAATACCACACTGCCGGTAATCGGGGTTCCCGTAAAAGGGTCCGTACTCGATGGCGTAGACGCCCTTTACTCCATCATCCAGATGCCTCCGGGCATACCGGTAGCCACCGTTGCCATTAATGGTGCCATGAACGCTGCCATCCTTGCCGTACAAATGCTGGCATTGGGCGATTCCTCATTGGCCGAAACATTTGCCACCTACAAAGAAGGGCTGAAAAAGAAAATAGTCAAGGCAAATGAGGACTTGAAGGATGTGAAGTACGAATACAAAACCAATTGATTTACGATTGGATGATTTACGATGTACGATTGAAGATACCAAGAAGTAATTTCAATCGTACATCGTAAATCATCCAATCGTAAATCTTTTAATCCTTTAACTGTAAATATCATCGTGGATCTATTTAACTATTCCCGACGGGAAACGTCAGAAGTAAACATCGGAGCCACCCCTATGGGCGGCTCCAATCCTATCCGCATACAAAGTATGACGAACACCGCTACGCAGGACACAGAAGCCAGTGTAGCGCAAGCCAAACGTATTGTCGATGCCGGAGGAGAGTATGTACGCCTCACGGCCCAAGGCATCAAAGAGGCTGAAAACCTGATGAATATCAACATAGGCCTACGTCAGGACGGATATATGGTGCCGCTTGTGGCCGACATTCACTTCAATCCGAAGGTAGCGGACGTGGCGGCACAGTATGTAGAAAAAGTACGCATCAATCCGGGAAACTATGTGGATGCAGCACGTACTTTCAAGCATCTGGAGTATACCGATGAGGAATATGCCCAGGAGTTGCAGAAGATACACGACCGCTTTGTCCCCTTCCTTAATATCTGCAAGGAGAACCATACTGCCATCCGCATCGGCGTGAACCACGGTTCATTGTCCGACCGCATCATGTCGCGCTATGGCGATACACCGGAAGGCATGGTGGAATCTTGTATGGAGTTTCTGCGCATCTGCGTGCAAGAGAATTTCACGGATGTGGTCATTTCCATCAAGGCATCCAATACAGTGGTCATGGTAAAGACAGTACGCTTGCTGGCAGCCGTCATGGAGCAGGAAGGTATGCGATTCCCGCTGCATCTCGGTGTAACGGAAGCCGGAGACGGAGAAGACGGACGCATCAAATCGGCCTTGGGCATCGGCGCCCTGCTGGCAGACGGCTTGGGTGACACCATCCGGGTTTCCCTGAGCGAAGCTCCGGAGGCGGAAATCCCCGTAGCCCGCAAATTGGTGGACTATATCGTGCAGCGCCACGACCATCCTTATATCCCCGGAGCAGATGTGCCGGAATTCAATTATCTCTCTCCCACCCGCCGCGAGACTGCCGCCGTACACAATATCGGCGGAGACAATCTGCCCGTGGTCATTGCCGCACGCTTAGACGGGGACATGGACTTCAATCCGCAATTCATGCCGGACTATATCTATACGGGACGTTCCATCCCGGAACAACTTCCGGAAGGCATGCAATGCATCATCGATGCCGATGTCTGGATGGAGCACAGTAACGGCAGAACGGAACCGGACAATGCCTGGCCTGCCTTTAAAGGAGACCAGCTTCCTTTCCTAAGCAGCTGCGGCGCTTCCTTGAAATTCCTCTTCATCACGTATATGGGGCTGAATGACGAAGCCATCGCCTGCCTGAAGTATCATCCGGAAGTCGTATTGATTTCGCAAAGCAATCATCCCAACCGGTTGGGAGAGCAACGCGCCCTGGCACACCAGATGATGAAGGAAGGCCTGAAGAACCCGGTAGTCTTCTTTGAACACTACGCAGAGAGCGAACTGGAAAATCTGCAAATCAAAGCGGCTGCAGATATGGGAGCACTCATCTTCGACGGTCTGTGTGACGGTATCCTTCTCTTCAACCAGGGAGAAACCATAAGCGGCAAAGTAGTGGATGCCACTGCTTTCGGTATCCTGCAAGCCGGACGTGTACGTACCAGCAAGACCGAATACATCTCTTGTCCCGGCTGCGGACGCACCCTCTACGACCTGGAAAGTACCATTGCCCGTATCAAGGCAGCCACCGGCCATCTGAAAGGACTCAAGATAGGAATCATGGGATGCATTGTCAACGGTCCCGGAGAAATGGCCGATGCTGATTATGGCTATGTAGGCGCCGGACGAGGCAAAATCAGCCTCTACAAGAAGAAGGAGTGCATCGAAAAGAACATTCCCGAAGAAGAGGCGGTGGAAAAGCTGATAGAACTCATTAGGGACAATGGCGACTATATAGAGAAATAAAAGAACTATAATATGGATTATCAGAAAATACTGAAAGGTATTCATCAGGAAATAGAGCCTTATGCCACTATTGGCAAGCAAGCTGATTACATTCCGGCACTCGCCAAAATCAATCCGGACCAGTTCGGAATGTGCATTCACACCATACAAGGCGAAACCTTCATGCATGGAGAAGCTACTACCGGCTTCTCCATACAAAGTATTTCGAAAGTATTTTCCCTTGCCATGTGCCTAAGCCTTGAAGGAGACAATCTATGGAAAAGAGTGGGTAAAGAACCCTCGGGCACTGCTTTCAACTCGCTAGTGCAACTAGAGGTAGAAAAAGGTATTCCCCGAAATCCATTTATCAATGCCGGCGCCATTGTGATGACCGACATTCTATTGAGCCATTTAAAGCATCCAAAAGAGGAATATATCCGTTTTGTCCGTTCACTCAGCAGAAACAACCAGATTGATTATAATGAAGAAGTAGCCCTATCCGAACGCGAAAACGGCTACCTGAATGCGGCAATTACCAATCTGTTGAAATATCATCATAACATAAACAATGACATAGAACGCGTACTCCGCTTCTATTTCCTGCAATGCTCCATAGAGATGAGCTGTTATGATTTGTCTAAGGCATTTTTACCTTTCGCCAACCATAAACAAGCCTTTGCGTTCGAAAACATCACTCTGACCTCCTCTCAGGTAAAAAGGATCAATGCCATCATGCAAACATGTGGTTTTTATGACGAAGCCGGAGAGTTCTCTTATCTAGTAGGCCTTCCTGGAAAAAGTGGTGTAGGAGGCGGCATAGCTGCAGTTTATCCACTGCGTTATTCAGTCGCAGTATGGAGCCCAAGACTGAACCAGAAAGGGAATTCCGTTATGGGCATCAAGGCTTTGGAACTGCTGACCACACAGACACAGGAATCTATTTTCTGAAAAATTTCAGCGTAGATATTTATCAAAGTCCACCTCTCTGAACTTAAAGTTATGATGTTCGGAGGGGTGATAGGCTTTATTCCAAGTCGAATAGGTCTTCACATCTATCTCCCTTGTCTTCCGGTTAAAAGTTACAATGCGTAAGTAGCCCTCACCTCCCAATCTACTGCCTTCCACACCACGCTGATAGTTTGCCAGCATCTGATACACTTTATTCCCCTCTTTCCCTATAGAGACCAGCGTGCCAACTCCGCTTTTCAAGACATGCCCACAAAAGACAGCTATCACATTGCGATGTCTGAGAAGCAATTTCTTCCAGATTCCAGCGCCATCGTTCACTGTGCGCCCGAGCTCTTTGCCGATGCCATATCCTTGAGGACGCCACCAGTCTTTCCCGTCATGCAACGTACTGTCACAATACAAATAGGCGTGTGTATTCAATATGACAAGCTTATCCGGATGAATACCCACTATGGAATCGGCCCATTGCAGAGCCTCATCAGAAGGTCCGAATTCCAGATTCAAGACCATCCAATCGGTATCGCCCGACCTGAAATTTATGTAATAGTTATCCAATGTCTTTCCATCCGCACTGCCTCCCCAATAGTTCTTCTGCATATAATCGGAAAGAGGAAAATACTTGTTGGCCATTGCAGTGTTATGCACGTCCGAAAACTTGCCGGGCTTACTGCCAATATCATGATTTCCCCACACGACAGAATAAGGTATTCCCGCTTGGCTGATACGATAAAAAGCTTTCTGCATATACGCCCATTCCACCGGAGAATTATCTTGTGTCAAATCTCCCACTTGGAACACGGCATCTATTTTCTTACGGTTGGCAACCAACCAGTCCACTTGCGAATCGAAGACCTCCGGACATTGCTCCAGATAAGTCTGCGTATCCGGCAATACCACAAAAGTACTTACCCGACCGGAAGTGGTGCAAGAAGTTAAAAAAGCGCCCCCTAAAAAGAGCGCTCCGATAACAGACAATATTCTCATCATTTTTTCTTCTGATTAAACAGCCACTCCATAAAATCAGGATAGTTGAAAGCCGGATTCCAACTACCATGATTACAACCAGGAAATTCAATATATTCCACATCGGCACCAATAGCTTTCAAGGCCCGATATGCTGCACGCGATCCTTCAGGAGTTACTACATTATCCGCATCTCCATGAAAAATACGGAACTTGACCGATTTGCCAGCCTTCAACCGTGCCGGATTCACTGTTCCACAAATAGGTATTGCTGCCGCAAAAATCTCCGGATAGCGGACAGCCATGTCAAATGTACCCATTCCTCCCATAGAAAGTCCCATAACATAGATACGGTCTTTGTCTATCTGCGGCATGGCCAGATAGAAATCCAACAACTCTTTCAACGTACGGAAAATAGGAGAAACAGGCACTTCCAACGGCATATCTGCCGGAGCAAAAGATGAAGGGCGCTCCGTATATGCCCAATATCCGGTTTCAGGACACTGCGGAGCCAAAATAAACGCCGGATACTTTTCGCGGTTTACAGGATTAAGCCACATCTGCCCACCATGAACCAATTGTTTCTCATTATCATTGCCACGCTCTCCGGCACCATGCAGGAAAAGCACCAAAGGATACTTTTCATCAGGTTTCATCACCTCTGGACGCAACAAACGATACAACAATGTATCTCCACGGGAAGAGATATAAGTTTCCTTTTGAAAGGTTTCTTGTGCAAACGAAAACAAGAAAAAGAATAATCCACAAAGGATGCCGATTATACGTTTCATCTTATTATTTATTTTACATGTTTAACTTCCGAACGTAAAGATACACCATTTTCATTGAAAGCCTCCACACAAAAATAATAATCCTGATCAGCAGTAAGGGTTTTCATCAATAAATCAGTCTTATCATAGACCATCCAAGAGCTGTAAAGTTTGTCCGGTGCAATGCCCCAAAGTATGTTGTAACCTTGTGCACCTTTCACAGCCTCCCAACGGATGGAGATGTCACGACGGTCTGCTTGGCGGTCAAGTACCAACTTTTTGGGTTGTTGCGGTGCCTTCCCCGTACCCAATCCAAAGACGCGAAGTTCAGATATAGCCAGATTCGGTGTCGGTATATCTATATTTTTATAACGGATATAACGGGCAGACTTGGGTAATGCCAGTTCAACATAATCATTCGGAGTATCCCTATAACTTTCCTTACGGTCCACCAATATATCCCAATTCTCACCATCAAGAGAACCTTCGATGAGATAACGGTGATGGAGTCCTTCGTAGCGACCGTACATATTACTTTGATAATCGTGATAGTTTATCTGAACAGCATACACATCAGCAGGTTTCTCTAAATCAATCATCACCCACTGCCGTTCGTCATTAGCCTCGGCAAGCCAAAAAGTTTTAGTCAGTTCATCCGTTAGGGCATCTGCCTTAAATTCGTCTTTTGTAGTAAAAGCCGTCACCGGCTTGCCATACGAGAGCAACATCCAGCCACGGAACTGTCCAGCCTTGCCCGGTACGGCAGGTGCATAACGGGGATAGTCTCCGAAACGGGTATCTACATACATAATGCCATCTTTATCAAACCCTGCCGGAAACATACAAAGGCGACGTTCCCAATTCACATTGATAGAGAGTGACATCGAAGCAAAATGCCAATACTGCCCCCCAGGACCAAGCACGGTACTTCCATGTCCGGCACCGTTCATATAACCACCCGGCTTGTAGGACACCGGATTATGCTTTTGGTAAGTATAAGGCCCCATCGGATAATCGGCCACATAAACACCATCGGCATAGACATTGAATTCCGTTCCCGGAGCACCGTATTGCATATAGTATTTCCCATTATGCTTCGTCAGCCAAGGCCCCTCAATATATCCGCCCAATACAGTATCCGTATGGTTTTCACCGAAACGTTCCCAGCCATGTTTAGGCATATCCAAATTGAAGAGTTCTTTCGTTTCTCCCTTCTTGATGAAACGCCGGTTCTTGTCCAGTTCCATTCCCCTGATAGGATACACATTGGAAGAACCCCAGAACATATACGCTTTACCGTCATCGTCAATAAACAAATCGGGATCTTGCAGATTATGCAAAATTGCCGGAACAGCTTCCCAGTTTCCTGAAGCCGGATTATCCGTATAAAGGATACTCATGGAACCGGAAGGATCACCGGTCACATAAAGTACCGAATCTTTGTAATTATGTGCCGCCGGAGCATTACACCCTTGCGGATACCAGTTCCTGCCCGGACGTACAAACTCCCAGTTCAGCAAATCCCTGGAACGCCAATAACCGTGTGAACGGGTAACAAACATATAATATTCACCCCGAAACTCCACCACGGCAGGATCGGCACCAGAACGGTAGGAGATATTCTTATCCGAATTATAAATCATGTACGTGTAATCGATATTTAAAGGATTACAATAAGTATCCATACGCATGTCCTGTGCAGAAAGGAAATTCGCCAAACACAACAGCAGCACCAGACCACTTAATCTTTTCATCATATTATCCACATTTATATTTCTAAATATTCATTTATACATCACGAAATATGCACCATTATTTACACAGAGATTCAGGAACATCATATTCTTCCTGCAGGCGGGCAAGTTCCGCTTTCAATTCTGCAGCAACCTTCTCCATCCCTTTTTCACCATACAAATTATGCATTTCTGCCGGGTCCTCCTTCAAATCATAAAGTTCCCACTTGTCATCCACATAAAAATGCATCAATTTATAGCGCTCCATCTTGACACCGTAATGTGCACGGACACTATGAAAACCGGGGAATTCATAATAGTGATAGTAAAGTGACTTCCTCCAGTTTCGTGGAGTATTTTCTCCCTCTACCAACCGACGAAATGACACTCCCTGCATGTCTTCAGGAATCTCAATTCCACACATATCGAGAAAAGTGGGAGCGAAATCAATATTTTGAGTTAATCCTGTTACCTGCGTTCCAGGCTTAATATGTCCCGGCCAGCTCATTACCATCGGCATACCGAAAGACTCCTCGTACATAAAACGTTTATCAAACCAACCGTGCTCGCCCAGATAGAACCCCTGGTCTGTAGTATAAACGACAATCGTATTTTTATCCAATCCGGTACGCTTCAAATAATCCAATATTTCTCCTACACTCTCGTCCACGCTTGCCACACAAGCCATATAATCCTGCAAATAACGCTGATATTTCCATTCTGCCACCTCTTTGAAAGTACGCTGTTTCGAATAAAATTCATTGTTCCGTTCACGATAGGCATCCATAAAACGGCGGCGCTCATCCGGCTCCATCGTACCAAGAAAAGCATGAGGCCACGGGTCGAATAGCAGACTGTCGCTATTCATACCCGCAACCATCTTCAAGTCGTGACCTTCGTACATATCACGGTATATATTCATCTTCTGCATTTGTGCCGCATAACGTCCTTCGTATGCATCATAATAATTGTCGGGTAAAGGGAACTGCGTGTGTTCGTACAAATGATAATGCCGTTCGGCAGGCACCCAATTACGGTGAATGGCTTTGTGATGCATCATCAGGAAAAAAGGTTTATTCTTATCCTCGCGCCCACTCATCCAGTCTTCACAATATTGAGTGATGAGGTCAGTTACATATCCTTTATGCCGAGTGGTATCTCCCTCGGTAATAAAATACGGATTATAATAATCTCCCTGATCATTCAAAATCATCCAATGGTCAAACCCGGTAGGCTTTGAAACAAGATGCCACTTGCCGATAATGGCTGTTTCATAACCGTTTGCTTGCAATATCTTCGGCAGTGTCTGCTGCGAACCGTCAAATCCTTTATTTCCATTCCTCATAAAACCATTCTTATGACTATGCTTACCAGTCAGTATGGCTGCACGACTGGGACCGGAAATGGAATTGCAACAGTAATTATTCTGAAATACCGCCCCTTCATGCCCAATACGGTCAATATGGGGAGTAGGAGCTATTTTACCTATGGGATGTCCATATATACTCATTGCTTGTCGGGCATGGTCATCACTCATGATAAAAATAATGTTAGGACGCCTGTTTCCTATTCCTTGTTTCTGTTCTTGTCCTTGCATCCAAACCGAAGGAACAAAGGGCAACAAGGCAATTCCCCAGGATAGTTTATTTTTCATGTATTCATTATTTGTTGTAATTTATCAAAGGCGTAACACCGTTTTATAATTTACTGATTATCAGTACAGTTAGAATACAGTGCATTCAGTATACGACTGAACCCTATTCAGTATACGACTGAATGGCATTCACTATACGACTGAATCAGGTTCAGTATACAAGTGTTTCTTGAGCCCTTATGATTTGTAAATAATGCAGAATAGAATTAGACGAGTGCCTCTTTACAGTTTCAAAGTAACCAATACGGGAGCATGGTCGGAAAGATAGCCATTGTCCGGCTTATCGCCAACTGTGCGGTAACGCTCCACCTCTACAGAAGCATTTACGAATATAAAATCTATCAGCCTGCGCTTCTCCACCGGAATACGTCCGAAGTCATGAAAGCTCCATGTCGGTCCGTAAACGACCTTTGCCGTGGAACAAGCGTTCCTCATTCCACCTTCCGTCAATATAGTGACCGGCTCGGAGTCTACCGTTCCATTAAAGTCTCCAGTGATAATTACCGGAAGCTCTCCCGCTATTTGCTTTATCTTCTCGAGTATTAACTTAGCGCTTTCTCGACGTGCCACCTCACCTACATGGTCAAAGTGGGTGTTGAAAGCAGCTACTTTCCTGCCACTCACCTTGTCTTTCAACACAGCCCAAGTCACGATACGCTCGCATGCCGCATCCCAGCCTTTCTTTCCGATGGAATCGGGAGTCTCACTCAGTCCGAAATCTCCGTTCTTTAAAAGCTCAAAACGCTCTGTCTTATAAAAAAGGGAGCAATATTCGCCTTTCTCTTTTCCATCTGCACGACCTACGCCAAGGGCAGTATATTGAGGAAGACGCTCCTTCAAGTCATTGAGTTGATTCTTTACCACCTCCTGCATGCCCACAATGTCCGGAGCATAATAAGCAATCATCTGTGCTGCATTATCCTTACGGTATTTCCAGTTATTCATACTGTCCGCTACATGATCCAGACGAATATTAAACGACATCACCTCCACCTTAGCTTCCGGTTGCTTGCCGCACGAGGCGACAAGCAATACGAAAGCAACCAATACACTATTGAAAAGCACGTTTTTCATGGTTATAATCCTTTTTAATCTATATAAAATTTACCAAAATCAAATCCTGCCAAACCTAATCAGCCTTATTCAAATAAGGAGACGTAAAGCCTAATCTCTTCAATCCCTTCTGTACATCGGGATGACTCATGAAAAGCTTCCAAATTAAACCGGTGCGATAGTTCTCTATCATCACAATAATCGGTCCCTGGTCAATGGCAAGATACGAAGGCGCAAACCAATCCTCAGTCAGATTAAATGCATCTTTGAACCCATATTCACCCCAAAGACGGTCACCCAGTTCTTCATAGAAATAGCGCATGGCCTCCAAAGAATATTCCGGTGTATAAGGGATGGATGAAAGGGCCGCAGTAGGCGTAATCACGCCGCGATCATTTCCGGGGCTATGGGCCGAATAGCCTTTATCACCGTCACTGGCTGTCAATCCCCAGCATTTCTCACCGTAACCCTTATATCCCTTCGGATTGTCGATACAATAGGCACGGTTAATCAAGGTATGGGCCTTCATTTGTTCCTCGTAGTCAGCATAGCGGTCCTTCAAGCCATGCGGATCAAGCCCCATGTAAGAGTAATGAGTAAAGAACAAAGGACCGCCCTTACCGTTATCGTTTCCGAGAGGAAGCCTGATGCCATAATACTCCCGACCATTCAGAAAAGTATTCGCATTGACCCAGCCTTTATGATAAACACTCTCGGCAATCGGATAAGTAGGAGAAGACGCACCTAAAATATAAATAATGTGGCACTCGTTATGACCTTTAATCTGATGGTTCATCGCCCACCCGTTATAGGGTGACCAATGCCAATACATCACATCTTGCCCCTGAGTGAAAAAATTCCACTCTGCTTGGCGCCACAGATTATTAATCATTCCCCGGATACGGTTTTCCGTCGGATTATCCTTTATAAAATACTGATGGGCAGCCAACAAACCTTCGAACATGAAAGCGGATTCTACAATATCGGCTCCATCATCCTTACGGCTGAAAGGAATGGTCTTACCGGTTTTACCGTTCATCCAATGTGCCCACATGCCGTGATAACTGTCGGTATTCTTGTCGCTCAAGAAACGAACAATCTTCAGTATACGTTCAGCACCTTGTTCACGGGTGATAAACCCGCGTTCTATGCCGACAATGATAGCCATCACTCCGAATCCCGACCCACCAATGGTAGCTGTCTCGGCACCACCGTTACTCCGTTCATGCGCCAATCCGGATTCAGGATGGGCAAAATCCCAAAAGTAACGGAAAGTTTGCTTCTGAACGAGGGTCATAAGTTCGTCGTCAGAAAGCCGCTTCTGCTTTTTCTGTCCCGAAATCAAATTAAAAGGGTATAGCAAAAGTATCAAATATATTAATATTCTCATCATAATCATTCTTTTAGTTTAAGCACGGACTCTGAAAGCCAAGCTTCTTCAGTCCTTGTTGGATTTCCGGTATAGACATAAATAAATTCCAAAGGAGACCTGTTCTATAATTCTCTATCATACAGATTATCGGCCCTTGGTCAATGGCTATGTACTGAGTATCGTACCAATCTGCCGTCAAATTAAAGGCATCTATAAAACCATAATCTTTCCAAAGTTTGTCTCCCATCTTATAATAGAAGAAATGCAGCGCTTCCATTGACTCCTCCGGAGTATAAGGAAATGCAGACAAAGCAGCTGTTGGAGCAATGACCCCTTTATCATTAGTAGGTGAATGAGCTGAATATCCCGTATCGCCGTCACTTGCCGTCAACCCCCAACAAGAAGCGCTATAACCCGTATATCCTTTAGGATTTTCCTTACAATAATTGTAATTAATCAACGTATGATTGCGATTTTGCATCCAGTAATCGGCATATTGGTCTTCCAGTCCTTGTGGGTTAATGCCTAGAAAAGAATATTGAGATAAGAACAGCGGTCCCCCTTTATCCGAACCTAAAGGAAGAGTGATGCCATAATAAGATTTTCCATTCCTGATTCCTCCATTTTTAGCCCAGCCCGCTTCATATACAACTTTATCGATAGCATGTGTTGGAGACGAAGCAGCAAGTATATAAGTAATCAGACACTCATTCCATCCTCTTATTGCCAGGTTCTTCTCAAAACCGTAATCGGGACTCCAATGCCAATATAGTACATCTTCACCATTTTTCCGGAACCAAGTCCAGTCAATAGCTTCCCAAAGACGGGTTATGTCGGCACGCAACCTGCTTTCTACTTCCGTATTTTCCTTGAAATAGGCTCGAGCGGCAAGCAAACCTTGAAATAACAAGGATGTCTCAACCAAATCGGCACCGTTGTCTTTCTCACTGAAAGGTTTGGTTGCTCCCGTTGCGCCATTTATCCAATGTGCATAAGCACCATGATAAGCCGTACATTCCTTATCAAGAAAAGTAACTATCTTCTGCACTCGTTCAACAGCTTGCTGACGGGTAATAAAGCCCCGTTCAGCAGCTACCAGCATGGCCATCACGCCAAAGCCGGTACCACCGGTAGTAACGACATCGCCCGAAGTAGTACGTTCGCGCGCCATTCCGGAATATTCATGCCCAAAGTCCCAGAAGTACTTAAAGGTCTGCTTCTGTACCAATGTCAACAAGTCCTCATCAGGGATACGCTCAAACTTGTCTGTATCATCCATTCCAGTCTTAATCATACAAACCTTGCCATTGGAAAGCAGTGTCCCGGAAGTGGATTTCACCCCCGGATTGACAATCAATTTATACGATGACAAGACTTTAAAGCCTCCCTTAGGAGTCACCGATACTTTTTTCTCTTGCAGGAACTCATAATCGCAGCTTACAGGAAGCTCCTCATGTTTCAAAGCAATATTGTTACGGGCTGAAGCCTCATCTACAGCATCCGAGAACTCCAAAACAATGGCTACATTGGGAGCAACATTCTCAAATGTCTGTTGGTTTTGTTGGTCACCCACAATGATATTCTTCAACTCGAAAGGCTGATTCACTTCAGGTTGATTATCACCACTGCACGCAACCAACAAAAGACATACTATGAAATATAATACTTTCATCCTATCATCAGATTAAAGTGTAGCTTCATTCTTTTCCAGAGTAAATACTCTGGATTTCGGTTGCCGTCAACACCTTGTCATATAGGCGGAACTGATCAAGCTGACCGGGAAAGTTCTTTGCCCAGGTTTGTGCTCCTGCACCCGAAGTAAGACTCGGAGTAGTGCTGAACTGAAATGCACCGACAGCCAAAGAAGCGCCTACATTATTAAACTTCAATTTCCCACAATCAGGCAATTCTTTGGTAAAGACACCCTCACCATTACGATAAACAGTAATGGTAGAAGTATTACCATCATACACAAAAGCCAGATGCACCCATTCGCTACCAAAAATATCATCTATTTTTGCCTCAACCCATCTTTCATCATTCTCTTTTGCTGTCTGATTGAAGATATGAACCTTGAAAAATGCCTGAGTCTCGCTATTATTATTCTCCAAGAAGATGTCGAAGTTGCCCCAGAATTTAATAGAGTTAGGGATAGAGAACAAACCTTGCGCAGAAGTATTCTTAGTGGTTCTCATCCAGAAAGCTACAGTCAAATCACCGATAGTGGGCATGTTATTTTCCAATATAGAAGGAGTCTTGGCCAAAATGTAAGCATTCTCAGCACCTTGATAGGCCATGCCAGCGATTCCGTCTTCCGCAAACTTGGCATTACCGTTATCTGCTACCAAAAATCCCCATTCACCTTTATCCCGAATGTCCTCTTCATCAAAAGGAAGATACATCTTCAAAGGGGTAGTAGGTACTTCACCTGTACTCTCAGGGTAGTCGAAAGCAGGATGATCCATATCCTGAAAACAAGACTGCATACACAATGCAAACAGGCAAGAAGCCACAGATACTATATATTTTTTCATAAGTAGTTAGTACATTTATAGATTAATAATTGGGATTTTGAACCAATACACCATTCGACTTGTCAATTTCGTCTTGCGGAATGGGCAACAAAGCATGTCTGTCTTGATAACCGGTCTTGCCTGCCGCATGAAGTACCTCTTTAGCAATACCCCAACGAACCAAGTCGTAGAAACGGTCGAACTCCATACCTAACTCAACACGTCTTTCATGACGAATGGCCTCACGCAGTTCATTCTGGTTGTTGGTCGTCACTTCCGGTAGAATTCCGATATTATTGCCACGAGCACGAGCGCGCACCATCTCCAAATAGTTACGGGCAGAAGATAAATCACCCAATTCACAAGCAGCTTCGGAAGCCATTAATACCACATCAGCATAACGTATCAGACGAATATTTACCCAATATCCTCCCTTTGTGAATTTCAAACGCATCGCCGGGTCCGTATATGCCTTCTTGTTAAAGTATTTAGCTATAACATCAGCATTCGAAATAGGTTTCTCACCATAAGGCTTGTTAGCAGGTATGGACTCTGGATCGTCCTTGCCGTTGCGTATAAAATAAAGCAAAGTTTCGTCTTTTCTCGGATCTCCCTCTTCAAAAGCATCTGCCAATTCTTGAGTAGCGGTGTGTTGCCCCCAACCGAGATTCCACTCGCCTGCGCCACGTACACCCTGAACGGAAGCAAACTGGCTTCCTATGTCATTAGAACCTGGTTGTGATTCTGTTGCCGTACATTGCAATTCAAAAACAGATTCACTACAGTTTTCACCTTTTTCTCGGAATATGTCTTCATAAGGTGTTTTCAGATTATATAAACCGGAGTTAATCACTTCTTCAGCGGCAGCCTTCATATTCCCCCAGTCATTACGCATCATGTATGTGCGTGCATGAAGAGAACGAGCAGCTCCCCAAGTGAGACGACCTACATAAAGTTGCTCCCACGTTCTGGGCAGACTGTTTTCGGCTTCCGTAAGGTCAGAATCTATTAATTCATATATCTTTGCCACAGAAGACTTTGGAACATTTGCCTCAGCTGCATCATAAACTTTAAAGTCAATCAAAGGCACTTCACCAAAAGCGCGTACAAGGTTGAAATAACAGAAAGCACGTACAAACAAAGCTTCCCCCTTATTGACGAGGTCACCTTCTGTCAATGACGGATTTTGGCTCATCTCATCAAGCAAATCATTTACCTTATGTATCAATGAATAGTTATCATTCCAATAACTCTTAATCATCCCATTACTTGCCAAATATTCAAAGTCATCGAACATCTTGCCGGTAGCAGCTCCATCGGACAATGTACTTCCTTTCTCTGCGTCCTCAGAACGCATACCGTGGATTGCCAATGCAGTATTGCCGCTTGTCAAATGAAAACCGCGCAACTTGGCATACATATTAAAAACCTGTGTTTCATAAGTACCACCAGTCAAATCATCCTCTGTCTGTTGTCCAAGCGGTTTTCTATCAAACATATCCTCACACGAAGTTAGTGCAAAGCTTACTGCTAAAAATGCTATATAATAAAATATCTTCTTCATAGTCTGTCTCTATATAATTTTAGAAAGTCAAATTAAAACCAATCGTATAAACTGTAGGCATAGGATAGCCTCCACCATCAATACCAAACGAAATAGCACTTCCGCCCACTTCCGGAGTATATCCTCCATTACGGCTCCAGGTCTTGGGATTCTGCACATTGGTATAAAGACGCAGTGACTGTACCTTGATACGATTCAACAGTCGTTTGTCAAAGTTATACCCCAATTCGATATTACGGATTCTGAAGAAACTGCCATCTTCGATGAAATACGTGGAAGCCTCCTGATTTATTTTGTGTGAAGGGTCGAGCAAGGGCTCCCAATTGGAAGTGCCCTCTCCATGCCAACGATTCAATTGCTCTGTGCGATAATTCAGTTGTGCATAGCTACTGCTTCCCCAATTACGGTAAATTTCATTTCCATAAACACCCATCATGTCAACAGTCAGGTCCAGATTCTTCCATCCCAAATTAACATTAAAACCGTAAGTAAAATCAGGAGTTGGATTACCTATCATTGTACGGTCATTATCAGTAATTTTGCCATTACCGTCAACATCAGCAAATTTCAAGTCACCCGGTGTTACCGAGCCAACCGAGTTAATCGGAGAGAAACGGATGTCGTCTTCGTTCTGATATACACCCTCAACCTTGTAACCATAGAAATAGCCAATCGGATAACCTTCGGAAACACGTGAGGGACCACTGATAATATTATAGTCTTTGTTTACCAGTGAAAGCACCTTGTTATCAATAGTGCTCAAATTAGCACCTAATCCATATCTCCAATCTTCCCCAATCTTGTCGTTCCAAGAAGCACTAAGTTCAAAACCGCGATTGCGAATCTCACCCACATTCTGTAATCCGGGAACAGTACCTGCAATACCCGGAATGGAAGTCAACATATCTTTTGTTGTTTTGTTATAATAAACCGGAGAAAGCTGCAAACGATCATTGAACATATGCATGTCAAAACCTACTTCCCATGAATAATTACGTTCCCATCCCAAAGTAGGTGAAATCAGTTTGTTGGGGCCTTTACCCGCAATGATATTGTCACCGAACACAGCTGAACCCGAACTAACAATGGTGGCATATGCCGGATAACTGGAACCAGTATTCTGGCTACCCAACACACCCCAAGAGCCTTTCAACTTCAAGAAGTTAATTACATTCTGGTTCTGCATAAACTTCTCTTCGGTCATTACCCAACCGGCACCGAAAGAGTAAAAGTTGTCCCAAGTATTACCTGTCTTATAGAAAACAGATGAACCGTCCCTACGGAAAGAAGCATTAAGTAAATAACGATTCTTGTAGTTATACAATGCTCTGAACAAATAAGACATGGTAAATCTGTCACTCTGAGAACCGCCATTAGTTGCCGTAGATACATCGTCGATGGTAGAGAGCCACCATCTGTCCGGGTCGTCGCCCACCAAAATGCCGTAGCCCGCAAGCTGGCTGCGTCCACCACTCAAACTGGAAGACTCATTGTAATTGGTTGTAAGACCGGCAGTCAATGTCAATCCATGATTGCCAAACTGTCCGAGATAAGTCAACACATAGTCAGACTGTGCAGCAAGAGAGGTAGACTTGCTTTGGTTCACACTTTCTCTTTCAGTCAACCGTTCTTTCCCCCCCTCCACATCGGGATTATAAACATAAATCAGCGGAGAATATGAACGTCCCTGACTGGAAGCATAGTCCATAGAGAAAGTTGCTTTGAACGTAAGGTTCTTCAGAATATCTATCTCTCCGAACACATTACCTGCCACGCGATAGTTTTCAGACTTGTTGTGAGCACCGCGCAGCTCTGTTTCAATAAGAGGATTCCACACTTGTGCACGCTGGAAGTCGGGCAGCGTATGTATCAGTCCCGATTCAAGGTCATGAGTAGGAGCAATAGGAGCAGCCTTCAAAGCACCATCCACACCCTTTGCATCAGGATACTTGGCACGAACTCCATTAAGCTGGAAACCAAAACGCAGGAAATCGGTTACGCTATATTCACTGTTCAAGTTTACGGTAAACTTATTGAGCTTTTCCGTTTTAATGGAACCTTCTTCCATGACGTAACCCAAACCCAAATAAAACTTACTCTTATCCGTTGCACCCGTAATGCTCACATTGTTATTGGTCAGAAAACCTGTCTGGAATATCTCATTCTGCCAATCAGTATTACCAGTCCATTGAGTATAATCATAAGGGTCGCTTCCTTGAGATATCAACTGCTCGTTGTACAGCATCTTAAACTCTTCGGCATTCGTCACACCTACACGGTCATAAATAACCTTCCAACCCACTGAAGAGTTGATGTTGACCATCGTCTTCCCTATTTTTGCCCTTTTAGTAGTAATGATGATTACACCATTGGCACCACGCACACCGAAAATAGCCAAAGAAGAAGGGTCTTTCAAGATTTCCATAGATTCAATATCCGCAGTGTTCAGATAATTGATATTGTCCGTGAACAGTCCATCTACCACATAAAGGGGTTTGAAACCGTTAATGGAGTTCGTACCGCGAACACGGATTTCAGGGTCTTGTCCTGCACGACCCGTATTCACCACCTGTACACCGGCAACCTTACCCTGTATGGATGCCAGTGGATTGGTAGAAGGCTTAGAGGCAATCTCGTCCGCTTTCACAGTAACGATAGAACCGGTCAAGTCGCGTTTCTTGGCACTACCATAACCAACTACAACCACCTCATCAATGAGCTGGCTGTCCTCTTCCATCTTCACATTGATAGTTGAACGCCCATTTACGGCAATCTCCTGCTCACGCATACCTATATAACTAAAAATCAAGGTAGCATTAGATGCCACATCAACAATCTGATATTTACCATTTATATCAGTAATACTACCTTTACTCTCCTGCCCTTTTACACGAACAGAAGCACCGATAACAGTTTCGCCTGTCTTGTCCGTAACGACACCCGAAATCGTAATTTTGTTCTGTGCCATCGAAGTAATGGCAAACAATAACATCACACATGTAATTAGTAGATTTTTCTTCATTTTGTATTGATTTAAAATTCTTTTGCAAACATACCGGAGAAGTTGATATATGTCAAAAAACAAGCTACCACAAGAGTACCACAGTTCACCGGAGGGGTACATCATTACTACTACTGTATAACATAAACGACAGATTATAAGGAATATAAAAGTACAATAAATATTTAGGTACTATTCATATATATAGAGCAAGAAGATAGAAAAGCAAAGGGGGCTTTTATCCTATTCTGAAGTTTTTTATCCCATATTCAAGAACGTCATACCTTTCACTGCCTCAAAGCCGACCATAAGATTTCCATAACCGATTGCCATTATACGATAGATTATATACCAAGCAAATACTGCAAAACGTTTGCAGTGAAGATGTAGACAATATGCAGCAACAATGCCATCTCAACGCAGTGGCTCGAATGCTGCATATTGCCGTCTTGAGAATCAGTTAGAGTAACTTGAACGCTGCTTTCTTTACGTCCTGGCTATTTCTGCCAATCATCACCTCAAAGTCACCGGACTCGCATACAAAATCAAGATTGTAGTTGTAGAACTTCAGCAATTCGGGAGTAATCTTGAAAGATACTTTTTTAGATTCACCGGCTTTCAGGAAAATCTTCTCAAAGCCTTTCAACTCTTTCACCGGACGGGTTACACTTCCCACAAGGTCACGAATATAAAGTTGAACCACTTCTGCACCGTCTCTCTTGCCGGTATTGGTCACAGTCACGGTAGCAGTCAGTTCGCCCTTATCCGTCATGCTAGTCTTGTCCAAAGACACGTCGCTATAAGAGAATGTGGTATAGCTCAAGCCGAAACCAAAAGGATAAAGCGGTTCATTGTCTATGTCTATATAGTTGCTGCGGAATTTCTGGAACCATGCACCGTCGGCAAGAGGGCGGCCCGTGTTCTTGTGGTTGTAGAACAAAGGAATCTGTCCCACGCTCTTCGGGAAAGTCGTAGTCAGCTTCCCACTCGGATTCACATCACCAAACAGTACATCACCGATGGCAAAACCTGCCTCACTGCCCGCAAACCATACATTCAGAATGGCCGGCACGTTTGCCTGCTCCCAGTTCAGTACCAGTGGACGACCGGTAAACAGTACCAGTACCACTGGTTTTCCTGTTTTCAATAATTCTTGTAACAGCATGCGTTGGGTGTCGGTCATTTCAAGATTCGTGCGGCAACTGCTCTCTCCACTCATTTCCGAAGACTCACCGAGCGCAGCCACAATAACATCCGATTTGGCAGCCACGGCAAGAGCCTCGTCCAGCAACTCCTTGTCCGAACGATTGTCACGGTGTAAAGAACGTCCGAACATAGTGGCACGTTTCTCATATTCGGCATCACTCATCAAATTACAGCCTTTCGCAGTCAATATTTCGGCTTTATCGCCTGCTACCGCCTTCAAACCTTCAGCCAAAGAAGTTGCATTCTTCAATACAGCAGCCACACTCCAAGTACCCGGCATATTACTGCGGCTGTCTGCCAACGGACCTACCACAGCAATAGTGCCTTTTTTGGCCAGCGGAAGCACATTACCCTCGTTCTTCAACAACACCAAGCTCTCCGAAGCAATCTTACGCGCAACAGCACGATGCTCTTTGGTAAAGATTTGCTTCTTGGCACGCTTCACATCACAGTATTTATAAGGATTATCGAACAAGCCCAACTTGTACTTAGCTTCCAAAATACGGCGACAAGCCGCATTAATTGCTTCTTCTGTCACTTTTCCTTCTGTCAATGACTTCTTGAGCGTACCTACAAATGCATCGCTCACCATATCCATATCCACACCTGCATTCAGTGCCAAGGCGGCAACAGTCTGCGTATCGCCCATACCGTGGTCGGTCATCTCAGCAATTCCAGTATAGTCTGTCACCACAAAGCCGTCAAATCCCCACTGCTTACGCAGTATATCCGTCATCAACCACTTGTTTCCAGTGGCAGGAATGCCATCGACCTCATTGAAAGAGGCCATCGCACTGCCCACACCGGCATCAACCGCCGCCTGATAGGGCAACATGTATTCATTGAACATGCGCTGATGACTCATATCTACTGTATTATAGTCACGTCCTGCCTCACCGGCACCATACAAGGCAAAATGCTTTACACAAGCCATGATTTCATCATTACGGCTCATATCCTTTCCCTGATAACCACGTACCATGGCCTGCGCAATGGCTGCTCCCAGAAACGGGTCTTCACCGTTGCCCTCGGACACACGCCCCCAACGGGCATCACGGCAAATATCCACCATCGGACTGAATGTCCAGCAAATACCGTCGGCGCTGGACTCAATGGCTGCAATACGTGCCGATTCTTCAACCGCCTTCATATCCCATGTACACGACAATCCCAAAGGAATGGGAAACACCGTTTCATATCCATGAATAACATCCATACCAAATAAGAGAGGAATACCCAAACGACTTTCTTCAACCGCCTGCTTCTGTACATCGCGGATACGTTCCACGCCTTTCAGATTGAAAAGCCCGCCCACTTCACCGGCACGAATACGTTTGGCCACATTACTACTTTTAGCCTGACCGGTCGTAATCTCACCGGTAACCGGCAGATTCAACTGACCTATTTTCTCTTCCAGGGTCATCTTCTTCATTAAATCGTCGATGAAACGATTCATATCGACCGGAGATTTCTGCGCATACGCACTAACGGCAGTAAACACCAACAAGACTAAAAATGATTGTAACTTGAAAAGTAAATGCTTCATGTCTTTCATGCTTTTAATTTATAGAAATATTATTTTGCTGCAAATAAAAGAAAAGCATGCGACAACCTCCACATCTCGCACTACAACAAAAGTACACCCATCACTAAGAAACAAAAGAGGAAGTACAATATTAATACTTCCCCCATTAATATTCCACTGTAAAACAGTTATTTAAAATTTATAAGGAAATCAGTCAGACTTTCTTCCGGAAGCAGATTGAATTTCTTGCGCAACCGGTATCTTGCAGCATCAACCCCACGCGTGGAAATGTTGAGCAACTTCGCTATCTCCTTTGTCGGCATATTCAAGCGAAGCAATGCACAAAAGCGCAAATCTCCTGAAGTCAAATCTGTATATTGAAGTTTCAGATTCCGGAAGAAATTTTCATGTATACGGTCAAAATTAGCTTGAAACATTATCCAGCTCTCTTCATCAGACACTATATTATTGTTAACCAAAGCGAGAAGCTTATCCAAATTCTTACGACTATGCTGTCCGGACAACTTTTGCTTCTGTATCTCCTCTTTCAATGAATTCAAAAACTCCTGATGAGCGATATTCATCATTACCACGCTGGACAATTCTTTGCTTTTAAAACGCAAATCGGCCTCAAGCTGTTCCTTTTCCAACTCGATAATCTTCTTCTCTTGCCGTTCAAGCTCTGCCTGATGGGCTACACGTTGCTGCTCAATCACACGATCCTTCTTTTTCTTCACAAAACGATAAACAATATATTGCAGCAAGGCCAGCAGGCACAACCCTATCAGAATGTAGCTTCCCACAGCCCAATAAGACAAATACCACGGAGACAAAATCTCAAAGGGAAACTCTACCGATGCCAAAACTCTACCAGTATCATATATCTCCGCCCGAAAAACATAACTTCCATAAGGAAGACGGGCATACTTTTTCTGCAAATTGCGTCCATCGGGTATCCACTGATCAGAATACCCTTCCAACCGGTATCTTACTTTATAAGTATAATCGTTATAAACCGGATAGCACAATGTAAAACTCACTGTATTAAACTCATGTTCGACCTTGACTCCCGACTGCACGACCAATGTTTTCCGTTTATCACTGAATTCCTCAGTAACCTGCATCTCTGAAATCCATAAAGAACGCCTAGTCTGAGATTTATATAACGAGGAACTATCTGTTTCAATACGGGCAATAGCATTATTCAAGCAAAGATAGGAATGATTATTTCTCTTGTCATAAACCACGCTTCCTCGTTCTTCCACAGCCAGACCGTCAAACAAAGAATATGGAATCCGAAGTTCGATATTGAAAGTATTTATCGCACACTTCACCAAATACACAGTCCTGTCGCCCACAAACCAATAGTAATCTCCGTTCGCATGACTCACAGTCTTGATTCCCTTCAATTCCATCAATTGTTCATTCATTGTTTCATAGGGAACAATCGAATCAGTCATATCTTCGTAAGTATAGAAATATTCCCCATTAGAAAAAACTACCCGACCATTGATTTTGAACAAAGTAAAACTCCCACCTTTCACTTCTCCCAAACTCTCATACTTCCGCACATCCTTTACCTGCTTCATATCCGAATCAATCCGAAAGCGATACAAACCATTCCTTAAATGTTTCGCCCAAATATTCCCTTGATGGTCCACTTCTATATGACGAATCATGTGACTGAACCCACGTAAGGACCGAGTAAAGCAATACTCTCCCGAAGCAGTCTCCGTATATAAATTCAGAAGCGCATAAGCTCCCTCCAACAAAAAAGATTGTTCCTTCAATTCAATTTTTTCCATACACATCCCTCCTTTTACATCAGATGCCAGCTTTGATTTCAGTCCTGATATAAGGAAAGTTCCCTTGTTGTGCCCGCAGAAAATCTGTTTTCCCCATTCATCGACGAACCACGCTTGTTCTTCCAAACCCGGAACTAATTCAGTCTTTCCATCCCTAAGCCAATAAAGTCCTTGATTAGAAGCAATATAAGCTTCATTTTCCCTTACCAAAACATCATATACCATGCCTATTTTACGAAATGGAGGTTCATAATAATAGATTAAAGAATTGTTGTGTATATAGGCAATACCTTCATCCAAAGCTGTCCATATATTGTTGTCATCATCACAATACAATCTCAAAACAGTATTGTTCTGTAGTTTATTATCCGTATTGACCTTCCAAATCAGCTTTCCCTTTTTATCCAACGCATATATGCCATCGGATATTGTGCCAACAACGTAGCAACTATCTTTGGTCATCACCGCACGATTAATGGTATGCTTCTTGAATATATCATCACATTCAGTTTCCCATTTTTCTACCCTCCCATCTCGATACAGGAAACCTCCCTGATTACGGGTAAACATTAAAACCGCATCATCATAAGGGAGCCCGGCCAGGACATCACTATCTCCAAATGCCTTTCTGGGAATAAGTTCTTTCATTTCCCTACCGGCAAAGACATAAAGTCCACCGTTTATTCTTTGAGAATAAAAAGTATTTCCAACCTGGAACAAATTCAGTGGAAGGTTCTTCATTCGAATACCTTCTACCGAATTTCCATTATAAAAAAAGAGAGAACCGAATGATTGAAATACAATTTCTCCTTGAACGCAAGCAATATCCCAGATTTCGTCATTATGAAACGCAAAATCTTTCACCTTATTTTTCAATGAATGATATTCAAGAGTGTCATAAGGAGTACGGACAAAATAACCGAATTCTTCGTAAGAGCCTACATAAATTCTTCCATCTTCACTGATATATATAGCACGCACAATTCCTTTTGTCGGTAATTCATACAGCCGCCAAGCACTTCCATCAAATTCCAACAGCCCACTGTTATTACCGAAATACATCACTCCTCTTTCGTCTTGAGCAATGGCCCAATTCTGAATACCGGCATTATAATCCGACACCGAATAGTTCCTCACTATAGGAGAAAAAGGTATGGGTGAAGCTTGCAGCAAACTACTGAAAACCAAAAACAAGAGAAACGTTATTGCAATTCTCATGAGTACTGTTTATAGGTATTTACCAGCAAAGATAAAGCTTTTTGCGTTTTCGTAAAAACAAAATCGCAGATTATCCTCTTTTATAGAAAGATAACCCGCGACAACTGATAACTCACTTTATTAATTTTCAGCCGTTTTCTGTTTTCCCAAAGGAATAGACCCCCCCAAGTAAGCATTGACATTCTTCGTATTCTTGCCAAAGAACATATAGTCTGTTCCCGCAAAGAAAGGACCCAGTTTCAGTGCCAGACCGAAGGTTTTACCGGCTCCTTGAAGTACGGAATAGCTGGCAGCTACATTGAAAGCATTCGTCGGACGGATGCAGGCAGAGAAAGTCAGCTCATTCAAAGTTTTCGGTTTGGCAAAACGACCGGTATACAAGGCACCCACTACCAGCCAATCATTCAGTAAGGCATATTCAGCGCCAAGAACCATTGTAGAAGTCAATCCACGGGTACGGCTCTTCTCAGAAGCCTCCTCTGTCTTGAGCTGCAACATGTCATAGTTAAGAATCTCGCCGCTGTTCACAATATTCATGAATTCCTGCTGCGAGGCCGGATCAAGAAGATCATAAGTCTGCTCCGCATTGGCTCGCGCTATACTGGTATTCGATTTAGACCATTTGATAAAGCCCAAATCAAGAACTGAAGCAGAAAGTGTCAATTTATCCAGTAACTTGTAAGATACTCCCAAATCAATAGCCCCACCATATCCGGCAAAACCAAAACTGCCAAAATCGATTTCATCGATATAATCACCATTCTCATTCTCGGGAAGTTCTAACAGCTTTGACGAGTTCTCCAAAGTTGCATCCACTTGAATGGAAGCTTTACTCGTCACTCCTGAAGAGCCGACAGAAGGAGTTTCCACATGAATCTGGTTGATGTTCAGCTTTAAGTTACCGATACCCAGCAGCATCTTCACTTTACCGCCCACAGCCAGCCGGTCTGTGATATTCCTTGCAAAGCCAAGGCCGACTTCCGCATAGGAATTTATCTCAAGCTTCTGTCCATTAATGGTTTCGTTAATACCCAAATAGTCAGAAATATTGTCACCAAACTCCCGGCTGCTCATGTTATTCATAAACTGGAACATGGTTTTCGGTATGGCGGCACCGATATCATTACGCATCCCCACATTGACTGACCAGAAGTTCTTTCCTTTATACCATCCGGCAGACAGAATGTCGGTACTCAAATTCACATTCAAGTTATTGGTAGCATCCAGTCGGTTCATAAAGTCATTGCTCATGAAATAGTCGCTATCATCACTGTTCTCAATAATGTCCATAATATCCCTATACCCCAGGGAACTGGAGTTGACGGTAGCATTCAACGAACCTATCACGGGAATATTCAGATAACCGCGTCCCGGCATCAAGGCCGGATTGAGCTGCATACGCTGGTTACTTCCTTCCATAAAGTAGGAAGTGCGCAGGAACTGGGCTTGTCCGGAAAGAGAGAAGCAAAGCAACAATACCACAGACAGCCATACTTTCAGAGAATTCAATTGTTTCATAACCTTGTCAATATTTTCATTATCACCTGCAAAAATATAAAACAAGTTAATACCCTACAAACAACTTAACCGAATAGTCGTGTATAAAAGGCTTATACAGAGACTATCCGGTATAAATTAAGGAGCAAATAAAAGAATCCTCTTAAGAGTGTCCTTATACTATTTCATCATAAACATGTTCATTTGCTCTCGTAGCGGTACTCAGAAAAACCGGGGCTGTCTCCTTTCTTTGTTGCAGAGACATTGACGTCACTGCCGGAGCAGTCAACATTTCCTTGTATTTTTCCGGAGCAGTGAGTATCTTTACAGCCTCTTTCAAATCATCATCATCTTTCAACTGCTGGATAATGCTTCCACGCTGGAAATAATAACGCTTGATGATTTCTACCGCAATCATGCTCTTGATGTCCTTGGAGAAATGGTCAAGGTCACGGTCCAGATTATGCGACAATTTTTTCTCCAACGCTTCAAACTCTTTCGAAGCATCAGTCAGATAGCCCTCAAATTCGGCCATCTCCTTCAGGTTCTTCAGCATCTTCTCTGTCTGCTGGTCGTATTTGAAGTCCGCCTTTTTCACCATCGCCTTGAAGTCCGCATAATCGGCATCTGTAATTTCAAACTGCTCTGCTGAAGAGATGGTAGGATGTTTCAAGCAATAGTCCGTAGCATAATTGAAAATAAGATTGTCATTGACAAGATAGAACAGAATGTTGGGCAGCTTCTCCTGCTTCACCGCAATGTCCGGAGTCACGCCTCCACCATCACGCACTTCACGTCCGGCAGCCGTATGGAACACGGTAGTAAGGCTGTCCGGAATACGTCCCACACTGCCGTCTTCATTCCGGTGCTTGTAGTCGATAGCCTGCACACAACGGCCGCTGGGAATATAATATTTGGAAGTCGTCAGCTTCATGGTACCACCGTATGGCAACGGACGGGTGGTCTGCACCAATCCCTTACCGAAAGTACGGTTACCGATAATGACCGCACGGTCAAGGTCCTGCAAAGAACCCGCAAGGATTTCTGACGAAGAAGCCGTTCCGCCATTGACCAGCACAGCCAAAGGAATTTCCAAATCCAACGGTTCACGCAATGTTTTGTAGGTATTGCTGGCTTGCTTAATCTTGCCTTTTGTCGTCACAAGTGTCTTTCCGCGAGGCAGAAAGAAGTTGGCTATCTCTATAGACTCATCCAGCAAGCCGCCCCCATTGTTCCGCAAGTCAATCACCAACGAAGTCATCCCTCGCTTCTTCAAGTCCAGAAAAGCCTGCTTGAACTCCTTGGAAGGATTTCCCGAGAAGGTGCTGAGGTTGATATAACCTATATTATTATCCAGCACCGTATAATAAGGTATGAACGGTAATTGGATGGAACGGCGCACAATGTCGAAATCCAACGGCTTCTCCGTACCGGGACGTTGCACTTTCAGCTTGAAGCTGGTACCCACTTGTCCGCGAAGCATCTCGCTGACTTCCTGGTTGTTCTTTCCGGCAAGGTCTTTCCCGTCAATCTCCATCAGAATATCTCCGGCTTTCAGACCTACATTGGCAGCAGGCATATTCTCGTATGGCTCAGATATCATGGAACGTTTCAGTTTCGGGTTCCAAGTAATCACAGAACCTATACCGCCATAGGAATTCTTCAGCATCTGCTCCAGTTCGCTTTGGTCATCTTCCGGATAATACTCCGTGTAGGGGTCCAGCGAGTAGAGCATGGCATCAATACCTTCACGGATAGTCTTGTTAGGATCAATCGTATCCACGTAAAACATATCCAACTCTTTCACAATGGAATTGAATATATCCAGATTCTTTGCTATTTGAAAACTACGGCTATCACCACTCTTAAACCCCCAAAAACAAACGGCTCCCACTACAATCAGCAAGGCAACCATCCAGCGTATCTTTAAAATTCTTCTCATAATATGTCTATGTGATAAATGCTAATTAATTAATAAAATTTCTTCCTTGATTTTTTCCCATTGTGCAGCCTGAAGCTCTGTACCCACCACTTGTATCACATCTTTGGAGAGAAGGGAGCCTATCTTGCCACATTTCTCCAGCGAGTAGCCACACGTCAGTCCATACAAGAAACCTGCCGCAAAATAGTCGCCAGCTCCTGTAGTGTCCACCACTTTCTCTACCGGAGCCGCTTGTACCTGCACCATCTCTGTACCTTTGCGAATCAGAGAACCACGGGCACCCACCTTTACAATGGCTATGCTACACATTTTGGCAATGATGTCCAATGCTTCCTCCGGTTCCTTACCCGTAAAGGCCTTTGCCTCTTCCTCATTGGCAAAAACAATATCCACATATTTGTTGACCAACAGAGAGAAAAATTCAAGGTCTCCTTCTACTATATTGTAGCTCGCCATGTCCAAACATACTTGTAAGCCGGCCTCTTTAGCCAGCTCAATGGCACGGAGAATCATATCATGGTCTTGCACCAGATACCCCTCTATAAATAGGTAAGCATATCCTTTGAACATATCCAGCGAAAGATCTTCCGCCTTCAATGTAGAAGCCGCCCCCAAATAAGTGCCGAAAGTACGCTCCCCATCAGGAGAAATGAAAGTAGAGGCTACACCGGACGGAAGGGTAGTGGAAAGCAATAAATTCGCCTCTGTCCCACGTTCCAGCAGGCTATCCCGGAAAAAGTTACCGTAAAAGTCATTGCTTACTTTTCCGATGAATCCCGTACCCGCACCAAGGCATGCCATTGCCCGAATTGCGTTTCCGGCAGAACCTCCGTTAGCCAGATGCGTCTCCATCCGGCTGAAATACTCACTAATTTTCAAGAACTTATCTTCATCAATCAGAGTCATACTTCCTTTCGGGAGCTGCATCTCCGTCAAAATATTATCATCCTCAATGATTGCCAGTGCATCAACCAAAGCATTGCCCAACCCAATTATTTTATCCATCTTCGATATTTTTTTTGCAAAGATATTGCATATTTCAAAATATCCTATTACTTTTGCAGCGCATTTGAGAAAAAACAACATTCTTCCTTAGCTCAGTCGGTTAGAGCATCTGACTGTTAATCAGAGGGTCCTTGGTTCAAGTCCAAGAGGAAGAGCGAAAAAACTTGAATGCATATTCTTCCTTAGCTCAGTCGGTTAGAGCATCTGACTGTTAATCAGAGGGTCCTTGGTTCAAGTCCAAGAGGAAGAGCGAAAAAACTTGAATGCATATTCTTCCTTAGCTCAGTCGGTTAGAGCATCTGACTGTTAATCAGAGGGTCCTTGGTTCAAGTCCAAGAGGAAGAGCGAAAAGGTTTGTCAATTAGGCGAACCTTTTTTGTTTTCTCCATCAGCCGCACTTAACGAACAAACGGAAATCTTTCATCTTTCATGAAATTAACATATATTTGTGGAATATTTATAGGGAATTTATCCCGACCTTCTGTCTTTATTTGCAGAGCCATGAAATTTAATTCAAAAATACGACTATAATGAGAACAGCCCTACTCTTTTTAATCATCGGATTGACTGTATGTACATTTTGCAAAGCACAAGACATACCCGTTCTGCCCCAAGAAAAGTTCCGGCACCATGAATTTTCCGTCAGCTATGGTTTCCTGCCCATTACCGATGCCAACAGCATGGCCGAGGAGTGCTTCGCTCCGGTACTGAGTTTCGGAGTTTATACACGCGAAAAGACAAACTACTACGGTGCCCTGAGCATCAGCTACATTTATAGATTCAACCGCAAAATCAGCCTGGGAGTAACCGGAGGAATAACCGGCAACAAAGGGACAGCCAGCAGCCTTTACGAAGCTTTGGATGAAAACACCAAAGACAACCGAAGGTATCTGTATATTCTTCCCACCTTCCGGTGGCACTGGTTTACCCGCCCCAAATTCTCTCTGTATACCTCAGCAGGGCTCGGTGCCTATTTCCTCCGGAACAGTTTTGGAGGAGAAGTCTTTCACAAGACAAAATTCGCTTATCAATTCAGTTTTCTAGGCATCGAATACGGAAGCCGGTTTGCCTTCTTCACAGAATTCGGAGTAGGATATACCGGAACAATCGTAGCAGGCGGCCGTTATCGTTTCTGACTTATGAGGCCGCTACCGCCAGTGTCAATACACTGATGCGCACACCCTCCACTTCCTTGAGCGCATCGGCACAAGCCGTAGTGGTGGCACCGGTAGTCAATACGTCATCTATAATCAGTACATGCTTCCTTGCAAAAGCGTCAGCACGACGCAGACAGAAGATACCGTCCACATTCTCCCACCGTTCATAAGAGGATTTACGGGTCTGCGTTTCCGTATGCCTCATACGGGCAACGGAAGCAGTATCTACGGGAATACCGGTGACAGCGGAAACACCGCGGGCTATACATTCGCTCTGATTGTACCCACGCATTTTCTGCTTACGCGGATGCAGAGGAACGGGGACTATGACATCCACATCACTGAAGAAACCGGTAGCCGACAACTCCGCCGCCATAAACTGCCCCATCACTTCGCCAAGGTCTTTCCTCCCTCCATATTTCAACTGATGGAGAATGCGGCGGAAATCACTCCCTTTATGGTAAAAGAAACAAGATGTGGCATGTTCCAGAGGTATCTTCCCCCAAAACATACGTTCCACCGGATTGTCCTTACGAAGATGATAGTTTGTCCGGGGCATATCCATATTGCACTTCATGCAGATGCCCTCTTCACCCTCTTGCAAGATAGCACCACACACGGCACACTGACGCGGAAAAAAGAGATGGACAAAAGAAAAGAACCAGGTTTTAACTATGTTTTTCATCGTATAGTATTAAAAAAACGGCAACAGAGCAATACACTCCATCGCCTTGTTTGCTATAATGGCAAGACCTCACCTGCCAGCTTCAAGAACAACGGATGCAGCAGTCCGTTAGTGGCAATGATATGATGTCCGTCCAAAAAGGCGTCACTACCGCAAAAGTCAGTGATTCTTCCACCAGCCTCCAGCACCATCAGCGCCGCCGCAGAAAAGTCCCATTTGCCGATAAACGCCTCAAGCCAGGCATCAAAACGTCCGGCAGCCACATAGCAGATGGCAAGCGCAGCGGAACCGGTCATGCGGATGCCTGCCACACGCCCGTAAAGTTCATGAATCAAATGCTCACCGGTACGTGCATACCGGTCGGAATTATAAGGGAGTTCCGTCACTACAAAGGCATCCTCCACCTGCTGGACAGACGAGACCTCCATCCGTTCTCCATTCACATAAGCGCCACCTCCCTGCCAGGCATAAAAACATTCATCCCGGCAAGGGTCATAAACAACTCCCAGCAACAAAGAATCCTTGTCGCGCAAAGCGATGCTGACACAATAGGGAGCATTATCATGAATATAATTCGTTGTCCCATCCAACGGGTCCACTACCCAACAGTAGGGTTCATCGTGATAGACAGCAGAACCTTCCTCGGCTATAAATCCAGCCTCGGGAAGAAGTTCCCGAAGCGCAGCCACCACCCGCTTCTCCGACTCCTTGTCTACATAAGAGACATAATCATGGGCTTGTTTCTTCTGTACCGCTTCCCGGCTGAAGTTTTTCCGCTCTTCTTTCAAGAAATATCCGGCTTCACGGGCTATGCAGCAGACAGACTCTGTCAATATCTTCAAATCCTCCATTTCTCTACATATTAGTTCCCCGCAGCCTCTTCTGCCTGCCGGTAAATAAGCCGACCGCGCTGGCTGACCGTCCATCTTCCATCTTCCAAACGCACATTCTTTGTATCATCATCTTCCACATTCCAAACATATCCCCCCGCAGGAAGGCCACGGCGCTCCAGAATCTCATTCGGCATTTCTTCTTCCGAAAAGAACAGTTCCACTTGGGTAGAATCGGGACTGAGCACCAGAAACAACATCTTCTCCGCATCATCCACAGCGTTCATACGGACTCCTTTTTCCCACAGACGGATACAGTCTTTCTGAACCTCACTCCAGGTATATCCGGCAGATGCAATGCAACCATGCTTATCCTTATCACCACCAACGACATGTACCGTATCGGCTTGTTCAGCAACTTCCACAGTCTTTCCCCTCTTGCTACCACAAGCCACAAACAGCGCTCCGGCACATAGCAAGCACATAGATATTCCTCTTACATTCATCTTTCAGTCTGTTTATTGATATTCCGACTGACAAAGTTAAGAACAAATCGGCAATTTAAAAAGTTTCTTTTTCATTATCATCAGTGCTCCGGCAGTATATTCCAAGACTTTGCAAAAGATAAATCCACAAACAAGAATCTATTCTATAACTCAAGATACTATAACTTTATCGCACATTCTACTTGCATGCTTGCATAGACACATATAACAACCTACTGCACAGAGCATTAAGTTATGTAAGCAACCACCATGCAAGTATGTAAGCAGATTTTGCTTACATAACCGTGTCCTCTTACAAAAAAGCAGGCTTCTCTTATACAAGAAGCAGGTCCTCCTTGCACAGAGAAGAGTACTTTCCTACGCCAACACCACATCAAAAACAGTTGCGCACAGTTGTGATACGCCTTCTTCACATTAATGAGAAAGTTATTCCACAACTGTGAAGAAAGCGTTCCACAACTGTGCGCAACTATAAACTACAAATATCCGGATGACAAACAGCAGGTATTTCAGCCAAGAAGTGCCCGTCCCTTTTACTCCAGCTTACAGTCCTCTTGTGTTCAACTGTAGGAAATATCCGTCCCAGAAGAGTAGAGCAGAAAAGTTTGTCACACTTAACATCATATTACAGCCACATAACCATAAAATATGCATAATAGTACAGTTTCCACATTTCTTGCTTTTGAATTCATTAACAAGTTCTATAACTTTGAACGGCTAAGACTCTGCCCAATCATATGTTTTCACAGTGAAACAAGAGGCAAGTATCAGCAACAATTAGACAGACATATAGATTCATGCAAAGCAGCATTCACACTTTATCTTGTGGAACTATACTCCATGGCCATTCCTACAACTACCAAATTAAAGGTGTATTAGGTCATGGAGCATTCGGTATAACCTATTTGGCTTCAATTTGCCTGAAAGGCGAATTAGGCATCTTGAATAGCAATGTATCCGTAGCCATCAAAGAATTTTTTCTACAAGATGTAAGTGCCAGAAGTTCATCAGGAGATATTTATGAGCCATCTCCCAATAGCATTGCATACAAATATGGAAAGAAATTTAAAAAAGAGGCCTTAAACCTAGCTCGCCTCAACCATCAAAACATCGTTAAGGTTTTAGAGTCTTTTGAAGAGAACAACACCTACTACTATGTAATGGAGTATATCGAAGGGAGCAGTCTAGATGCATATATATTGGAGAAAGGAGGATTGCCGGAAAAAGAAGCGCTACAATATGTAGAGGAGATAGGAAAAGCATTGCAATATATGCATTCCCAAAAGATGCTGCACCTTGACTTAAAGCCTAAAAATATCATGCGACGTACAGATAACACTTTGTTTCTGATAGATTTTGGGCTATCCAAACAAATCGACAAAAACGGAGAACCGGAATCAAGCACTACTATTGGCCTTGGTACTCCCGGTTATGCCCCCTTAGAGCAAGGTTCGCAAGAATATGGGAAAATACTCGCGCCCACATTGGATATCTACGCTTTAGGGGCCACTCTCTTTAAAATGCTGACAGGAAAGACCCCGCCCAAGGCCTCTGAAATACTAAATGAAGGATTTGCAGAAGAAGAGCTGCGGCAAAAGCACATAAGCGCGCAAACAATATCTGCCATAAAAAAAGCAATGGCCCCCATGAGGATAAAGCGCCCTCAAACAGTAAATGAGTTCGTGGCTTTAACCCATAGCACTACGAACTCCCATACTGATGAAAGCGCCAAACACACTTCCTACAATAAGCAGCATGCCACATATCAAGGCATTGCCTTTTATTACGTCCAAAATGACAAACTGGTTTATTTTCTGAATGACAATATTTATGAACTGCCCCTGGAAGGAAAAACACTGGTAGAAGAGATAATAGAAAAGCCCATAAATCCGGTAATTGTACATTTCAACACCTCACTGGATGCATTCATCAAGAAAAATCGCCAGTCTATACAAGACAGCCGTTTCAAGGTCATAACATATAGGAAAAGTCTATGCCATTATTTTGATGTCTTAAGATTTATCAACAAGTACTTTGACAACGATAAAACATCAAAGATACGGGTTACTGAAGAAATCCATATCGCCTCAGCGATACCTTGCATCATCCATTCAAATGACATGCCTATCTGCATCTGCTCCAAAGAGGAATACTGCATTGCCGAATACGGAGAAGGCCTTTATGAGGCCGAATACTCCGGAGTGGGAACTACTGAAGAGCACATCTTACAAGAATATGATGTAACATCTCCCGCCATACCTATGACCGATTTAGAACTATACTGGGAATTCTTGCCTAAAGCCCTATCTATATGGTATTCATCTGTTATTGGCCAGATAAGTTCATTTGCCTTCCTTGATTGTCTGCCTTTTAAAGTATTGGCGGGGTATACACTAGAGAATCATGTCAGAGAATGCTCTTTTTTATGCAATTTCTACAGCTTCCCTTTAAAGCGCAGTGTCACATTTCCCGGAGACGGCGACTCCTACTTTATGGAAATAGACAGTAGACGTTTTATCATTCCGCTAAAGGATTATTTGGGATATTCTCCTGAAACAATAGAAATCACCATCGATATAAGTTACTTTTTATGTGACATCATTATTGAAGATGTAAAGTACAAAAAGCGAGTAAAAATTCCTCTAATCGGGTTAATATCAAACAGCTATACAGAAGAGGATACATTAAAAAAAAATAATAAATAAGTTACAATGGATACGACAACCAACTTCTTGTTTTTCAATTCACGCGATGAGCTTCTTAGATTGGACATTTCCAAGATTGTATATTTTGAATCCGATGGAAATTACACCAATATAATACTTACGAACAAGCTACGCGGTATTATTTGCCTGAATTTAGCCCAGACCGAAAAAGTCCTTGAAGAGCGACTGAAAGAAAAGGCACGCTGCTTTGCCCGTATCGGCAAACGGTTCATCATTAATCTGAACTATGTTTACCAGATAAATGTCATCAAACAGCGACTCGTTTTAAGTGACTATTCATCATTTGCATTTCAACTGGAGATTTCCAAAGAAGCACTGAAAAAACTGAAAGAAATATTCCTCAATATAAAATCTGCATAATAAAAACAATAATGCCATGGAACTTATCATAGGAAGAGAAGCCGGTGCATCCCGCCTGCGTATCAGCATAAACAACCAAGACCGTTTTTGGGGGAACGCCAACAGCGTACCCAAATCCGTCAGCCGCCAGCACTGTAAAGTGGTGACCGATGACAAAGGAGGCTATATCATTACCAATCTGAAACCCGAAAACGTCACTTACGTCAATGGTGTGCAAATCGAGTCCAAGCACATTTCCGGAAAAGACCGCATAGAGCTGGGGGCAGACCGTTACTTCATGGATATAGCGGCCATTATAAAAGGGCTGGGAGCATCAATACCCAAATCGTTCTCTATCCGTCACCTACAAGAAGTATGGGACGAATTTCACGACACCAAACTCCAGATACAGATAAAAGAAAAGAAGTCTGCAGCAATCCGTTCTGTAACAGGCGTATTTTCCATGTCTGCCATTTTCTGCGGATTTATTCCGGGCATTGCCGACCTGCCGGCTTTGCGTGTCATTCTATATTCTGCAGGACTTTTATTGGCCATCTATTTCTTTGTGATAACCTACCGGTCATCTTCTACACTTCCCAGATTTCTGGACGACCTTGATAAGAAATTTCATAAGGACTATGTATGCCCCAACCCGGAATGCCATCATTTCATGGGATATCAACAGTATGACGACCTGAAAAAGATGACGAGCTGTCCCTATTGCAAATCCAAATTTACCGAGAAGTAAGAATCCCTTGAAAAATGAGGGATTGATACCTTAAACCGCAGGGTTTATGTAGTATACTTTTTGAAATTTGCCATTGTATGCCTCTCTTTATATTTTTGTTGCAGAATAAGTTATAAACCATTAAAAATGAGCAACTATGAAGACTAAAAAAACAAACCAGGAAAGCACTAATTCCACACAGAAAAATGTGGAACAGAAAAGTTACAATTGGCAAAATGGCGCCAGCTCATCCATCGGAGCTGCAATAGGCGTAGCGGCCGGTTCAATGGCCCAGACAGCTTTTGCAACAGAGCCAGTCACCGAAGGACTGGTACAGCCTCCCCACACTGATACCCCTACAGTAACTTCGGAAGTACCTTTAACCAATGAGCCAATTGCCCCTCAGAAGCCTGATACCCCTGCCACACCTATCATGCCCGGAAACAGCAACGATGAACCGCATAACGAAGATACCATCAGTGTGGTCTCCTATGAAACGGTTACGTGTGAAGACGGCTCGCAAATGGATATAGCCGGTGTTATTGTCAACGGACAAGAAACTCTTGTCGTTGACATCGACCGGGATGGAATAGCAGATGCCATGGTGGCAGATATGGACAATAATGGAATAATTACAGACAATGAGGTCATCAATATAGAAGAGGCAGGCATTCGCATGGAAGGATTGTCTATGGCAACCACACAAGCAACCGGCGTAAACGAGGATGCTACATTGCTGGCAGACAATGACCCAATACCCGACTATATAAACGATGCCGACGTAACCGGCTACATGGCCTAATTTTATTCATCACACTATATTTGCTAAAGCTATGAAACGAATAAATATAATCACATTCATCCTATTATTGGGAAGCACCTCCCTGCTCTACGCACACGATTTCACCGTCACCGGAAAAAATGGAGAGAAATTCTTCTTCAACATTGTAGATGCAAAGAAACAACATGTGGAAGTTACCTACCAAGGGAACATCTCTGCCCCCCAACCCTCTCTGTATACCGGTGAGATATCCGTTCCGGCAAGGGTAAAGCACAACAACACGATATACCGTGTTGTCGGCATTGGCAAGAAGGCATTCAGCAATGCAGCTTCCCTAAAAGGCATTGTACTGCCTTCCGGGCTTTCGTCCATAGGCGATTTTGCCTTTGAAGGTTGCAGCGGATTAGAGAAAATCGTATTTCCCGGCAACAGCGTCCGCTTTGGTGAAGGAGTATTCTTCCGGTGTACAGCAATCGGGCAGGTAACGTTGGGCAGCGACTGGACACAAGTGAACCTCAAAATGTTCCGCTGGAGTGACCGTTTGACCTCCATCGTCATCCCGGCAAAGCTCACCAGCCTGCAGAATTTGAAATCATTGAAACAGCTGCAAAGCATAGAAGTGGATGCCAATAATCCAAACTTTACTTCCATAGACGGAATACTCTATAACAAAGACAAAACAACTCTGTTAGGTTGCCCCCGCGGACGCTCAGGAAAGATACGTATTCCCGAAGGTACCACTGCTATACGCTGGAAGGCTTTAATCGATTGTCCCAATATAACCCAAATCGATTTGCCTACTTCATTACAGATACTCTCGTACCGGGAGTTCTCCCAAATGGAACATCTGGAGCAAATCATCATGCGCAGAACAGAACCGATATCCACCGCAGAGCTCAACGGACAAAAAGTATTCCTGATAAAAATTGCCGGCAAGCTGAAAATCAAACTGCTCATCCCCAAAACAGCACTAAGTTCCTATAAAGAGGCACTTTGCTCCACAGAAGGAGAATATGCTGAAGTTTCGGCCAACACTCCCGAAGGATTCCCACCCGAATATGCCCTGATACCTTCAATAGTGGAACCCACTAATATGCTGGGGAAAAGCATGTTATCCGGAGTAAAAGATTTTTCAAAATATGATAAACCCTAAATATACAGAAACAATGAAGCCGCAAAATATTATAATCGCCTCGTGCCTATTACTGATGTGTTGTATCATGAGTAATCTGCACGCATCCACATTCCACCCCCAAAATGTACGCAGTAATAACGACACAATTCAGGCCGTCAGGCTAAAAGCTTTGAGTGCTCAAGAAAAGTCTCTTCAGAAGAAGATACAGGAACAAGACAAAAAGCGGAATGCCACCTACAATGATGTCTCCACTGAGACAATGGAGAGATTAAATGACCGGCAAGACTCTATCTGCCTGGATTTACGTTCCCAACTCGTAACGATACAATTAGAAATGGCAGAAATAAAGAAAGAGAACTTGAAACAAGTACTGAATAACTGGGAAAAGAAAGGGAATTGATTGATATGCAGTTGATAGAGGGCACCCTTCTACAAGAGGGTAAATACAGAATAGAGGGAATACTTGGGCAAGGCGGCTTTGGCATCACCTATTTAGGATGGCAAACAAGACTAAACCGTAGGGTAGCCATCAAAGAGTTTTTTATGAAAGAGTATTGCAACCGCAACGCCGATACGTCACACATTACCATCGGGACGGAAGGAAGCCGTGAACTCGTAGCTCGTTTTCAGCAAAAATTCATAAAAGAAGCACAATCCATTGCCGGACTTAACCATCCTAATATTATCCGTATACATGATGTGTTCGAAGAAAACGACACAGCTTACTATGTGATGGAATATATAGAAGGAGGTTCTCTGCAAGAATATGTGACGCGATACGGTGCACTACAAGAAACGGAAGCGCTGCATTACATCCATCAAATAGCAGGAGCATTGAACTATATCCACCAACGGCAGATGAGCCATCTGGATGTGAAACCTGGAAACATTTTGCGGAGAGAAGAGGGAGAAGTAGTGTTGATAGACTTCGGACTATCCAAGCGATACGATGAAAGCGGGCAACAGACCAGTACTACTCCGGTAGGCATCAGTACCGGATATGCACCAATGGAACAATATGTAGCTGGAGGAGTGCAAATATTCACACCAACTACAGATATTTATTCATTAGGTGCTACACTCTATAAATTGCTGACAGGAACGACACCGCCGGCTGCCAACATTGTGTTCGATGACGGACTACCAGCCTTACCCGCAAACATATCGGCAACTACCGAACGAGCGATTCGTGCTGCCATGCAACCCAAAAGACAACGTCCACAAAGCATAAAAGATTTTTTAGAATTGTTGAATAAACCGGAAAGAGAGGATATTACCATCATTGCCAAGAAAGAAAAGTTGCCTCCCCAAAAACAGCCCTCCAGCAGTAACAAGTTACCCATATTTATAGGGGTTGTCGTCGCACTTTTGTTAGCAACAGTTGTCTGGTTTACTCAAAAACCAAGTGATACCACTCCTCTTAAAGAAGAAGCCTTTGCTACGGAAGTAATTCCAACTGAAAACAATCCGGTAGATCTTGGCTTGAGTGTGAAATGGGCAGCCTATAATGTCGGAGCATCTTCTCCCGAAGAATACGGAGGACTATATGGATGGGCGGACCCGACCGGAGAAAAAAAAGCAACAAATAGTAGCGATTCTCTCAGTGGCACTCCCCCTTTCAACATCAGCGGCACTCAATATGACATTGCTCGTGCTAAATGGGGAGAGAAATGGAGGCTACCTACACAGCAAGAATTAAAAGAATTATCTGATAAATGTATATGGAAATGGACTGAATACAAAAAAGTTGCAGGCTATATGGTAACAGGACCGAATGGAAATCGAATCTTCCTCCCTGCATCAGGATACTGCTACGCTTACGGTGGAACGGTATATGGTCGAGGAAGAAATGGCCGCTATTGGTCAGGAACACGAAAGACAGCTAATAGCACTTCTAGTAGCGCCTCCAGCCTCGTCTTCAGTATTAACGGCTGGAGTCCGTTGTACAGCGACTATTGTAAGGAGGGAAATTCCGTTCGCCCCGTATCAGAATAAACTGTTATAGTTTGCATTATTTTAATTTTAAATTCCGCCAAAATAAAAAACTATGCAATTACAATCAGGTTCTTTCCTTCAAGGAGGAAAATACAAGATAGAGTCCATATTGGGACAAGGTGGCTTTGGAATTACTTACCAAGCCCTTCAGACCGGATTGAACCGTCAAGTAGCCATCAAAGAATTCTTCATGAAAGACTACTGCGAACGCAATGAGAAGACTTCACATATCATTATGGGTACCCAAAGTAGCCGGGAGTTAGTAGAACGATTCCGCCAAAAGTTTATCAAAGAAGCCCAAATCATTGCAGGATTGGCGCATACACACATTATATCCATCTATGATGTATTTGAAGAAAATGACACAGCTTATTACGTAATGGAGTATATAGATGGCGGTTCTTTAAAAGAACGGATTGAAACCAATGGAGCAATGTCCGATTCTGAAGCATTAAGTTATGTCCTCCAGATAGCTGATGCGTTGGAATATCTTCATCACCGTAAAACCATGCACCTGGACGTAAAGCCATCCAACATTCTGCTTCGGAACAATGGAGAAGCTGTACTAATAGACTTCGGTATATCCAAACGTTATGATGACACCGGTAACCAAACAAGTAGTACGCCAATCGGTATCAGCAAAGGATATGCACCTTTGGAACAATATAAGCAAGGTGGAGTAAAAACATTCTCACCAGGTACAGACATTTACTCTCTCGGAGCAACATTGTTTTATTTGTTGACAAGCCAACAACCGCCAGAGGCCAGTGATGTGAATGACGAGGGACTGCCAGCATTGCCAACAAAGATAAGTCCATTGATAAGAAAGGCCATACAAGGTGCAATGCAACCTCGATGCAAAGATAGACCGCAAAACATTAATGAATTTCTCACATTATTGAATGAAGGGATAAAACCTGGTTTGGAAAATGAAACTACAATATTAGATACCCCTAAAAATGAATTTGTAGCAAAAGAGCATCCTTCTTCCATTCCAAAGCCTCAACGAATTTTCTTATTCAAAAAAGAATGGCTTTGGGGAGTTATAGCTCTAATCCTTATATTATGTACTATTTGGCTCAGCAGAACCAACAAGACGAGTAATATCGCACAAGACAACTCTTTAGCTATTGGGCTTGACAGTACTGTATCCGACAGTGCTATACTTACATCGCCTATATCTATGAATAATTCGGCTCTGCATGATTCATCTATTCGGTATGAGAACTCTAATACAGAAATTGGGCAAACAAGAACCAATGTTCAACACAATGAAATCTCAACAGATCAAATTGTAGATTTAGGTTTAAGTGTAAGATGGGCCGGGTGGAATCTCGGTGCCTCAACTCCTGAAGAATATGGGAATTTATACTACTGGGGAGATTCCACGGGAACAGCCAGCAGTGGACCTACCTCTATTAACATTTATGATTTTGATGATATTTGTGGCTCGGAATATGATATTGCCCGAACTCAATTAGGGAAATATTGGCGTATGCCAACAGCAAAAGAATTCATGGAACTTAGAGATAAGTGCAAGATAACATGGACCACTTACCAAAAAATAGGGGGATACAAAATTACCGGACCCAACGGCAACAATATATTTCTGCCTGCTGTCGGTATCAAAAACGGACAAAATATAGAAAATCGCGGTTCCATAGCATATTATTGGACTGGTTCCGTAGCTTTAATAGGAGGGGGATTTGTCAAATTCAAAAGAGGACGCGCTTTCCTATTGAAAGATTCAGTTAGGGTTATGCCCAATAATGTTGCACTCCCCATTCGCCCTGTTATCCCCAAAGAAGAAAAACAAAAGCAAGAAGAGCAACAAAGAAAGAAAAAAAGAAAGAGCCTTGAAGAACGAGTTCCCAAATTTGCATCTTCTCCAGCAGATAGATTTAATTCAGAGATTTGTTACAATTGTAACATAAATAATAACAAACAATCAACTACTTAATAATATGAGTAATATAAATAATTATGCACTTAAACAAAATACCATTTTATATGGTAAATCACATACCTATACCATAGAAAAGATATTGGGTCAAGGCTCTTTCGGCATCACCTACTTGGCTATGACCCAAGTCAAAGTTTCCGGAGCATTGGGTGAACTCGAAACAACCATACAAGTTGCCATCAAGGAGTTCTTCATGAAAGACATCAATGGACGAGAAGAAAATACTGTTACTTGTGGAAGCAGAGGAGGGGTCTATTATGACTACAAAAAGAAGTTTTCGCGCGAAGCCGAAAACCTGAGTAAGCTGAACCATCCCCATATCGTTAAAGTGCTGGAATACTTCGAGGCCAACAACACAGTCTACTACGCCATGGAATATGTAGATGGAGGAAATCTGGATACATACATCACACAACAAAAAGGCTTGACGGAAGCAGAAAGCATTATGTATGCCAAACAGATAGGAGACGCTCTATCTTACATGCACGCTCATAAGATGCTTCATCTGGACTTGAAACCTGGAAATATTATGCTCCGTAAGAATCAGGAAGCCGTACTTATCGATTTTGGCTTGTCCAAGCAATATGATGAAAACGGGAAACCGGAAACAAGCACTACAGTGGGAAGCGGCACACCCGGATATGCACCGATAGAACAGAGTAATTATCATGAAGGTAAAGACTTCCCGGCAACGATGGACGTGTATGCGCTTGGTGCAACTATGTATAAGATGTTGACGGGAATCCGTCCACCAGAGGCTTCAGAAATATTGAATGACGGTTTTCCTGCATATGAGCTACAAAAACGTCAAGTAAGCGATTCGTTAATAGCCAGTATCGCAAAAGTCATGTCGGCTATGAAAAAAGACAGACCGCAAAGTGTAGCCGCATTTTTAAGTATATTGGAAAATAAGAATACGGAAACAACTCCCAAAGAAGATATAGGAATAACGCTGGAGGAAGCTACGGTTATCCAAACATCCGCCAATGAAGAACAGACTATGCCTTCAGGTGACGACATATCTTCCCAGCCCCACCCCAAAAATCAAAAATATATTATTCTTGTCCTAATAGCTGTTCTGTCTATTGGAGGAATTATAGCCTATATTACTTCCAGAACAGGTTCCAACTCCGATACAGATACAGAAACAGAATGGCTGTCCGCAACAGACACTGTAACAAATTCTGAACCGGATAACGCATCATCAGTAACAGTACATGCAGGCACATCTGCTGAAAATATAAACCCGAATTCTCATGTAAAAGAAAATGCAGCGACCGGGAATGTAGAACGCCCTGCGCAACAAAACACCGAAACAGCAAACCTGAGTGCCATGAGTGCCAATATGCCTCCAAAGAAAAAGAACGGTTTTAAGGAAACAGCCAAAGCAGCAGAGCAAGGGAATACAGAGGCCCAATATGAGTTAGGAAGAATGTACTTTCTTGGTCGGGATGTCGCAAAGAATGCTACTGAAGCTGAAAAATGGTATCAAAAAGCAGCAAATCAAGGAAATGCAAAAGCCCAAAATGAACTGGGGAACTTGTATTATACGGGACTTAATGTTACGCGAAATTATTCGGAAGCAATAAAATGGTATCAAAAAGCAGCAGAACAAGGCATTGCAAGTGCCCAATATAAATTGGGATATATGTACGATTATGGGCAAGGTATTTCTCAAAATAGGGTAGAAGCTGCAAAATGGTATAAGAAAGCGGCAGAACAAGAAAATGTGGATGCACAGTATAGACTAGGCAATATGTTTTTCTACAAGGTAGGCATTCCAGAAGATATAGACGAAGCTATAAAGTGGTATAAGAAAGCTGCAGAACAAGGAGATATCAAAGCCCAAAAAAAATTAGGAGAGATATATTCCAATGGAGCCAGAAAAAAAGACCCAGAAGCTATAAAATGGTATAAAATGGCTGCAGAGAGAGGGGATGCTGAAGCCTTAAAACAACTAGGAGATATATACGAGAAAGAAAATGCCTTGGAAGCAGTAAAGTGGTATAAAATGGCAATAGAACAAGGCAATGCTAGTGCATCTTTTAATTTAGGGCTAATATACGAATATGGAAAACCCGGTATTCCTAAGAACAAGGCAGAAGCAATAAAATGGTATCGAAAAGCTGCAGAACAAGGAAGTGAAACTGCCCAAAAAAATCTACGCAAACTTGAGAATGAGTAATAGAGTTCGCGTAGAGATAGCAGGTACTTCCTTCTATACGATTATTTCATACAAGAATCGCTATCTGTATATAGATTACCATTTCAATTTCCACCAAAATAAAAAGCTATGCAATTACAATCCGGCACTCTCCTCCAAGGAGGAAAATATAAAATAGAAACAGTCTTGGGACAAGGCGGCTTTGGCATCACCTATCTTGCCACACAAGTGGCCTTAGAACGCAAGGTAGCTATTAAAGAATTCTTCATGAAGGAACATTGCAACCGTGACGTTGCAACTTCCCATGTATCAGTCGGTTCACAAGGCAGTCAAGAATTAGTAGCACGTTTCCGCCAGAAGTTCGTAAAGGAAGCCCGGATGATAGCCGGGCTGAATCATCCTCACATCATTCGTATCATTGATGTGTTCGAAGAAAATGGGACAGCCTACTATGTAATGGAATACATGGGAAATGGCTCTCTTGCAGAATATCTAAAAAGGAATGGAGCAGTCAGAGAGTCTGAGGCCCTCCATTATATCTACCAGCTGGCTGATGCCTTAAAGTTTATTCATCAGCACCAAATGAACCACCTTGACATAAAGCCAGGGAATGTATTGTTAGACAATAATAACAACGCCACCCTTATAGACTTTGGACTATCCAAACGCTATGACGGTGAAGGGCATCAAACCAGTACAACCCCTATAGGCATCAGTGCCGGGTATGCTCCAATGGAGCAATATAAGCAAGGAGGCGTCAGCACCTTTTCTCCTGCAACAGATATCTATTCTTTGGGAGCAACTTTATACAAGCTCTTGACAAATGAGACTCCACCTGATGCCAGTGATGTGAATGACGACGGGCTTCCTCCACTTCCACCGAGTATATCCCAATCAACGGCCGATACAATTGAGAAAGCCATGCAACCGCGCCGTAGAGACCGTCCACAAAGGTAGTGTAAAATAAACTGTGTCACGCATTATTTATCTCTAGAA
>NZ_QTNE01000026.1:0-76066 GCF_003603495.1 Bacteroides sp. AM41-16 | reverse complement strand
CGGTTATAAAAAGAAAAAGCGTCTAGCTAAATCAGGAAAAGACATACCTTCTAATGTAAAGCCGTTTACCATAGGGTGTAACGGCCGTTACTCCATATTGTAACGGTCGTTACACCATAGTGTAAAGCCTTTTACCTCGTAGTGTAAATGAAGTTACCGTTTGGGGTAACCGGAGTTATCATGTGAGGTGACCGGAGCTGTCATGTGAAGTCGTACTCTTCTACATAAGCGTCGAAGTACTCCGTCCGTTGGAGTCCTAAGTTACGGGCAATTGCAATGACTTGTTGCTGCTCGGTTGGTGAGAGCAAAGTTTCCCCTTTCCGCTTCTGATAATATCTTCGGATACCCCATAAGCCGATGAGCCGGTAGCGGAACGTGCCGGACTGGCCGACAGAGATGGCTTCTGCCGTATGGATAAAGCCTTTGGCATAGCGCACTTTCTTATTCGAGCAATAATACTTGCATTTTCCCGCTGTGGACTCTATTGCTTTCGGATTCAGTACATATAGGAAGATGTTGTTTGAGGGTGCATACGTATATGCAATCCGGCGCAGGCAGGTGTCAGTATAAGGGCATGTGTCAGTAGCGCATAAGCCGAAGTTATGGGGAACTTTGGAATAATCGAAAGTTTCTTCTTTCATCATTTTTTTGTTTAAAGTTCCGCAAAGGTACAATTAGTTTGGAGATTGATGGGTGCTTCACCTGATATTTGTTTTATCCCGAAAATATTATGTATTTTACGTAACGTGAAATGCGTAACGTAAAACATGGAATCATTCCGCCTTCCGGTTTCCGCATTTCGTCTTCCCCATTCCGCACCCCGTCCGTAAATGCTTCCCGCTTACTTGCCGCAGGACTATATTTGCAGAAAACATTTGCATATTCCCATGAAGACAAACTCTGTGATTCTATTGGTGTTGTGGCTTGCGGCGTGGCCGTTCTGCTGCCGGGGGCAAGGCTATATCAGTTACGACTATCTGCCCGAAAGTTCGTTGAAGGATGACCTCGGCAACGAGTATGGTTCGGGCAGCCTGATGATGGTATCGGGAAGGTATAACCTGCCGCTTTCCGTCAGGCATGACGACAAGGGCAGGCTGGTGGCGTGGTCGGCAACCGTCAATGCTGCCTATGGCGTATTCCATAATAAGGGGCAGGCGCGGGAGTTGAATCCGGACAATCTGCTGAATGCCAGTCTGAATATCTCCCACATCCGTCCCCTGTCCGACAAGTGGAGTATCATAGCCTCTGTGGGCAGCGGTGTCTATGCCCCGTTGGACGGGGTTTCCATGAAGACCCTACTGGCTAATGGAGCAATCATCTTTGTCTATAAACTGCGGAAGAACCTCAACTTGGGCATCGGTGCGGGGTTGACGAACTCTTACGGTATCCCGATGATACTGCCCATGATGTACTTCAGTTGGAGGAATGCCGGCAGGTATGAGCTGAAAGTGGATATGTCCAGCGGCATGAAAGTGTCCGTCGCCACCTGGCTGAACAAGAAGCTGAAGCTGGAACTGACCGCCCTCGATATGGACGGCATGTCTGCCGTGATGGAAGTCGACGGGAAATCGAAAATCTATTCTACCGTCATGCTGAGGTCATACATCAGTCCTTCGTACCGGTTGAGTAGGAAGACGGCTGTTTATCTGGGAGTGGGCGGTAACTGGATACGCGGAATAAGTATGTCGGACCGTAGTTTGAAAGGTTTTCTCAATAACTTCAAGAACGATGAGGACGAGCCTTGCTTCAGACCGACTCTGCGCCTGACGGTGGGATTCAGGTATACGCTGAAATGACAAATGCCATTTTAGTAGAGACAAGAGGTAAAATAGTATCTTTGTCGCAATAACAGACACGTTTTATGGTAAAGTATTTATTAGTAGAAGATGAGCGCTTCGCCTACGAAGAGCTGAAGCGTATGATGCAACGGCTGCGCCCTTCCTGGCAGTTGGCGGGCTGGGCAGAGAGCGTGGAGCAGGCTGTACTGCTCTTGCGTCAGGGCAGCCTGGACTTGATGATTGTAGATATCCGCTTGTCCGACGGGTTGAGCTTTGAGATATTCGAGCAGTGTCCCGTCGATTTGCCCGTTATCTTCACCACCGCCTACGACGAATATGCCATCAAGGCTTTCAAGGTAAACAGTATCGACTATCTGTTGAAACCCATTGAAGAAAGCGACCTAGAAGCAGCCTTGTGCAAGTTCGAGCGCAACAGTGCCCTCCGTTCTGCGGCTCCCGAATATCGGCAACTGGAACTCGGCTACTTGGCAGCCAACAAGAAGAACCGTTTTCTGGTGCAGGTAGGCGATACCTTCCGCTACGTAGAAACTCCGGATGTCGCTTTCTTTTATAGTGAGGACAAGCTGACTTATCTGCACCTCTTCTCCGGGAAACGGTATATCATCAGCTACTCGCTGGACCAGTTGGAGGGAATGCTGGATAGGGATGTTTTCTTTAGGGTTTCAAGGAGCTGCATATCCAACATTAGGTCCATCCGGAAGAGTTCCAGGTACTTCGGCAGTCGCTTGAAGCTTTACTTCGAGCCGGAGTGCCCGCACGAGGTATTGGTGAGCCGCAGTCGCGTGACCGATTTCTTGAAATGGGTGGACGGAGTGGTATGAGTTATAAGTTATGAGGCATAAGAGATACATATTCCTTTTTATACTGACGGTTTCCGTCTCGTTGCTTGTCATAGGGTGCGTTTATAACGTCATCAGCGGTAAGCCGTGGTATGCGAATATCATGGTGCAGTTCTTTCTGAATCTTCCTTTGTGCATAGGGCTGGGGTTCATCGACTTTGGGGTTATCAACTTGATATATAAAAGACTGAAACAGCGCAACAATGCGGTGAGGATTCTGGTGGATATCGTGTTGACCACTGCACTGGCTGTTCTGTTGACGTACATCTTGAACTTCCTGCTGATGGGCGGGCATGGAAATTTCTGGCATATCCTGAGAAACTCCCTGCCGGTAGTGCCGTGGAACTGGATTATCGTTCTGCAGATAGAGATATTCTTCTATAGCCTGCAACGTTCGGAGATGGAGAAGCAGATGGCTGTCATCGAGAAGGAGAAGGCGCTGTATCAGTTCGAGGTGCTGAAAAACCAGATTAATCCCCATTTCTTATTCAATAGTCTGAATGTCCTTGCCTCCCTTGCTTATCAGGATACCGAAAAGACGAACCGGTTTGCCAAGAAGCTGTCTACGGTGTACCGTTATCTGCTCACTACGCATGGCAGAGCTACGGTGACCGTGCAGGAAGAACTGTCGTTCGTAGAGTCGTATTTATACCTGGAGCATATCCGCTTTGGCGATGCGCTGCATGTGGAGATAGAAGATGATTTGCGGAATCATCATTGTCTCGTCATTCCTGCCAGCATACAGATGCTTGTGGAGAATGCCTTGAAGCATAATATCAGTACAAAGAAGTCGCCGCTGATAGTCCATATATCCATAGGAAACGAAGGGATTACGGTGCGCAACAATCTTCAGTTGCGTAATTATGTGACCAGTAACGGAGCGGGATTGAAGAACCTGCAACGGCAGTATGCCCTATACGGCACGCTGGTGGAGATTCTTAAGGACGAAAAGGAGTTTGTGGTGAAACTTCCCTTTGTGGGCGGAGACGTGAACCGCCTCAACACAATATAGTACTCTTCCCGAAGAAGAATCTGGAAACGTGTATCTTGTCCATAGCCCACGCCATACCCATGCAGCCGCTAAGAGTGAAGGCGGTGGCAGTGACAAGGAACAGCATCCCCGTAGGGTCGAAGGCGAACACGGGCAGAAACGCCTTGGACAGAATGGTGAAAATGGGTGAGAAAAGGAGTATGACCAGCGTATTGCGCCCTATAAAGAAGGCAAGCCGTTTGGCTTGTGCCGGCAGATAGCCGTAGGCTGCCAACAGCAGGCTGATGGAAAGCCAGGTGATGGCGACTCCTGCCAGAGTACCCCTATCCAGATTGGCGGGAAAACAGCATAGTATTACGAATGGAACAATGGCGAAGGTTGTGGCGCGAAAGACTTGTGTAAAACGAAGCCCGCTTTGGCTCACTGTCATGCCGATAAGGAAATAGAGGGCATTGGAGAAGTTCATCAATCCTCCCCAATGGGAAAGGGCAAACAGGCAGACACCGGTCACAACCAGCCGGGAGACAACCGACAGCCTTACATAGCGGAATGTGATATAATAGATGAGGCTGCACAGAATCAGTGTATGCAGATACCAGTAAGGCCCCATCGGATGGAGGAATACCTTGTCGAGCAATACGGTAGGAGTAATGGCATCTACACTTTCGCGTACGGGCAGGAAATGCGACATCACCGTATAGGCCGCCTCCATGCAGGCATACGGAATGAAAATCCATAGAAACTTGCGGAGAAAGCTTCGGGCATCCTTCCGGTTATTGGCCAGATAGCCCGAAATAATCAGGAAAGCGGACATGTGGAACGTATAGACGATTTGTTTCGCATACGGATACTTGTCGCCTATATATACAAGGTGGAAGATAATCATCAAGGTGATGAAGATGCATTTCAGATAATCTATCTCTTTGACACGGCTTTCCATATAGGGTAGTTTTCTGCGTATTGTTATTGATGGCACAAATATATATACTTCCGTAAACTTATTTATATTTTGCAAAGGGATTAAGCTTATTTTCTCTTTTACCGATTGCTTTTATGTATGGAAAATGTATATTTGTGCATGAATCATTAACTTAATGTAAAACAGACTATGATAACAAGCCAATTACTTCACCCGGCCAGTATTGTGGTAGTGGGGGCATCCAACAATGTACACAAACCCGGAGGGGCTATCCTGAAAAATCTGCTTAGCGGCGGATATACCGGTGAGCTTCGTGCCGTGAATCCGAAAGAGACTGAAGTGCAGGGTGTTGCTGCCTTTGCGGATGTGAAGGACATTCCCGATACGGACCTTGCCATCCTTGCCATACCTGCCGCGCTTTGTCCCGATGCGGTGGAGATGCTTGCTGCGGAGAAGCAGGTGAAGGCGTTCATTATCCTTTCTGCCGGTTTTGGTGAGGAGACCCATGAGGGTGCTGTGCTGGAAGATCGCATACTGGAAACGGTGAACCGGTATGGAGCCTCTCTGATAGGCCCCAACTGTATCGGTTTTATGAACTCGTGGCATCACAGTGTATTCAGCCAGCCCATCCCGCAACTGCATCCGCAAGGGGTGGACCTGATTTCCAGCTCCGGTGCCACAGCGGTGTTCATATTGGAGAGCGCCGTAACCAAGGGATTGCAATTCAACTCTGTATGGTCTGTGGGCAATGCCAAGCAAATCGGCGTGGAGGATGTGTTGCAATACATGGACGAACACTTCAATCCGGAAGCAGATTCCAGAATAAAACTTCTTTATATAGAGAGTATCGGTGACCCCGACCGTCTGCTGTTTCATGCATCCTCGCTCATCAAGAAGGGCTGTAAGATTGCGGCCATCAAGGCGGGCAGTAGCGAAAGCGGCAGCCGGGCGGCGAGTTCGCATACGGGGGCCATTGCCAGTAGCGATTCGGCGGTAGAGGCCTTGTTCCGTAAGGCGGGTATTGTGCGTTGCTATTCGCGCGAGGAGCTGACGACCGTAGGTTGTATCTTCACACTGCCGGAACTGAAAGGGAAAAACTTCGCCATCATTACCCATGCCGGCGGTCCGGGAGTGATGCTGACCGATGCATTGAGTAAGGGTGGACTGAATGTTCCGAAACTGGAAGGACCGGTGGCGGAGGAACTTAAGGGTAAGCTTTTCCCCGGTGCGGCTGTGGGGAATCCCATTGATATTCTGGCTACGGGTACGCCGGAACATCTGCGCCTCTGTCTGGAGTATTGTGAGGAGAAGTTTGACAATATTGATGCTGTAATGGCTATTTTCGGCACTCCGGGGCTGGTGACCATGTTTGAAATGTATGATGTGCTGCACGAGAAGATGCTGCATTGCAAGAAGCCGATTTTTCCGATTCTTCCTTCCATCAATACGGCAGGAGCCGAGGTTGCTGCTTTTCTGGCAAAAGGCCATGTGAACTTTGCCGATGAAGTGACTTTGGGTACGGCACTTTCGCGGATAATGAATGCCCCGCGGCCTGCCAATAATGAAATCGAGCTCTTTGGAGTGGATGTTCCCCGTATCCGCCGGATTATAGATTCCATTCCTGCGGACGGTTATATCGCCCCGCACTATGTGCAGGCATTGCTCCGCTCTGCAGGTATTCCTATTGTGGAGGAGTTTGTTTCGGACAACAAGGAAGAAGTGCTTGCCTTTGCGCGTCGCACGGGGTTCCCGGTGGTGGCAAAGGTGGTGGGGCCGGTGCATAAGTCGGATGTGGGCGGTGTTGTGCTCAATATCAAGAGTGAACAGCATTTGGCATTGGAATTCGACCGTATGATGCAGATTCCCGAAGCTAGTGCTATCATGGTGCAGCCGATGCTGAAGGGTACGGAATTGTTTATCGGTGCCAAATATGAAGAGAAGTTCGGACATGTGGTACTCTGCGGTCTGGGCGGTATTTTTGTGGAGGTGCTGAAGGATATATCTTCTGGTCTTGCACCGTTGTCCTACGAGGAGGCTTACTCCATGATTCACTCGTTGCGTGCCTATAAGATTATCAAAGGTACGCGTGGGCAGAAGGGAGTGAATGAAGATAAATTTGCCGAAATTATTGTACGGCTTTCCACCTTGCTGCGCTTTGCAACGGAAATCAAGGAGATGGATATCAATCCATTGTTGGCGACTGAAAAGCAGGTGATAGCGGTGGATGCGCGCATTCGGATAGAAAAATAAGGGTTAGAGATTAGGGATTAGGGATTAAAGGGGCTGACTGTTAATCGCTCACCGCTAATCCCTTTTTCATCCTGCCCAGCCCTCCCTATCCAGATTTCTATATCCGATAGCTTCCGCCAAGTGTGCCGGCTGTATCAATTCGCAGCCTTCCAGGTCGGCGATGGTGCGTGATACTTTCAATATACGGTCGTAGGCGCGGGCCGAAAGGTTTAGGCGGTTCATGGCAGTTTTGAGCATGGCAAGTCCTTTGTCATCCGGACGGGCGTGGCGAGCAAGCAGTTTACTGTTCATCTGGGCATTACAATATATGCCGGGAATGTCTGCATACCTTGCTTCTTGAATTTGTCGGGCACGTATCACACGCTCGCGTATGGTGGCGCTCGATTCGCCGGGGCGAGAATCTGCCATCTCTTCAAAGGGGAGTGGGGTGACTTCAATTTGCAGGTCGATACGGTCGAGCAAAGGTCCGGATATGCGGTTCAGGTACTTTTGTACTTGTCCGGGACTGCATACACAAGCCTTGGTGGGATGCGTGTAATACCCGCATGGACACGGATTCATAGAGGCTACCAGCATAAAACTTGCCGGGTACTCTACATTGCATCGGATGCGTGACACGGTAATCTTCCTATCTTCCAGCGGTTGGCGAAGAACCTCCAATACGTTGCGGCTGTACTCTGGCAGTTCATCAAGATATAAAATGCCGTTATGTGCCAGACTGATTTCACCGGGTTGGGGGAAACTTCCTCCACCGGTCATTGCTACCGTAGAAATGGTGTGGTGAGGGTCGCGGAACGGGCGTTTCGAGATGAGCCCACCGTCTTTGCCCAACTTTCCGGCAACAGAATGAATCTTGGTCGTTTCCAGACTCTCTCCCAAAGAGAGGGGAGGAAGTATAGATGGCAGACGCTTGGCAAGCATGGACTTACCGCTGCCCGGCGAACCGATGAGAAGTATGTTGTGGCTGCCCGAAGCAGCTACCTCCAAGGCTCGTTTCACATTTTCCTGTCCTTTTACTTCTGCAAAGTCGAAATCAAAGTTGCTCTGCTGGGAATAGAATTCCTCGCGGGTGTTGACTAACGTAGGGGTTAATTCCTGCGTGCCATTAAAGAATTCTATAACTTCCTTGATGTTTCCCGCTCCGTACACTTTCAGATTGTTTACTACTGCCGCTTCGTGGGCATTCTGTTGCGGTACAATCATACCCTCAAACCCCAGTTCTCTGGCCTTGATGGCAATGGGGAGTGCTCCTTTGATAGGTTGCAGGCTGCCGTCAAGGCTTAGTTCACCCATCAGCAGATAGCGTTCCAGCTTATCGGACTGGATAACTTCGCTGGCGGCAAGTATGCCGATGGCTAAAGGTAAATCGTAAGCTGCACCTTCCTTGCGGATGTCAGCCGGAGCCATGTTGATGACAATATTGCTGGTCGGCATCCGGTAGCCGTTGACCTGCAAAGCAGATATGATACGTTGATGGCTTTCTTTGACCGCAGAGTCCGGCAAACCGACTAAATAGAACATACAGCCTCTGGAACTGTTGACTTCAATGGTGATGAGGGTTGCGTCAATACCTTGAACAGCCGCTCCAAAAACTTTTATGAGCACGTTTTTAGTGATTAGGGGTTAGTGATGGCAGGATAGGCTACCGTCGGTTTTGTTTTTTGAGTTTCTTTTCACTCTCTTTCTTCTCTTTTTCCTTTTGCTCTATCTCCTCCAGTTTCTTTTTGATGTCTTCCTCACTCATATTCTTCCCTTCAATTTTTCCGGAAGGGCTAAGGAACAGATTGGCAGGCAATGCTTGTATGGCGAGCTGTTTGATGGGCGCTGTGTTCCATCCGGAGAAATCACAACTCTGTTCCCACTTCAGGGTATCTCTTTTGATTGCTTCTTCCCATTCCTTTCTGTCGATATCCAAGGAAATGCCCCAGAGTGCGAATAGCTTGTTCTTTTCTTCTTTCTTGTAAATCCGGCGCAGGGCAGCGTTGGCTTCCATGCTTTGCGGGTCCCAAGATGCCCAAAAATGTATCAACAGATATTTGTCCTTAAAGCTAGTACGGCTGATTTGTGTGCCTTTGGCATTGGGCAGGTTGACGTAAGGGATGGTTTTCCCAACGGATACCTTCTCTTCTTCTTGGATAAGGTCAAGCAGTTCGTCCACATACGGACGGTCTTTCAAGCCTCCGGTCATGTGTTCTGTCATTTCTTTGATTAAGGAGAAGTCCGGTTGCGGTTTTTGCACGAAATATTTCTCCAGCAGATAGATACTTACCAGCGAAGAAGGATGGCTGTTGATGAAGGCTTCTGCTTTTTCTTCCAATGCTTTCTCCGAGGGAGTACTCAAACCTTTCAACTCTTTCTGAAAAGCTGTCAGTTCTTCATTGGGGGCATTCCCCGTGATTTCCAGTGAAGTAAGCTCGGCGGCGGAGCCTTTTATCTTTATTTTGTCTCCTTTGTTCAGGTAAAGCGGATATTCTGTGCCGTCACTGAATTGCAGCCATGTAGAGACAAGCGTGTCGGTGGTGAGGGTTGCAGAGAACTTGTCATCCTTGACAAGCAGAGTGTCCATACGGTTATAGAACTTGTCCGTACCATATATATAAAGGGTATCATTCCCCAGCCCTTTGATTTCACCATTTAGGTAGACTGAATTTGTATTTTTGCTGCCGCAGGCAGACAATATAATAAGCAGAAGGTATGCAAGATAGATTTTCTTCATTCCGGTTCTTTTTCTGATACTTCGTCGCGAAAATACTTCTTTTTGGTGTGAATAAAAAGAAATGCCCGACATATTTCTATGCCGGGCACGTTCTTTTCAATCTAACCTTTATTATTTGATGATATTCATAAAGTCAGTGTTAGTGAAGTATTTGGCGAATTCCAGGTCAGAAGCAGCCTTCTTTGCCAAAGCCGGTTCTTTTGCAATGGCATTCTTCAGACTGCTGGTTACCATAGATGTATTGTTGGTTCTTGCGCCAAGTACAGCCATCAGGTAGTCAGTATAAGCGTCTGGTCTTTCGATAGCAGCCAGTGTGTTCTTAGCCTTGTTGTAGTCCTTAGCCAGGATTTGTGCCAAAGCAGCGCTGTTAGTCTTAGTGTCGCCAAATGAGCTGACAGCCTTGTCGTACTGTCCTTGAGCAACATACAGATTACCCAATGCCTCGTTCAGTTCCTTAGAACCGGAAGCCTTGCTCAGATAGCTTTCTGCTGCTGTTCTGTCGCCCTTGGTCAAGGCAATCAGACCGAGATTCATGTTTGCTTCAGGAGCATCCTTGATGGAGAGAGCTTTCTTGAAGTAGCTTTCAGCCTTGTTAAGATCACCAGCCTGATAAGCCAGTTTACCTAAGTTGTTGTAAGCACGGAAATCGTTCGGGTAGATTTGAGTAGCTTTTGTGAAGATGGCTTCTTGCTTGGCAGCATCTTTAGTCAAGGTGGTGGCATACAGTAATTCTTCGATGTTCAGCTGCTTGGCATCGCTGTCGGCGAGGTTTGCGATTTCTTCGTCAGACTTACCGATGATTTCGTAGTTCAAAGTCAGGCGTGAACGACGCAGTTGCGGCAGGATTTCGTCAGCCAAAGTCTTATAAACAGAAGAGATGTTCTTGATTTCTTGTTCTCTTTGTTCAGGATCCTGATACATGGAAAGAACGCGAAGAATCAATTCTTTATCTTGGATGTTTGATTTGGATACCAGTTCCTGGAAGCCTTCCCAGTCCTGAGCCGTATACTTGGTGTCTACTGCTGCATTGATTTTTGCTTTCTTCAAATCTCTGTTGATGATTTTAGCCGTGTTGTCCTGGCGGTTCTCAGCCAGTGTAGTATTCAAGCCTACACCACCATCGGGAGAAGCGTATGCGGAGATTTCGATGTTGCTGATTTTCTTGTTTTCAGCTTCGTCTATGTTTTTCACTTCTTTGCCGAATTCTTTGGCAGTCTTCAATTCGCTGGCGCGTACGTTGGCTTGTTGAATCAAGAACATGATGTTGGCGTCATGCTTTTCTTTGATGATACGTTGGAAAGCGTCGTCACCATTGGCGGGGTTAGCGCTGCCCAATGTTTGTTCCAGCATCTCAGAAGTGGAGATTACACCATCAGCTACTTTTACAGCAGGGATAGTGACAGTCTTTTTGCCTACTGTAGCCTTGAATTCCAGATACAGTTCGGATTTGGCCATTTCCGGTACATAGTCGAAAGATGTCTTCATAGTGTAGCTGCCGCCCATCTTGTAAGAGATAGTCTGGTCGTTACCTTCTACTTTTTCGCCCTGGAACACAGCCGATTGGCCTTTAGCTTCGCCGCCATTCCATTTCAGCACAGGGGTCACTTCTACCACAGCCTTCTTGTTGAAGTACTTTTCGGGGAATTTTCCGTTGATTGTAGCGGGAACTTTACCACCTACAGCCTCTAGAACTTGAGGAGTTACGGTGAAATAATCTGATGACAATTCACCCATCTTTTTGCTGCACGATGTCATTAATGCAACAATCATTGCCATTAAAAACGGCAGATACAATTTCTTAGTCATTTTAGGTATAAATTAATTGTTTGTAATTGAAATTTGTCTATTCCATGTTAGTGTGCTGTTTAGGCATGGACATAACAACGCAAAGATATTAAATCCTATTACAGTTTGTTAACTCGTGCAGCAATTTTATCATAATTTAATGAATTTCTCGCTCTTTGCGGTACTTTATATTGCGGGGATGATGTTCTATGATTTCACTGCGCAATCTGTGCCGGTCAATATGTGTGTAAATTTCTGTTGTAGCGATAGATTCGTGGCCCAGCATACTTTGTATGGCGCGCAGGTTGGCTCCTCCTTCAAGCAGGTGGGTGGCAAAGGAATGGCGGAAGGTGTGCGGACTGATGTTTTTGGTGATGCCGGCCTTCTCTGCCAGTTCCTTAATGAGATGGAATACCATGATGCGCGAGATATTTTTGCCCCAGCGTGCCAGGAATACATAGTCTTCGAAGTCCTTCTTGATTTTCCAGCCTCCATTGCGGTCCACGAACCAGTTCCTTATCTCCTTGATGGCACGGGACGATATGGGTACAAGGCGCTGTTTGCTGCCCTTACCTTCTACCTTGATGAAGCCTTCGTCGAAATACAAGTCGGAGATTTTCAGATTGCACAGTTCCGATACCCGTAGACCGCAACTGTATAGAGTCTCGAGGATGGCCCGGTTGCGTTGCCCCTCATTTGTGCCCAGGTCAATGGCGGAGATGATGCGGTCTATCTCTTCCACCGTCAGTACTTCTGGAAGCTTGAATCCGATTTTGGGACCCTCCAACAGTTCGCTGGGGTCTCCCTCCAGGTAGTCGGCTATGACGAGGAAATGGAAAAATGACTTGATGCCCGACAAGATGCGTGCCTGCGAGCGGGGATGGATGCCGATGTCGTGCAGTCCGGAGGCAAAATGCTGCAAGTCATCCAGGGTAGTGTCAAGGATAGCGATACCCTCTCCTTCCAGAAAGTGCAGCAGCTTCTGTAAGTCTGTTTGGTAAGCATCCACTGTATTGGGTGAGAGTGCTTTTTCCAGTTTCAGATACTGGTGGTACTTTCTGATTATCAGCGTTTGTTTCTCCTTATTCGTGGATTTTTCTTCTGATTTCATTTCTTTTTTCTACCTTTGCTTCGCGAAAATAGGCTGCATTTCAGCAAATTGCAAATAAATTTGCATCTGCTTTCGGTTTGCACTATCTTTGCACCGCAAAGGTATAAAAAATTGTGTTATGAGGATACAGATTATTAACGGCCCCAATATAAATCTCTTGGGCAAACGTGAACCTTCCATTTACGGTAGCGTTACTTTTGAAGACTACCTTGCCGAACTCCGTAAGAAATATGCGGATGTACAGATTGACTATTTCCAGTCCAACATTGAGGGAGAGCTGATAGACAAGATTCAGCAGGTAGGTTTTGATGTGGACGGCATCATTTTGAATGCGGGTGCTTACACCCATACGTCCATCGCTCTGCAGGATGCTATCCGTTCGGTCACTTCTCCGGTGGTTGAGGTGCATATCTCTAATGTACATGCCCGCGAGGCTTTTCGTCATGTGTCCATGATTTCCTGCGCTTGTAAAGGTGTCATTCTCGGTTTCGGGCTGAACTCCTACCGTCTGGCCATGGAGGCGTTAAAAGATTATTAAATAAAATAGGTATATAGATTATGTTATTGAAGCAAACGAAGATTGTCGCAACGATTTCTGACCAGCGCTGTGATGTTGATTTTATAAAGCAGTTGTTCGATGCAGGTATGAATGTTGTACGTATGAATACTGCACATCTTGGCCGTGAAGGTGCCGAGAAGTTGATAAACAATGTGCGTACGGTTTCCAACCGCATCGCTATCCTGATGGATACGAAAGGACCGGAGGTCCGCACGACGGTTCTGGCTGAGCCCATTCCTTTCAAGGCGGGCGACCGCGTGAAGGTGGTAGGCAACCCGGAGCAGGAGACTACCCGTGAATGTATCTCGGTATCCTATCCCCATTTCGTCAAAGACTTGAATGTGGACGGCCATATCCTTATTGATGACGGTGACTTGGAGTTGGTTGTTGTAGAGAAGACCCCCGACTACCTGCTCTGCGAAGTACAGAATGAGGCTACTCTGGGCAGCCGCAAGAGCGTCAACGTTCCCGGCGTCCGCATCAATCTGCCTTCTCTGACGGAGAAGGACCGCACCAATATCCTTTATGCCATTGAGAAGAACATAGACTTCATTGCCCACTCCTTTGTGCGCAATAAGCAGGATATACTCGACATCAAGGCGATTCTTGACGCTCATAACAGCGATATCCGTATTGTTGCTAAGATTGAGAACCAGGAAGGCGTTGATAATATCGATGAAATCCTGGAAGTAGCCGACGGTGTGATGATAGCTCGCGGTGACCTCGGTATTGAAGTTCCGCAGGAACGTATTCCGGGCATCCAGCGTGTGCTCATCCGCAAGTGTATTCTTGCCAAGAAGCCGGTGATTGTTGCCACACAGATGCTTCATACCATGATTTCCAATCCGCGTCCCACCCGTGCGGAGGTAACGGACATTGCCAATGCCATCTATTATCGTACGGATGCCTTGATGTTGAGCGGTGAAACCGCCTATGGAAAGTATCCGGTAGAAGCGGTGAAGACGATGACCAAGATTGCCGCCCAAGCGGAGAAAGACAAGCTGTCTGACAACGATATCCGTATTCCGCTGGACGAGAACAGCAACGACGTGACTGCGTTCCTGGCCAAACAAGCGGTAAAGGCTACCACCAAACTGAAAATCCGTGCAATCATCACCGACAGTTACAGCGGCCGTACTGCCCGTAACCTTGCCGCTTTCCGTGGCAAATATCCGGTGTTGGCCATCTGCTACAAGGAAAAGACCATGCGGCACCTTGCCCTTTCCTACGGTGTGGAAGCTATCTATATGCCCGAACTTGCCAACGGGCAGGAATATTACTTTGCAGCCTTGCGTCGCTTGTTGAAGGAAGGCCGTTTATGTCCTACGGACATGGTGGGCTACCTGAGTAGCGGTAAAGCCGGTACGCGCACTTCTTTCCTCGAAATCAACGTGGTGGAAGATGCCCTGAAACATGCTGAAGATAGTGTGTTGCCCAACAGTAACAGATATTTGTAGGATAAGGGATTAAGGATAAGGGGTTAGGGATTAGCGGTTAATGATTAATTAATAATTGTGCGCAGAACTAACCCCTAATCCCTAATCCCTTATCCCTAACCTATAATCCATTAACAAAGTGACGATTGACGAATACATTTTGCAGCACATTGATGATGAGGGCGATTATCTGAAAGCGCTCTATCGCGACACGCATGTCAAGTTGCTATATCCCCGCATGGCTTCCGGACATTTGCAGGGGCGTATGCTCAAGATGTTTGTCCGGATGATTCGTCCCCGGCAGGTGCTGGAGATAGGGACTTATAGCGGATATTCCGCACTTTGCATAGCAGAAGGACTGCCGGAGGGCGGGATGCTGCATACGTTTGAAATCAACGACGAGCAGGAGGACTTCACCCGTCCGTGGCTGGAGAATTCCGATTACGCGGATAAAATCAGGTTCTACATTGGCGATGCCTTGGAGCGGGTACCGCAACTGGACCTCACTTTCGACCTTGCCTTTATTGACGGAGATAAGCGTAAATACATAGAGTATTATGAAATGGTGCTCGCCCGCCTTTCCGGCGGTGGATATATCATTGCCGACAATACCTTGTGGGATGGCCATGTGCTGGAAGAACAACCCCATCGCACAGACCTGCAGACAATCAGTATCAAAGCCTTCAATGATTTGGTGGCGTGGGATGCGCGTGTGGAGAAAGTCATTCTCCCCCTGCGTGACGGATTGACGATTATCCGTAAGAAGTAACTGTTTTTTTTATCTTTTTCTCAGCAGCCGCTTGCTGAGGTATCTCACCGGATACCATACGGACAAGAAGCCTACAGTGATGACCGTTAAGAATACCAGAATAATATCCGTGGCATGTACACTTACCGGATAAGCGTCCACTACAAAACTTCCATTGCCTCCCCCCAATGAAATCAACCCGAAACGTTGCTGCAGAAAGCACAGCAACAATCCTAAAACGATGCCGGAGAGGGCGCCGAATACAGAAATCATCCTGCCTTCGAACAAGAAGATGCGCGCTATGAGGCGGTCGTCGGCACCCAGGTTGCGCAGTGTCTCCACATCCTCCCGTTTGTCCAGTATCAGCATGGACAGCGAACCGATGACATTGAAGCATGCGATACCCAGAATGAAGGTGAGGAAGAGATAAGAGATGAGTTTCTCTATTTCCATGATGCGGAAAACATCGGCCTGCTGCTCGTAGCGGTTCTGTACAATGAATCGGTCGCCGAGAATGCCTGCTATTTTCTTTTGTACGGAGCCGATGTTGGAACCGGGTTTCAGTTTCATCTCGATGGCAGAGACTTCCGTGTCATAATTGAACAGACGGCGGGCAAAGTCAAGTGACGTCAGTATGTAGCGTGAATCGTATTTTTGCTGGTTGACGGCAAAGATGGCGCCGGGCGAGAAGAGATACTCCCGGTTGAAAGCCGCAGTGGGGTTGGCTATGTTTACCCGTACGTTCCGTTTGGGGGCATAGACCTGCAACGGGTCTACGAACTGAATGCCGGTGCCCAACTCGGATATAAGTTCCACACCCAGAAAACCATAGTCCACCACCGAGTCGCTCAGTAGGAACTTTCCCGTCCCATAGAGCAAGCTGTCGATGGATGTAAGCTGTTCGAAATTGTCCTCCACTCCCTTGATGACGGCCATTGCCTGGCGGTCCTTGTACTGCACCATGGCATTCTCTTCCAGTGTTTCCGTCCACACGTCAATCTCGGACAGGGCGTGTACTTGCCGGATGCACGCTTCGTGCGGGTCGAAAACCTTACCTTCGCGGACGGTGATTTTCAGTTCCGGGTCGAAGGCTGTGAAAAAGCCTGCCACCATGTCCTGAAAACCGTTGAACACGGACAAGGTGCATACCAACGCCAACGTAGCCAATGCCACTCCACACACCGAAATACCGGAGATGATATTAATGGCATTGTGTTTCTTCTTGGAGAAGAGGTAGCGGCGGGCTATAAAGAAGGGAAGGGACATTATTTCAGCAGTTCGTCAATTCGTTCCAGATAGTCCAGTGAGTCGTCTACGAAGAACTTCAGTTCGGGGATAATGCGTAGTTGGTGGCGTACGCGGGTACCCAGTTCAAAGCGTATGGATTTCATGTTTCCGTTGATGTTCTTGACTATTTCTTCGCTTTTCTCCGAGGGGAATATACTGAGATAAGCGCGTGCCACGCTCATGTCGGGGCTGATGCGTACGGCACTGACGGAAATCAGTATGCCGGGCATGGACTTGGTTTGCAACAAGAAGATATCACTCAGTTCCTTCTGCAGGAGACGGGCTATTTTATTTTGTCTGGTAGTTTCCATACTGTTCATTTTTTTATGCTGGGGTGCAGCCTGTTTTCACGTTAGCAAAGTTACTGAAATATATCGTTCTGCCGACTGTTTATAGCTTTTTTTTCATTCTTTTCCCTATTGTAGGGTTCATTCTTTTCCGTTCTGTCGATGAGATATGCCTTTTCGTAGATTCTATTTGTTGTTCTTGTTATGCTTCCCTAACTTTGATGTCAGTTCGGAGAACTGCTGATGATGAGTGAAGAAGGAAGAGAACCATTCCGTTATAGAAGAGACTCTCTCTAAATAGCGTTTTTTCATGTATTATTGACTTGAACCGTTTTTACCCGGGAGGGTAGAAACGGTTTTTTTGCGCATCTGACCGGGCTTTCTTGTCTCTTGCATAGGCTTCCGTTGTGTGTTACATAGGCTTCTGTTGTGTTTTGCACGGTGGTTTGTCTTGAGAAGCCTTTGGGTTTATCATGTGCGCACGGCTGTGGTACGCCTTTTCCACAGTCGTGAAGAAGACGTGCCACGGCTGTGAAGAATATGCTTCACAGCCGTGGTTTTTCATCAATATATAGGGGTTGACAGAACAGACATAAGGGAATGACAGAACAAACATGAGGGGATAACGGAACGGACATAAGCACTCGACGCATTCCGTATCAGGGTATGAATAGCGGAATGCGTCGGGTGCTTGTGGGGGAATGATATGATATTTGTTCTTATGCCTTTACATACTTCCTTTTGGCTATCAGCACTGCCACGATGATACCTATCACCAGCAGCGCCAGTGCTCCGTAGGCGATGCCTTCCGTCACGTGCAGGCTGGTGGGGTCAAAGCGCATTTCGATGGTGTGCTGTCCGGCAGGAACATACATTGTGCGCAGGATATAGTCGGCGCGTGCCAGTTCGGCAGGCTGTCCGTCGATGGTTACGTGCCAGCCGTCCGGATAATAGATTTCGGAGAATACGGCAATACCGTCTTGGGCATTGTTCGTTTCGTACGTCAGGCGGTTAGGTGCGTAACTTGTCAGGCGGATGCTGGAGAGGCTGTCTTTATAACTTTCCGTGGCACCTTTCAGCACATCCTTGAAGCGGGCATCCACTACGGCTGTCTCCGTAGGTATGATGCTGTCCAGGGCGTCAATCTCTTCGTTGGCGTTGTTCACATACTGCACCTTGTTTACAAACCATGCATTGCCGTAGGCGTGTGGGTTGAGGATGGGAACGGTTTGTCTTTGCTGCCCTGCAGGGAAGATGAAGTATTTGGTGTTCAGCATGTTCAGTATGCGGAACTTATTGGCATCCACGCTGTCCATCTCACCTCCGGCGGTGGCAATGGCCTTGTAGGCCGCCTGCATTTCGGGAGAGATGTGATGCTCTATCATTTCCTGGTAGCGGCGCAGCTTGGCCGGGTGATAACCGCCGACGCTTTTGTGCCAGTAGGAGGTGTTGTTGTCATCGAAGGTGCTGGTGGCAAAGTTCAATACACGATAGTCCAAGCTGGTATCTTGCAGTATCAGCTCGTCTGTATTCGTCTTGGTGAAGGTTTCCGTACGGATGGAGTGGGGCACGAACTGGGCATCATTCAGATAGCGCTTGTTGACCCCCCACATATCTGCCAGGCAGAGTATGGTGATACCTGCAATGGTCAGCGAGCTGCGCAGCTTGCCGCTTGCATAGAGCCAGAGCAGGCTGCAGCCGATGCCTATGATGATGAAGCTACGCAGGGCGTCGCTGCTGACGAGTTCGGCACGCATCTCTCCCAAGTTGGCAAGGATGCCGGAGAGCTCGTTGGCGGGTATCATCTGCTGGTTGACGGCATTCTGCAGCATCTGTGCCTCTTGGGCGGGCACGTAGCCGGAGCCGATGCTGCCCGGGGCAACGGCAAGCAGCAGGGCGATGCCTGCAGTGAGCAGCAGGCTGATGCCGAGGGGCTTCTTTTCCTGTTTTAAGATTTCCGGCTCTTCGAGCAGGCGTTTCAGGGCAAAGATAGCCAGCAAAGGTATCGTGAACTCTGCTATGACAAGGATGGAGGACACGGCGCGGAACTTGTTGTACAACGGGACGTAATCGATGAAGAAATCCGTCAGCGGCATGAAGTTCTTGCCCCAGGACAAGACGATGGAGAAGAAGGTGGCTCCTATCAATGCCCACTTCAACGGTCCTTTCACGATGAAGCATCCCAGTACGAACAGAAACAAGACGAATGCTCCGACGTAGACGGGACCCGACGTCATGGGCTGGGTACCGAAATATTGTGTCAGTGAGCCGTACAGACTGCTGTACATCGGGTTTGCCTTGCTCATGGCAGTTTCACTCTGGCTGAGGGCGGCAGATGCTCCGCCTTTGAAGTTGGGCACCAGCAGAGTCAGTGTTTCGTCGATGCCGTAGCTCCACTGGGTGATGTAGTCGCGGTCCAGCCCGCTACTGGTCTGCTTGGCAGCGTCGCCGGTCTGCACCAGTTCGCTTTTGCCGCGCATGGTTTCTTTGCTGTAGGCATAGGTGTGATAGAGGTTGGATACGTTGGCGGCTATGCCGACGAGGGCTGCCACAATCAGTACGGCACTTGCCTTGAAGAACTGGGGCAATGTCTTGGTACGCCATGCTTTCTCGAAGTAGGCTCCCACAAAGAAAAGGATGACGAAGAAGAAGTAATAGGACATCTGCACGTGGTTCGAGGTGATTTGCAGGGCCACGAACAAGGCGGTGAGGATGCCTCCCCACAGCAGTTTCCCACGATAGGCGAGCACAATGCCTGCTATGGTGGGCGGCACGTAGGCAAGGGTGATGAACTTCCAGATGTGTCCGGCAGATATCAGGATGAAGAAATAGGACGAGAATGCCCACATGATACCGCCCAGTCCGGCCAGCCAGACCGGTATGCCGAAGACGCGCAGCAGGATGTAGAAGCCGAGCATCAGCATGAATGTGAGGCACACATAGTCGGGCAGGAAGAGTTGGTAGGCTTTCTGTACCCACTGCAGTGACTTGGTGGAGTCATACGAAGGGGCTATCTGATACATGGGCATACCGCCGAACAGCGAGTTTGTCCAACGGCTGCGTTCGCCCGTCTGTTCGTAATACTCCTTGACTTCTTGTCCTGCCCCTGCTCCTGCAGCCGTGTCGTGCTGAAAGAGAATACGGTTTTCTATATCCGCCGGGAAGAAGTAGGCGAAGGAAAGGAGGACGAATGCCAAGATGGCAATAAGGTCGGGAAGAAGCTTCTTCATGAGTTATAAGTTATGAGTTATCAATTAATCAATTGTGGGGCAAAGATAGTGCAAACCGAATACAGAACTTTCATGCTTGCGTGAAAAAGTTTTGTTGAGGTGCAGCCTATCTTCGCTTTTGTGGCAAAGATACATAAATGCAGATTGTTATTGTCACGTTATCGGCAGAATGTTGTACCTTTGCCTTTCCAAAAAAAGATTAAAGTGCTTTAATGGTAATATGCAAGCTTAAATTATTATAGATATGACAATAGGGATAATCAGTGCAATGGACAGCGAACACCGCCGGTTGGTGGAGCGCTTGCAGGATAAGAATACGTCGGGCGATGGTAGTTTCCGCTATGTGGAAGGTACATTGGGCGGTAACCATGTAATCTTGACGCAATGCGGCATCGGTAAGGTGAGTGCAGCGGTAGGAGCTTCGGAACTGATACGGCGCTTTTCTCCGGACTGCATCGTCAGCACCGGTGTGGCGGGCGGCATTGATGCTTGCCTGAAGGTGACGGATGTAGTGGCAAGCCAACGTCTGGTGTATCACGACGTCTGGTGCGGCGACGGTAACGAGTACGGACAAGTGCAAGGTTTTCCCGCCTCTTACGAGGGATGTTCCTCTCTGTTGAAACATGCCTTGTCGCTGAACGAAGCCGGAATGGAAAGCCGCATCCACAGCGGACTTGTCTGTACCGGCGACCAGTTCATCACCAACCGTACGGAGCTGGATACCATCAAGCAACGTTTCCCCGACGGTCTTGCCGTTGATATGGAGTCTGCCGCCATTGCGCAGACTTGCTATCTGTACAATGTTCCTTTTCTCAGCTTCCGCATCATCAGCGACACACCCGGAGTAGAGGACCATGCTTCGCAGTATGCCGATTTCTGGGGAACCATGGCAGAGCGTTCGTTCCTCACGATATGGACCTTCCTCTCCACCCTTCCCAGCAATTTATAACTCATAACTTATAACTCATAACTCATGAAGAAGATTCCCAGTTTTACAATTGACCACATCCGCTTGTTGCGCGGTATTTACGTATCCCGCCAGGATGAAGTGAACGGAGAAACAGTCACTACTTTCGACATCCGTATGAAAGAGCCCAACCGTGAGCCTGCCTTGGGACAAGGTGCTCTGCATACTATCGAACATCTTGCCGCCACCTACCTGCGTAATGACCCGCAGTGGCAGGACAAGATTATCTATTGGGGCCCCATGGGCTGCCTCACCGGTAATTATCTGCTGATGAAAGGTGACTTGAAGCCGCAGGACATACTGGTGCTGATGCAGGACACCTTCCGCTTTGTTGCCGAATATGAAGGTGAAGTCCCCGGTGCCGCTCCGCAAGATTGCGGCAACTACCTGCTCCACGACCTTCCGATGGCTAAATGGGAGTCTGCCAAATACCTGCATGAGGTATTGGAACAGATGAAAGAGGAGAATATGAAATATCCGGAAAAAGAAGAAAAATAAGGGGTTAGGGATTAAGGATTAGGGATGGGTTTATACCTATATTAAAGTCTATGCGACCCCAATAATCCCTAACCCTTAATCCCTTATCCTTTATTATCACACAATCTCAATCCCCTGCTCCTTGCAAAGCTGTAATCCCAGGTCTTTCAGCTTGAATTTCTGTATCTTGCCACTTCCCGTCATGGGGAATTCTTTGATGAAGAAGATATACTTGGGTATCTTGTAGCGTGATATTTTGCCGATGCAGAAGTCTCGTACATCCGATTCGTGCATATCCACTCCTTCGTGCAGGATGATGAAAGCGCCTACGGCTTCACCGTACTTCTTAGAGGGAATACCGGCTACCTGCACGTCTTTTACGCCTTCCAGTTGATAGAGGAACTCTTCTATCTCGCGGGGATAGATATTCTCACCACCGCGGATAATCATGTCCTTGATGCGTCCTGTGATGCGGTAATTGCCGTCCTCGTCCTTCACTCCAAGGTCTCCCGAGTGCAGGAAACCGTTCTCGTCAATGACTTCGGCTGTGGCTTCCGGTTTTTTGTAGTAACCCTTCATGGTGTTGTATCCGCGGTTGCACATTTCACCTTGTACGCCTACGGGACACTCTTCTCCGGTTTCGGGGTCGATAACCTTTACTTCCGTATGTTCAAAGTCGTGTCCTACGGTATTGCAACGTACATCGAACGGGTCGTCTATCCGGGTGGCGGTCATTCCGGGAGCAGCTTCGGTCAGCCCGTAAACGCTGGTTACCTTCATGTACATTTTCTCTTCCACCTGCTTCATCAGCTCTACCGGGCAGAGGGAACCTGCCATGATACCCGTACGGAGGCTGGACATGTCGAACATGTCGAACATCGGATGGTTCAGTTCGGCAATGAACATGGTGGGTACGCCGTAAAGTGCCGTGCAGCGCTCCTTGTGGATAGAGGCGAGCACTACCAGTGGGTTGAAGCGTTCCACCATTACTTCTGTACAGCCGTGTGTCAGGCAGTTCATGGTGGCAAGTACCACGCCAAAGCAGTGGAACAATGGTACGCAGACGCAGAGCTTGTCATCGGCGGTAAACTTCATGTGCTCACCGGTAAGGAAACCGTTGTTGGCAATGTTGTAGTGGGTAAGCATGACGCCTTTCGGGAATCCCGTAGTGCCGGAGGTGTATTGCATGTTCACTACATCGTGGCAAGTGACCTGACTTTTGAGTTCATTCAGGCGGCTGTCTTCTATATTGTTGCCCAAGAGAAGTATTTCGGCCGTGTTGTACATGCCCCGGTGCTTCTCCTGCCCCACGTAGATGACGTTTTTCATATAAGGGAAACGTTCGCTTTTCAAGTGTCCGCGTTGGCAGGTCTTCAGTTCCGGAAGCATGGTATAGGTCATCTGCACAAAGTCACTGTCCTTTTCGCCATTGACGATGCAGAGGGTATGCATGTCGGAGTTCTGGCAGAGATATTCCAGCTCGGACTGTTTGTAGTTGGTGTTTACCGTTACGTAGACGGCACCTATCTTGGCGCAAGCGTATAATAGAGTCAGCCAGTCGGGTACGTTAGCTGCCCAGATACCTACGTGTGTTCCTCGTTCCACGCCGATGGCGATAAGCCCTTTGGCCATGTCGTCCACCCGGCGGTTGAACTGGCTCCAGGTGAAACGCAGGTTGCGGTCGGAGTAAACGATATATTCTTTGTCTGGTGTTGTTTCGGCCCAATGTTCCAACCATTGGCCGAGGGTGCGTTCGTATAACATGATGTGGAAGTTGAAAGTGGAAAGGTGAAAATAGAAAGTATTTATCATTTTCCATTTTCACCTTTCAATTTTCCATTAATTTAAATTGGTGTATAAACTACTGCAAGTATCTTGGCTGCCTGCCCTTCATAGGCGTGTACGTGGTGCGGAACGATGGAATCGTAATAGATGCTGTCACCTTCTTCGAGCAGGTAGGTGTTTTTGCCGTAACTGATTTCCATGGTCCCTTCCATCACCATGATGAATTCTTCGCCTTCGTGTGAGGAGAGTACAAAGTCACTGTCGTCCGTAGCGGCCACATCAATGATAAACGGCTCCATGTGGCGGTCGGCTTTGGATTTGGAGAGTGAATGATACTCCATATGCTTGCGGCTGTGGATGGCATTGTTGGAGAAACTGATGCTGTTCTGCGACTCGTCCTTACGGCAGACTACGGGACCGTTCTCATCTTGGTCGTCAAGAAAAGTCCCCAAACGTACACCCAGTACACGCGCTATCTTGATGAGGGGAGCCAGTGACGGGAGGTCGATGTTGTTTTCTATACGTTCAATCTGTTCGATAGCAAGTCCCGAACGCTGTGCCAGTTCTTCCATACTGATGGATTGGCTTTCACGGAGTGATTTTATTTTTTCTCCTACAATTTTGCTGGTATCCATAATGATAGTATTTTGGGGTCGAAAAGTTATAATTTATAGTTCTTAAACCGCAAAAATAAGAGAAACTTTTACTTGATGCAACATTCTGAGGGAAAATATTGCTGAAATATCTCCGCAGGTCGGCTTATTTGTATAATATTCTTCTGTTCTGTTTCTCTTTCTTCCCCAAAGTTCTGTTTATAGCCGCTTCAAGTCTTGTTCCGATACGTGCTTTCCTTTGTACGCTTTGCCTGCTGCATTGAAACGATAGCTTAGGTTCAGGGAGAAGCTGCGCGAGTCCGGGTTTGCCTTTTTCGTATAGGTCAGCCGGGGACCGAACAGCATGAAGGAGCCATACCGGGAATTCCACAGGTCATTGGCTTGCAGTCCGAGCGTCAGCCTTTTGTTGAAGAATGTTTTGCGGATGCCAGCGTCTATGCCCCAATAGGAACGTTGCAGCATGGCGCCGAAGTTGCCTTCGCTCTGGTAGTCGGCATCAAGGGAGAGAATCCACTCGTCCGGAAGCTGGAGACTGTTTTGCAGAAAGAGGTAAATGCTGCCGCGGTTCATATTCTTGCTACTGCCTTGATTGGTGACTTTGAAGAACGGTTGGGCGAAGTAGATGCCGAGCTCCGGTTTCCAGATGCCGACGGTGGGTGACAGATGGGCAGAGGCGGTGAGATACTGCATCCGTTTGAAATTTCCGGTAGTGAAGATGACAACATCCGGATTGTCCTCGTATTCTTTGGTCATGAAGGCAATGGCATTGCGGCGGTATTGGTAGTTAAGTCCGAATTGTACCCACTTGTAAAGGGCCGTGAACTGCAGGTCGTGGTTGGTTTCGGGGGTAAGCAGCGGGTTTCCGCCTTCGTAGATGAAACGGTTGTTATAACTCAGTGTGCTACGTAGCTGGAAGAAGCTGGGGCGGTTGCTTTTGGCTGTATAGCTGAGATTGGCTTGGGCTTTGCCGAGAGGAAAGTCTACCGATAGGTTGGGGCACCAGTCATTGTAAGTACGACTTTGACCGGACACGTACTTTTCCTGCTCCCAATAGTCGGAGACGGCATGCTCGAAGCGCAGTCCTGCAAGAAGGCTGATTTTTCCTAATGTCAGTGAGTATTCGGCAAAGACGGCGGACTTGCTTTCGTCGATTCGACTGTCTGTATCGGGAAGTATGTGCTGCCGGTTCAGGAAATTGTCATTTCGCCGGATGAAGGTGTAATCGGCACCGGTCTTCAGTTCACCTTTCCAAAGGGGATGGGTCAGAATCAACTTGGCGGCATAAAGGCGGTTGTCGGCGTGGTTGAAAGAGCTGATGTCGCGATTGCCTTCGGTCTGGCTTTCTTCTTTAGCCTCCTGGTGATTATAACTTTTTCCGTATACCAGGTCGGTGTTGAAGTTTATGTGGAGTTGCTTTATGCTGCCCTGATAGTAGGCATTCAGCTGGTGCCGGTTGGTTTGCTGCAAGTTTTGGGAGGAATGTATGGTGTGATCGGCCAATTCTTCATTTGCCCGGACGGTATATGCCGAATGGTCACTGCTGTGATAATCGGGGGTACGATGAAACTCATAGGAGGCACCGAGGCTGTGTTGGGGGGTGAAGTCGTAACTGGCGCTTGCTTTTCCTCCGGCAAGTAATCCCTTATTATATAAGTGAACCCGGTTATTTACATCCCATTGTATTTCGGACGGTATCTGGTAGCGAACCTCCTGGTGGCGTTTTCTGTTTTCATAATTGGTGTACAGCATGCCCAGCAGGGACAGTCCTTTCTTCTGATAATTCAGATTGACTTGTCCGTAATGGCTGCTGCGTCTCCGTTGGGTGATTCCTGCACGGAAATTACCGCCAAAACTGTCTCTTTTGTTACGTACGGTGCGTATGCGTACAACGGCTTTAACGGTAGCATCGTACTCTGCACCCGGGTTGGTGATGAGCTCCACTTTTTCAATATCGGCGGCAGAGAGGCGTTGCAGCTCGGAGTTGTCTTGCAGAAGGCGGTTATCTATATAGATGACCGGTGTCCCTTTGCCAAAAACGGTATACCCCTCATCAGAGGAGCGCAGTCCGGGGATATGTTTCAATACGTCGTTGGCATCATTCAAGGATGCGAGCAGGGTTTGCCGTACGCTTGTCTCCAACTTTCCGCCCTTTAGTCGGAAAACGGGGCGGGCGGCGGTGATGACGGTTTCCGCAAGTAGCACGGCATCGGTTTGCAATATCCAGTTGTGGGTACTCCCGGTGGGGCAAGGCTGGCAAAGGGCTTTGTAACCGATGGAAGAAACTTGTAGTAGATAGTTTCCGGGAGCGGGAGGGAGAAGTTCAAAACTACCGTCGCTTCGGCTACACGTTCCTTGTATGAAGGTGGAATCTTCGGAAAGGAGGGCGATGTTGGCAAACTCTATCGGTTGCTTTTCCTCTGTGAGAATTTTACCTCGGATGGAGGGTGTTGCCGGGCTGGTTTGTGCTTTTGTTGTCGTGACGCTCATTAGGAGCAGGGCAAGAATACATATTATCTGTTTCATGTTCCGGTTGCTGTTTGATTTCGGGACACGAAGGTATCCGCTTTCTGCCGGGATGGAAGAAACAAAAAGCGGATAGTTGTCTGACATTTGCCTGACAATAGACTGACAATACTTTCTTTTGTCCTTTTAAAGGGGGAAGATGATTACTTTTCTGTATCCATCTCTCCGGTGAACGAGATGGACTGTTTGTTCATGGGTTGCACATGGATACTGGTAGAACCATCGGGAAAGATGGTGAGGCGGTACTCATAATTGTCTTCATCACTACGGGTCTTGAAGTCTATTTGGATTTTGCCTTTTTTGAGTGCTCTGGTTGTGTATCCGGTGATGGATGCATTGAAATTCAGGCTCTTGCCTCCTCCATACGGAGCATTGTAGGCCACTCCAAAGTAAGGCAGGTAAGAGAAAACGGAGTCGTTTCTGATTTCCAGTGTGTAGTTGGTGGTCAAGTTACGGCTACCGCCTCTCATCGGTTGCATCCGATCTACGTTGATTTTGTATTGTTTAGCAGCAATAGCTTCTTTTACAGCACGTTCAGTGCGCTCTTTCTTTTCGTTACGGTTTTGGGCGGTTGTCGGCATTGCGACAGTCAGGCAGATTAGCCCTAATAGGATAAGTTTGTTAGTCTTCATGATTCTATAATGTTTAGGTTTTTATTTCCAGTCCGTAGGCGCGGCCACGATCTGTTGTTATTCTGAGGTTGCTGTTATCCTCGACAATGGGCTTCAGACGCCGTATCAATGTGTAAAGCGTTTCGTCTGCATTGTCTTTTCCCGGCCATAGCGATTGGCAGATGTCGGATTTGAAAAGTAGGTGTGAGGAAGAAAGGTAGAACATCTCCATCAGTGTGTACTGCATGGGGGTGAGTTTTAGCTTTTCCTGCTGTTCGTTATAGAAGCAGGCTTCCTGGAGGGAAAGCGAAAGGTTGCCGAAGGTAATGAAGTTTTCTTGTTGCTGCCCGTTACTGGCATTAGTCTTTGTGCGCCGACGGAAATAGAAAAAGGTGAATCCTCCCCACAGCAGGGCGGCCAATAGCAATGTTGCCGGAATTGTCTGCTTGGATAAGCTGAACAGCATGGTAGCTGAGCAACGGGCATATCCCCGGAAGGAAAGTGTCAGTCCAGATGCATCGGCTGTGGTGGAGAGCCATACCAATGTGTCGCTGGCAAGACATCCGGCAGGAATCTCATTGAATACGGTGGCGGGAGAGTTCTTTTTCAGTATATGCAGCGAAAGGGTAGAGACATCTTTCAATCCGGTGATGGACAATGCTTCGGTAAAGGCTCTGTGGGAACCGTTTACAGAAACGGGGGCACCTATCACTTCTTGTAGTTTGGCATAAGTCTGGATTGTGTCCGCATTCAACCATAATCCCTTGTTCTGCAATACTGTGCGTTGCAGTGCCTGGTTCAGGTCAGAGACCACACGTTGTTCTGCCTGCGAATAGCTGCGATAACCGAAGCCGAATGATAGCAGTATCAATAGAAAAGTGATTGCTATCGAAAGATTTGCTGCTGATACTTTTCTTTTCATGGATACAAAATTAGGTATAAATCGGATTATAAACAAAAAAGGAAGTTTCCTTTTGGAAAACTTCCTTTTTTAATGGTTTTGCCGCAAGTAGATTACTTACGCAAGCCGAGTTCTTTGACGATAGCACGATATCTGGTGATGTCGCGGTCCTTCAGATAAGTCAGCAACGCACGGCGTTTACCTACCAACATAGTCAAAGCTCTTTCTGTACTATAATCCTTTCTGTTGAGCTTAAGGTGCTCAGTCAGACGAGCAATACGGTAGGAAAACAAAGCTATCTGAGCCTCAGCTGAGCCAGTATCAGTGTTAGACTTTCCGTATTTGCCGAAGATTTCTTGCTTTTTAGCAGCGTCTAAATACATAATGTTTAATTAAAAGTTATTATAAATATTCCCTTTCGGGGCTGCAAAGATAGGGATAAACTTTTATATCACAATGATATTCAGCAAAAAAATCATATCTATACTGCATATCTAATCCAAAATCACTAACTTTGTCGCTTGAAAATAATAGGTATTATATGCAAAAGATTAGAAACATTGCAATTATTGCCCATGTGGACCATGGGAAAACGACGCTCGTTGACAAGATGCTTTTGGCCGGAAACCTTTTCCGCAGCAACCAGAGCACAGGTGAATTAATGTTGGATAACAATGACCTGGAGCGTGAACGAGGTATAACGATTCTCTCAAAGAACGTTTCTATCAACTACAAAGACACCAAGATTAACATTATTGATACTCCGGGACACAGTGACTTCGGAGGTGAAGTGGAACGTGTATTGAATATGGCGGATGGATGCATTCTGCTTGTGGATGCTTTCGAAGGTCCTATGCCGCAGACACGGTTTGTATTGCAGAAAGCTCTGCAGATTGGTCTGAAACCTATCGTTGTTGTGAATAAGGTGGATAAGCCAAATTGCCGTCCCGAAGAAGTGTACGAGATGGTGTTCGACTTGATGTTCAGCCTGAATGCAACCGAGGACCAGCTGGATTTCCCCGTTATCTACGGTTCTGCCAAGAATAATTGGATGAGTACCGACTGGCAGCAGCCGACTGATAACATTTATCCGCTTCTGGACTGTATCTTGGAGAATATTCCTGCCCCCGAACAGTTGGAGGGTACACCGCAAATGCTGGTTACTTCGCTGGATTATTCTTCGTATACCGGGCGTATTGCTGTGGGCCGCGTACACCGTGGCATATTGAAAGAAGGCATGAATGTGTCTTTGGCAAAGCGTGACGGGAGTATCGTGAAATCAAAAATCAAGGAATTGCATACATTCGAAGGTATGGGCCGTGTAAAGGTGCAGGAAGTGTCTTCCGGTGACATCTGTGCGTTGGTAGGTATCGAAGGATTCGAAATCGGAGATACGGTCTGCGATTACGAAAATCCGGAAGCGTTGCCGCCTATTGCCATTGATGAACCTACGATGAGTATGCTCTTCACCATTAATGACTCTCCGTTCTTCGGTAAGGAAGGTAAGTTTGTTACTTCCCGCCACATCCACGACCGTTTGATGAAGGAGTTGGATAAGAATCTTGCACTTCGCGTGCGCAAGAGCGAGGAAGACGGCAAGTGGATTGTTTCCGGCCGTGGCGTGCTTCATCTTTCCGTACTGATTGAGACCATGCGTCGTGAAGGGTATGAGTTGCAGGTAGGGCAACCGCAGGTAATCTTCAAGGAGATTGACGGCGTGAAATGCGAACCTATTGAAGAGCTTACCATCAATGTTCCCGAAGAATATGCCAGCAAGATGATTGATATGGTGACCCGTCGTAAAGGTGAAATGGTGAAGATGGAAAGTGCCGGCGAACGTGTAAATCTTGAGTTCGACATGCCGTCGCGCGGTATCATCGGTCTGCGTACCAATGTGTTGACCGCTTCTGCCGGCGAGGCTATCATGGCACACCGTTTTAAGGAATATCAACCGTATAAGGGTGAGATTGAACGGCGTACCAACGGTTCTATGATTGCCATGGAGTCCGGTACGGCTTTTGCCTATGCCATTGACAAGTTGCAGGACCGCGGCAAATTCTTCATTTTCCCGCAGGAAGAGGTTTATGCAGGCCAGGTAGTGGGCGAGCATTCCCATGACAACGACTTGGTGATTAATGTAACGAAGTCCAAGAAGCTTACCAATATGCGTGCCAGTGGTTCGGATGATAAGGCACGTCTGATTCCTCCCGTACAGTTCTCTCTTGAGGAGGCACTGGAGTACATCAAGGAAGACGAATACGTGGAAGTTACTCCTAAATCAATGCGTATGCGTAAGGTTATCCTCGATGAGCTTGAGCGTAAACGAGCAAACAAGAACTGATAAACAGAAGAGTTTTAGTTGTTATATATGAAAGGAGTGCCCCGCCGAAAGGTGAGGCACTCCTTTTTATTGTCGTCATTCAAACGAAAGTCAATCGATGAATTTTACCTTTGCCGCATTACGGGGTTTGGCAGCGGGCGTTTCGTCCGGATAGCCGAAAGCGATACAGTAAAGTAGCTGATAGCCTTCCGGAATATCCAGTTTCTTCAGGTATTCGGCAGCAGCCGGAGTAGAGGTCATGAAGCGCGTGGGACCGCCCAAGCAGCAAGAACCGATTCCCATGGACCAGGCTGATAGAATCATATTCTCACCCAGCAGTCCGCAGTCAATCTGCGAAAGGTCATAAGACGGGTCATTGGCAATAAATACTACTGTAGAAGCGTTGCGAAACATGTTCTTGAATTTCGGGTCTTCGGCGGCTTTGGGATTTTCCTTCTTGTAGATTTCCGTAATGCCGTTGATGAAATCCGGGTTATCCACTACACGCACTTCCCACGATTGCTTGTTCTGTCCGTTGGGTGCATTGATACCGCAATCCAGGATAATCTGCATGGTGTCGCGATTCACGGCTTGCGGTTTGTACTGGCGGATGCTGCGGCGTGACATGATGGTTTCAATCACCGCATTCTCTTTGCTTTCATTTGCATTGGCAACTTGGGTCTCTTTCTGGACCTGGGCACCGCAACTGCAGAGCAGTAACAAACTTGCGCCTGCCAACATCAATCTGATACTTTTCATATTGCTTTATTTGAATAATGGTTTCTGCAAAACTACTAAAACTTTCGGATTATCAATGAGATAGAGATATTAAAAAAGAAAAAAGGCATCTCCCGGAGGAGATACCTTTTCCATATGTTTCTAACTTTATTGTCAGATTAGAGCTTCGGACCAGCAGCAACCAAAGCCTTACCAGCTTCGTTGCCAGTGAACTTAGCGAAGTTCTTGATGAAGCGACCAGCCAGGTCTTTTGCTTTTTCTTCCCATTGGCAAGCGCATTCGTAAGTATCGCGAGGATCAAGAATCTTCGGATCTACATTAGGCAATTCAGTAGGAACCACGAAGTCGAAGAAAGGAATAACCTTCGTCGGAGCCTTGTCGATAGAACCGTCGAGGATAGCGTCGATGATACCACGAGTATCTTTGATAGAGATACGTTTGCCGCTACCGTTCCAACCAGTGTTAACCAAGTATGCCTTAGCACCAACCTTGTTCATCTTCTTAACCAATTCTTCTGCATATTTAGTAGGATGCAAGCTCAAGAAAGCAGCACCGAAGCAAGCAGAGAATGTCGGAGTCGGTTCAGTGATGCCACGTTCTGTACCAGCCAACTTAGCAGTAAAGCCAGACAAGAAGTAGTACTGAGCTTGTTCAGGGTTCAGGATAGATACCGGAGGTAATACACCGAATGCGTCGGCAGACAAGAAAATTACCTGGTGAGCGTGAGGACCCTTGGAAACCGGCTTAACGATGTTATTGATGTGGTAGATAGGATAAGAAACACGAGTGTTTTCAGTTACGCTCTTGTCAGCGAAGTCAATCTTACCGTCAGCAGCTACTGTAACATTCTCCAACAGAGCGTCACGCTTGATGGCAGCGTAGATATCGGGTTCGCTTTCTTTATCCAGGTTGATAACCTTAGCATAGCAACCACCTTCGTAGTTGAATACACCTTCGTCATCCCATCCGTGTTCGTCGTCACCGATCAACAGACGTTTCGGGTCAGTTGACAAGGTAGTCTTACCAGTACCGGACAGACCGAAGAAGATAGCAGAGTCAGTACCTTCCATGTTAGTGTTGGCAGAGCAGTGCATAGAAGCGATACCACGCAACGGGTTCTTGTAGTTCATGATAGAGAACATACCCTTCTTCATTTCACCGCCGTACCAAGTGTTCAAGATAACCTGTTCGTTGGTCTTCAAGTTGAATACAGTAGCTGTTTCAGAGTTCAGACCCAGTTCCTTGTAGTTGTCAACTTTTGCCTTAGAAGCGTTGAATGATACGAAATCGGGTTCTCCGTAGTTAGCCAGTTCTTCAGCAGTCGGGCGGATGAACATGTTAGTTACGAAGTGAGCCTGCCATGCCACTTCCATGATGAAACGTACTTTCATACGAGTAGCGGGGTTGGCACCACAGAAGGTATCAACAACAAACAGACGCTTGCCGCTCAGCTGCTTAACAGCTTTAGCTTTCAAGTCAGCCCAAGCTTCTTCAGAGCAAGGTTTGTTGTCGTTTTTGTATTCTTCAGAAGTCCACCATACAGAATCCTTGCTGGCTTCATTCATTACGAAGAATTTATCTTTAGGAGAACGACCGGTATAGATACCTGTCATTACATTTACAGCACCCAGTTCAGTTACCTGACCTTTTTCAAAACCTTCCAAACCTGGTTTGGTTTCTTCTGCGAACAGTACATCGTAAGACGGGTTGTGGATAATTTCCTTCACGTCTTGGATACCGTACTTGCTTAAATCTAAATTTGCCATTTCTTTTAATGATTTAAAATGTTGGTATTTGGTTTATAATCTCTTTCCTTAATCTCTTTTTACCTTTGATTTACAAGGAAAAACGGGTGTAGAAAAGCTCTTTTTTTCCTGCTTTTCAGCAGGTCCCTTGTTTTTCGCCTACAAAAGTAATACTTTCTTTTTAAAGAAAAGCTCTATTAGAGAAATTTTTCTCTAATAGGAAATCTTTTATAAAACCATAACAATATCTGCTAACTGAATGTTGCAAATTGGGTGAAATTCGTTTACTTTGCACATCAAAACATTCTATAATTATGAAGGTTATCAACTTTGCCGAGACAAATTCTGTCTTGAACCAATACGTGGCGGAAATTCGTGATGTAGCAGTCCAGGGCGACCGTATGCGCTTCCGCCTTAATATTGAACGCATTGGAGAGATAATGGCGTATGAAATGAGTAAGGAACTGACGTATTCTGTCAAGCAGGTACAGACTCCCTTGGGGGTGGCGTCGGTCAGCACACCCGATGACGAGGTGGTGATTGCCACTGTTTTCCGTGCCGGATTGCCTTTGCATACTGGATTCTTGAATATGTTCGACCATGCCGGGAACGCTTTTGTTTCCGCTTACCGTTATTATAAGGATAAGGAATGCCGTACGGTGGATGTACACATCGAATACATCGCTACTCCGGATTTGTCCAAGAAGACATTATTGATTGTAGACCCGATGCTTGCCACGGGAGAAAGTATGGAATTGGCCTGGAAGGCCTTCGTCACCAAGGGGATGCCGGCCAAGTTGCAGATAGCTTGTGTCATAGCCAGCCAGCAGGGCGTAGAGCATCTGGAAAAGCTGTTCCCTGGAGATGAAGTGACCTTGTGGTGTGCAGCAATCGACCCGGAGATGAACGAGCATTCCTATATCGTTCCCGGGCTGGGAGATGCCGGAGATTTGGCGTTCGGTGACAAGATATAAGGTTCATATATCTTTTCCATCAGCCTTTTCCCAAGTGCGGGCCTATAATGACCCGGTTCATAATAATTGTGGATGTCTTCCGTGTATTCGTTGATACCGGTGAAATCAAATACATTCCGTTTTCCGAAGAAGCGCTTCAGTGTCTTTACGTCGGCAGGGTTTATGTTGACTTGCAGGTAGTCGGGACTGATAATGATTTTTACATCGGTATCATGTTTCCGGCAAATCCACTTTATTTCCTGCAACAGATTGATTTGCTTTTCCCTGAGCACTTGGGGGGCTTCCCGGTATTTCCCGTCTCTATAATTCTTCATTTTCTCTTTGGTGAATTCTCCTTTCCGGTTTTCCCAGTACTTATCTCCCTCTTCCTTTATCATTTTCTCTCTGGGATTTAACACGTCATTGGTTACCGGGTTTCGGGTGGAGCCATAGGGGTTTATAACCCCTTTCATGTAAGGGCGATAGGTATGGAACAGCTTGTAGTCCAGATAGGGGAAGAGAAAGTTCGGGTAGAAGAAGGCTTGGCAGAATTCCTTCTGAAACTTGAAGCTGCTTATTCCCGATATGGCGGGTGGCAGAATGTTGGAATGTCCGGTCAGGCAACGGTCGTTGTGCAATGATTCCTTGTCGATAATCAGCAGCAGGTTCTTGATTGTTGCACCTGCCTTGTCCAGTGCCTTCAGCTTCAGGCAGACGGCGGCAAGGCTTTCGGCATTTCCGAATAGCCGTACGGCTCTTCCGCCGTGGAGGTATTTCTCCCATTCATGGCATTGATAAGCCATAGTGCAGGAGTTTCCCATGATATAGGAGTCGATGGGGATGGTATCCCGGTTGTTCAGATACATCTGCCACCCCACGTGCCCTTCGTTTAGTACAACCGGGGTTTGGTCGTATCGTTCATAGTTCTTCAGGACCATGAAAGGGTCGTCCAGGAAATAGACTGCCAGTAGGGCTATAAAAGGGATAAAAAGGATAAAGAGCTTTTTCATGAAACGTATGGCTGCGTTCCGTTCGCTGTTTTTCTTCATCATGTGTCTTTATTGTCAAAATTGTAAATATATGAAGCTGTCCGAGTTGAACTGTCCCAGTGTGAAAAGTATTATGGCGAGCAGATAATAGATACTCCATCTTACGGCTGCCGGCTGTCGTCCGAGGGCTTCTAGCAAATCATGCTTGGACATGAAATATTCGTAAACCAATATCAGTACGAGTGCGCTTCCTGCCACAATGCTGTTGTGGTCCGGCATTCCGATGTTCATTTCCTTCCAACTGTAATGTACGCCGAAGGAGAGGTGGCTGATGTAGTGGAACGCTTCGGCCATAGAACTTGCCCGGAAGAATATCAGAGATACGGCAAAAAGTAGGTAGGTCCTTACGACGGATAATGTGGCATATAAGCGGCTTCCCAATTGGGCTTTCAGTCTGCGGTGAAATGCTGTGGTCTTCATCTCGTAGAAGATGATGACACCTTGAATTAGTCCGTAGACAGCGAAGTTCCATCCGGCACCATGCCAGATACCCAGTCCCGTGAAGGTCAGCGCCAGACTTAGAAATACGCCCCATTGTCCCCATCCACGCAGGTTCGAGGACAACGGGAGGTACAGATAGTCGCGTACCCAGAATGAAAGCGACATGTGCCATCGGCGCCAGAAGTCGGCAGTGGTCTGTGCAATGAACGGCCGGTTGAAGTTTGGGCTGAGCTTGAATCCCAGCATGCGCGCTCCTCCCAATGCGATGTCGGTATATCCGGAGAAGTCGGCATACAGCTCTATCGGATATAGGAGGCATGCCATCAGCAATTGCACGCCCGAGGCTGTGTATACCGACCCGAAGACACCGTCTATGTATGGGGCGATGGAGTCGGCCAGTATCAGTTTCTTTATTAGTCCCACGACAATCAGTCTCATTCCGTAGACCATGGATGTATAGTCCGTGGCTTTGCAGGACTTCAGTTGGGGGAGCATGTCACTTGCTCTTTCTATGGGACCGGAAAGGAACTTCATGAAGAAGAGCATGTATATCATGAAGTCGGGCAGGCTCTTTTCCGGTTCTTCTTCTTGCCAGTAGATTTCTGTCAGGTACGAAATGGCCTGGAAAGTATAGAAAGAGATTCCCAGTGGAAAGAGAATGTGGCAGTTTGTAAGCCGGTCAGCATACCGGAATGCCAACCAGCTTACAACCAGAAAACACACACCTGAAAAATAAATTCCCTTCATGCCGCTTTCCCGCTTGGCCTGTCCTATCCATTTGCCAAGGTAGAAGGTGGTAAGCGTGAGGATGAGGGCCGTTATCAGAAAAGCGAGGTGGTAGAAGCCTATGAAGAGGCAGCTGGCTGTCAGTAAGGTCGCTTTTCTGAATCGTGAAGGAAGCGTATGGTATAGAATGAAAGTACACGCAAACAGTACGACGAAGTTCAGGGATATGAATGACATTTCCTAGTTGGTTTTGGTTAAAATGGCATGGCAGATGTCTCCCACGTTTTTGAGTTTTACAATATCTCTGAAGGTGAAGCGTACATTGAATTTCTTCTCTATCTTGTTTATCAGTTGCATGTTGGTCAGTGAATCCCATCCTTCCACATCCTGGGCGGTGGTCTCATTGTCAAGTACAATGTTCTCTCTTTTCAGTACCTCCCGAAAGATGAGGCTCATTTCATTCAAAATAGTCTGTGTATCCATTGTCAAGTTTAAATTAGTTCTTGTATTTTCTTTCTGTCTGTTTTGCTACTGGTGTTCAGCGGAAACTGTTCCAGGCAATGCATATGCTTGGGAATCATGTAGTAGGGAAGCCTGCTATACAGATATTCCTCCATCTGCTGTTTGTCGAGCTGTTTCTTCTCTACGACGAGATGTAGTTCGCACTGATTGCCGTTGTCGTATTTGGGAATGACGACTACACGGCATTCACCGTTGAAAAAGTTTTTTGCCACATGTTCAATCTCGCTCAGCTCGATGCGAAATCCTTGTATCTTTATCTGTGAGTCTTTTCGTCCGCAATAGATGATGTCACCGTCGGCATCCATCCGGCAGAGGTCTCCCGTCTTGTAGTATACTTTTCCATTGGCGGTCTCTACGAGGCATTCCCCGTTTTTTTCGGGAGCATTCCAGTATCCACCCATCACTTGATTGCCGCTAATCCATAGTTCGCCGGTTTCTCCGGTAGGCAGCGGGCGACCGTCGTTATCCATAATTAGGGCATCGATGCCTTCGAAAGGCCTTCCGATAGCGGTCATGCCGTTGTGATGCTTGCAGGAGGTGACGGGTATCCGGTAGGCAGTGCAGTAGATGGTTCCCTCTGTCGGTCCGTATAGGTTTATGAAAGAGGCATTGGGGACACATTTTCTGAAAGCATCCAACAGCTCTGCGTCAGAAGCCTCGGCAGTAACCACTAGATATCTAAGTGCGGGGAGGTGTATCTCCGGAAAATAGGGACGTAGCAGCTGGAGCAGTGAAGGGGCCACGGCAGCGAAGGTCAGGTCGTATTTTTCCAGAGTTTCAATTACGTTGATGTATTTCACGCCTTCCGGAGAAACGGTGTATATGCAAGCACCCAGCGTCAGCGGATATAGAAAGGATACGATGGAAACGTCAAAAGTGAGTTCGAACATCTGCAGCATCCGGTCGTTCTCGTCCAGTTGCCAGCCGAGGCGGTGGTAGGCGGTATAGAAAGCATTCAGGTTACGGCGGGAGATGGGTACTCCTTTGGGTTCGCCCGTGCTTCCGGAGGTAAAGATGATGTAGGCATTTTCCTCTTCTGCCGTATGGAGGATGTCTTCTGCGGCATGGAACGTGGCGGAGTTCTCTGCCTGCTCTATTTCGGAGGTACATATCAGTTCCAGATTCCGGGTGTCGAGGTTCAAGACATGGATATTCTCGGTATGCAGCACGAGGCGAATGCCTGCCGAGTCGGCAATTCTGTCGTTCCTATGTTTGGGGTAGGAAGGATGCAGGATGACGTATGTCTTTCCGCAAATCAGTGCAGATAGTATGGATGCGTATGTTTCCAGTCTGTTTTCTGCGACGATGCCGATAATTTTGTCTTCTCTGTCCTTGAATAGGGAGGATATTTTCTGTACGCAAGTTGCCAGCTCTCCATAAGTGCAGGCCGTGTCTTCGATGACGAATGCCGGTCGGTCGGCATATTTGCCGAAGGCTTTCATGATGTCGCCAATCAAGTCATTTGGATACTTTTTCATTTAGTCCGTTATGTTATAGTTCAGTTTTTGCGGAAGCGATGTTTGTCCGTCGTTCATTAAAGACAGTGGTTTCCCGCAATCTCCCTACCGGGAAATCCTTAAGATTTCTAAAAAAGGAGGGATACTGTTCGGAATAAAAGAAACAGAGGGGGCAAATACATACTCACCACAGGATAACACGGATTAACACTGCTAAAAGCTCTTTATTATCAGAACTCCTAAGGCAATCTGTGTTAATCCGTGTTATTCTGTGGTGAGTATGATATACTCTTCGGGCAAAATGGGTTTGCGAACAAAGTCCTTATTTTGCCCAGAACAGTTTGTGGTAGTAAGTGTCTTCGGCTGACACCTCTTTATAGTAGGGATTGTAGTTGACTTCCGTATTCGGGTATCTCCAGCGGTTCGGCACATTTGTGATGGTACCGGCCACTTCGGGGAAGGCCAGGCCGGACGGATAGCCGGTACGTCGGATATCACTCCATGCCTCACGACTGGCTAGGAAACCGAAATGCAGCCACTTTTGGGTAATGATAGCATCCAGCTTGTCTGCATATTCCGTGCTGTTCCATTTGGCAGCAGCGAAAGAGGCTGTTTCTTCGGCAGTGGGGGCATTATACCGGCGTGCGTTTTCACCCGTACTTACCGAGTCGTAATAGTAGTAAAGCGTGATGGACTGGCTGACAGCCTTTTTGAACTCTTCTTCCGCTTTTGCTTCATTCTTTGCCACTCCATACCCCATTTCATAGGATTCCGCTTTCAGGAAATGGATTTCGGGTGAGGCCATTATCAGCATGTCGAATTTATCGTTTTCCCAAAAGAAACCTTTCTGCGTGATTTGTGAGAAACCGGTGTTGCTGGTATTGACTTCGTCTTGTGCCTGCGAGTTGTAATATTCCGTCAGCTCATCTGCCACGGTAAGGTCTGTGCCCAGATAACGGTGTTCGTCCAATTGACCGGTGTTTTGGTTGGTAATCTTCACGGGATTGAAGTTGAGCAGGATGCGCGGGTCGTCTTCTCCTTTCACATAAACGCCGCTCAGTGGGTCATTGCTGGTCATATCATAGTTGCCATGGCCCAGCATGCGGTCGATGATGGCGCCCGAAGCAAGTCGGTTAGTTACCCAGTCACCCAGTCCGTGGCCTGCGGTGAAGTTCAGTTGCCCAGACTTCTGGTTGACAATGAGAATGTTGTTTTCTTGTTCCTCTATCAACGGATAGGCTGACGGATTTTCCAGGATTTCCTTGATGGCGGTACGGCCTTCCGCCTGCAAGTCTCCTTGCGCGGCTACGCGCATGGCAAGGCGCAGTCGCAAGGAGTTTGCATAGCGTTCCCATTTGTCCATGTCCCCGTTGTTGATAAAGTCTTGTGTATTGAAGTTCCTCGGTGTGGGGATGGAACGGAACCGTGGAGCAATTTCTTTGAGCTCATCAAGAATGGTTTTATAAATATCCTCGGCCTTGTCATAATGAGCATACGATTTACCTACATCGTTGGTAAGCGGCAGCGTACAAGCTTCCGAGAAAGGCATATCCCCGAAAACGTCCACTGTGGCGGCAAAGAAATCGTACAACTGTACTTTGGCGGCAAGATAGAATGCCTCGTCCTGGGCTTGTTCTGCCGCGCTTTCTTCCTCGTAGAGAGATTCCAGCTTACGGAACTGGGCCAGTGCCGAATACACATTGTCCCACTGTCCGTCAATAGCGGGTATATAGCCGGGGGTATACATATCCGTAGTGTTGGAGTAGCCGAAGGTTTGTGCATACTTGCCCGTAAACTGTGAATCGAATCCGAAGAACCGGTTGTATTCGTAAACATCATAGTCCTTTACTTTTTGGAAGACTCCTACCATCAGATTACTGATGGTGACTTGGGTTACTTTGGAGGGGTCTTCGTATTTGCTGTCGAAGTCATAATCCGTACAGCCTGATGTTGTCAGGAGGAATGCTCCCAATGAAACAAGAGATAATATCTTTGTCTTTTTCATACTCTTTTTTGTTTTTTGGATGGTTGTTTTGTCAGAAACTTGCACGAAGTGAAACACCGAAACTGCGGGTAGCTGTGGTAGAACTTCCCACGGTAGCCTGGTTGGTCCAGGATGTTCCGACGGACGACTCCGCATCGTAGTTTTTCAGTGCTTTGTAGAAGTAGAAGAGATTACGTCCGAAGACCGACACACTCAGCCGGCCCAGTCCCAGTTTGGAGATCATCTTTTCGGGAAATTGGTAGCCGATGGTCAATTCACGCAGTTTGACATAAGAATTGTCGAATACCGAATGGCGGTATGTCAGCTGTTCGGCCTCCGTTCCCCAATTATAGGTGGTGTTGTAGTAATAGCCTGCCGGAATGATACGTGTGTTTCTTTCGCCAGTGGAGGCCACTACACCCGGAAGAATGATGCCGTCGTGGTAGATTATCTCTCCGTTGGGGCCGACACCCGTGGAAGGGTCTACTTGTACCGGAATTCCGCTGGAATTGTTGTCGCCCGGATAGTAATAGGATAGTCCGCCGTGTTCCGTATCACGGTACTTCAGGGATTCGGGTGTCAGACCCACTGCGGTGGCATATTGGTTCATTTCGTTGATAACATCTCCTCCGATGCGGAAGTCGATACTGAAATCGAGGAATACATTCTTGTAGGAGAAAGAGTTGAATAGACCTCCTACGCCTGCCGGATTGATGTTGCCGACTTTCTGCAATTCGGTTTGGTTGAGGTAAAGACCTTTATCGGAAACGAGGTACTCACCGTTTTCGTTCACCTGGGGAACCTGCGCATAGATGTCACCCATTGGCTGGCCTTCCACAGCTTGTATTTTTATTCCACTACCTCCGGAGTTGAGTATTTCCAGATAGGGCACTCCATCGGCCAGTTTCACTACTTTGTTCTTATATACACCATAGTTGGCTGTCAGGTCCCAGCGGAAATCTCTGGTCAGTATGGGAGTGGCACTGATTGATATATCCCAGCCGTGGTTGGCTACCTCGCCCACATTCATCAACACATTCTTTACGCCTGATGTGGAAGGTTGCGGCGTGGAGAGTATCTGGTCCTTTACACGGTTGTTGTAGTAAGATACATCTATACCCAACCGGTTGTTTAAGAACTTGCTTTCCAGACCTATCTCGTATTCGTACTTCTTTTCCGGACGGATATCTGCATTCCCCCATGAAGAGGGAATGGTGTTCCAGGTGAATCCGTTGTCCGAACCTTGCTCGTAGACGATATTGGCGGTATAGGTTTCAGGAGCATTTCCTACGATACCGTATGAGAGGCGCAGTTTTCCATAGTTCCACCATGACGGCATGTGGAAGGCTTGGGTGAAGAGGAAACTCAGATTGGCGGAAGGATAGAAAAAACTTTGGTCTTTTAGGGTAGACGAGCGTTCCTGGCGTCCGGTCAGTTCAAGGAATAGATAGTTGTCCCATCCCAGGCTCAGTGTACCCATATAGCCGGTTTTCAGTAGTTCCATACGTTGCAGGGTACTGCTTGGCGTGTAGCGGCTGGCATTGAGGTCGAACCAGTTTTCCGTGACAAGCCCGCCATTGGTGGAGACCCTGATATTGTTCATATTTTCGTAGCGTCCGGTCCAGCCTACGGTGGCGGCAATGTCGAAGCGGTTGATATTATAGTTGAAGTTCAACATAACATCTCCATAGACAATGTCGTAACGGCGGTTGATGGACTGGAAGCTACCGTTGGGGTCGTATAGGGAATTGGGTTGTTCGCTTTCATATTTCAGTGTTTGCTTCACATCTGTGATATCAGTTGAAACCTGGGCGCGCAGACTCAGCCAGTTGGTTATCTGCCAGGTGGGGCGAATCATACCGATGAGCCGGTTCTCTGTCTCGTCGCTATGGTGATGGTACATATTCCACAGCATGTTGTTCACTCCGGTGGCGTAACTGGGGTCGTAGGCCCATGATTCCTCAGGAGTCAGCGTGGCGTTTCCTCCGACAAAGGTATTACGGTATCCCAGACTGGTGACGTAACTTTGTTTCAGATAGGGAATGTCCAGGAAGGTGGAGAACATGTTGCCGAAACCGCTGTATAGGTTGAGCGAGGTTTGCGGGCGGTCTTCTACATTCTGTACGATGTAGTTAAGGGAGTATTCCAGTTTCAGCGGTTTCGCCAGTTGATACGAACCGGTCAGCTTGAAGTTGTGTTTGGTGAAGCTTCCGGTCAGGGCATTGGGAATCTCGTCCATGAATGTGTAGGAGAAGCGGTTGCTGGTGGTTTCCGTCCCTTGTGAGATGGCGAGATTGTAAGTCTGGGTCCAGCCGGTGCGAAACAACTCTTTCCACGGGTTGTCGGTCAGTGCCTGGTAGGGGCGCATCTTCCCGTCCCAGTAAAGTACCTCGCTGCCGTCGTATTTCGGGCCGAAGGACAAGGTGGTGGAACGGAGGCTTTTGTAGCTTTGTCCGTTTAGGGTTCTCTGATAGAAGCCTCCCGTCTGTTTCTCATAATCGCTGTATGCGGTGTTGTAGGTTCCCGGCCCGTATACGGTCTGTACTTTTGGTAGATAAGCCGGTAAGTTTGCCATGACTTGGGCATTGAAGTCCACCGTCAGCTTGCCGCTTTTGGTGCGCTTGCTAGTGATGACTACCGCACCGTTTGCAGCCTCCGAGCCGTAGAGAGCTGTGGCGGAAGCTCCTTTCAGAATACTGAGGCTCTCGATGTCCTCTGGGTTGATGTCTACCAGACCATTGGAACGGATTTGTCCGTCGTTGCCAAATTCGGCGAAGTCCGTGCTTTTACCCGTGCCGCCGTTGCGGATGGGTACACCGTCCAGAATGATGAGTGGCTGGTTATTTCCAGTGATGGAAGTCAGTCCGCGTACGTTGATGGAGACAGCTCCGGCAGAACCGCCTTGTGTCTGTGTGATGCGGACTCCCGGTGCTTTACCGTACATGGCAGAGGCAAAGTTGGGTGCTCCTGCCTTTACCAATTCGTCTGCACTGATGGTACTGATGGCATAGCCGACACGTTTCGTGTCTTTTTTGATACCCATTGCCGTTACTACGACTTCTTTCAGTTGCTGGGTATCTTCGCTGAGTGTAATCTTCAGGTCGCCTTGCTTTTTTCGTTTTGCCAGGTTTATCTCCCGAGTAGCATAGCCCATGTAAGCGATAGAGAGTGTTGCATCTGCAGGAACGGTCAGTGTGAAGTTGCCGTCCACATCGGTAATGACGCCGTTGTTGGTGCCTTTCTGTATGACGCTGGCACCGATAAGCGGTTCTCCCGTTACATCTCTTACAATGCCTGTAATGGTTCGGTTCTCTTGTGCAAAGGCTGTTCCGGTGAAAAGAAATGTTAATAACCAACTTGCAATAATCAAACTTTTTTGGAAGTGCGACGCTGAATGTGGAATGTCACACCGTTTTCTCATCCTGATTTTCATACTACTGAAAAATAATTGATTTATCTTATTATAAATGTTACGTCCTTTCGGCAGATATTTTAGCAAGAGGTATGCCAAACGAAAGGCAGACTATCCTTTTAAGGATGAATAATGTTGATAATCAATTGCTTATTTTCTATCGGGAAAAAGGGAAGTTCGGGTGTTTGTGGTGTGGAGATGTGGAAAAAATCCACAGTAGGTATTCCACAATTTCCCTCTCTTCCCTTGAAGTCTTGTTGTCGACCCTTATTGGTAGCCTTGTTCATCGGAGGTATGCTCTATCACTACAATAAAATCTGGTGCAGTTGCAGTGGTTGCATTTTTTTTCAGGGTGGGAGTGTTTTTGACCTTTATCCGGGAAGGATTACTCGAACGAAAGAGCTATCAGCCTGCGGTTTGTGAGATTGATATTAAGCCAGTATAAATCAGAGAATTACTTTCAAAATGTGACTACTATGGTTACTGTGGCAAATATAGTTATTCTTGATGGAAGAACTGCATGTTTGGCGTAATAAGTATCTATGTTTGGGAGAGAAAGGATAGGGAGGTACTCTTACTTTTAGGAAATTAATATCATGTTTGCACCTTATTTGTTTCGTGCAAACATGATATTAATAAATCTTAGTGGTTTATTTTACTTCCCACGTATCATTCGTCATCAATAACTCCTCGAAGTTGTGATACTTCTTCTTGGCAGACACCTCTTCGATTTGTTCATGAACAGCATCGTCGTAAGTAGGAGCTTCCACATCGCGGATAACACCGAGTGCAATCGGGAAGTCGGGACCTTCCATCAGGGCAAGCTTCAGTTGCAGGGTGTTGTCCATGCAGTGGGCATCGTGGATGAGGATATCCTTCTCTGTAATGCCGTTCTCACCGAGTTTCACGACTTTTAGACCAAAGCCTTCCTGCATCAGTCCGTATTCGTTGTTCTCGCCGAAGAGCATTGGTTCGCCGTGTTTCAAGTAGATAGCATTCTTGGCGCGGTCTTCCTTTTTGGCTACGGAGTCATGCGTACCGTTATTGAAGATAACGCAGTTTTGCAGAATCTCGCAAACGGAAGCCCCTTTGTGAGCCATGGCTGCCTTCAATATTTCCACTGTCCCCGGAGCATCGGTAGCTACCGCGCGGGCAAAGAAACGGCCGCGGGCACCGAAGCAAAGCTCTGCCGGGTGGAATGGATCTTCTACCGTACCATAGGGAGACGACTTGCTGACGAAACCACGTGGAGAGGTCGGAGAATATTGACCTTTGGTCAGACCGTAGATGCGGTTGTTCAGCAGAATCATGTTCAGGTCGATGTTACGGCGTACGGCGTGGATGAAGTGATTACCGCCGATGGCCAGACCGTCACCGTCGCCGGAGATTTGCCATACCGTCAGGTTGGGATTGGCAACCTTGGCACCTGTAGAGATGGCAGCAGCACGTCCGTGGATGGTCTGCATCGCATACGTATTCATGTAATAGGGCAGACGGCTGGAGCAGCCGATACCTGAGATGACGGCATTCTCCCAAGGAGCTTTGCCGATTTCTGCCATTGCTTTGTGCAGTGAAGCCAGAAAGAAGTGGTCACCACAACCCGGACACCAACGGGGTTGTCCTTTTTTATAGTCTTTTGCTGTATATTCGCACATAATCTTTTTTAATTGATAGTTGATAATTGATAGTTGATAATTGGTGGCTGGTCATTGATAATCCGCATATTACGCATGGTTATTATCAATTGTCAACTGTCAATTATCAATTAATTTATTGAACGCTGCGACCAGCTCGGCAACGACGAACGGTTGTCCTTTGACTTCGTTGAACTGGTACGGGGTGAAGTTGTCTATCTTCATACGTAGATAACCTGCAAATTGTCCGAGATTCTGTTCGGCAACTACCACCTTCTTGTACTTCTTCAGAACGGTTTCCGTGTTCTTGGGGAGCGGATTCAGATAAGTGAAGTGGGCGAGGGCAACCTTCTTGCCTGCCTTGTTCATCTCTTCCATGGCCGAATACAAGTGGCCGTATGTACCGCCGAAACCGACAATCAGCAAATCGGCATCGTCTGCACAGCCTTGCACTTCTACATCAGGTACGGGGATTTTGGCAACCTTCTCGGCACGCAGGTGGCACATCAAGTCATGGTTTTCGGGATCGGTGGAGATGGCACCGGTATTGCTGTCTTTCTCCAGACCGCCGAGGATGTGCATATAGCCTTCTTGTCCGGGGATGGCCCAATAGCGGACACCTGTTTCGGGATTGCGTTTGTACGGAGTATAGTTGTCCTTCATTTCGGAAGTCACGTAGGGAGGGGTGATGGCGGGATAGTCTGCCAGTTTGGGCAGCTTCCAGGCGCCGGAGCCATTGGCAACAAAGCCGTCGGTCAGCAATACGACCGGGGTCATGTGCTCCAGTGCAATTTTGCTTGCCATGTAGGCTGCGTCGAAACAGCTTGTGGGTGAAGAGGCGGCGATGACGGGCATTGGGCTTTCACCGTTGCGGCCGAACAATGCCTGCAACAAGTCTGTCTGCTCTGACTTGGTGGGCAGACCGGTAGAAGGACCGCCACGTTGCACGTCGAGCACAACCAGCGGAAGTTCTGTAATGACTGCCAGGTTCATAGCTTCCGATTTCAGGCAGACACCGGGACCGGAAGTGGAGGTCACAGCCAGCGCACCTGCAAAAGCGGCGCCGATAGAAGTGGCGCAACCGGAAATCTCGTCTTCGCATTGCACGGTCATCACGCCCAGAGACTTGTGCTTGGAGAGTTCGTGCAGTACATCGGTTGCCGGAGTAATGGGATAGGAGCCGAGGAACAGCTTCAAGCCAGCCTTTTCAGCTGCGGCGATGAAACCGTAAGCAGTTGCTTTGTTCCCCGTGATATCCATGTATCTGCCGGGAACGGTAGTCTTACTTTCAATCTTATATGTATGGGCTACGGAAGCATGGGTGTTGTGTCCGTAGTTATATCCTGCATGGATGACCTTGATATTTGCCCCGGCAATTTCGGGCTTTTTGGCGAATTTCTCGCGGATGAAATCTTCGGCTATTTTCAGATCGCGGTTGAACAGCCAGCATACCAGGCCTACTGCAAACATATTGCGGCATTTCAGCATGGACTTGTTGTCCATTCCGGTGTCGGCAAGGCAGTCTTTCACCATCTTCGAGATGGGGGCGGCGATGACATCCTGCTTAATACCCATTTCCTCTATCGGATTATCGGTCTTGAAAGCGGCCTTTTCCAAGTCTGACTTCTGGAAAGCATCTGTATCGATGATGATACAAGCAGTGGATTTAGCAAACTTATATTGGGTTTTCAGTGCGGCGGCGTTCATCGCTACCAATACGTCGCATTTGTCACCTGGGGTATAGACTTTCTCTGCACCGATATGTACCTGAAAACCGGAAACACCGGTGAGTGAGCCTTGCGGGGCGCGGATATCTGCCGGATAGTCGGGGAATGTACTGATATCATTGCCCACGGTAGCCGAAACTGTTGAAAAGATGTTGCCGGCGAGCTGCATACCATCGCCGGAGTCTCCGGAGAAGCGGACTACCACTTGCTCCAGTTCTTTGACCATCATGTCGTTTGCCATAACTTACGAATTACTATAGATTAATTTTTGGGGGTTACTGTATTCTATCACTGACCGACAAATTTCGTAAAGTTAATCGGATTAACAAAACTTTTTTCGGAAAATCGACAGAATACATTATCTTTGCATCCGCAATCTACTGCAATATGCAGAATCTATGCAAAAGGTCTTGTAGTTCAACGGATAGAATAGAAGTTTCCTAAACTTTAGATCCGGGTTCGATTCCCGGCGAGACTACAAAAAAGGAGGAAATCCATTTCGGATTTCCTCCTTTTTTAGTTTATAGTTTTTTGTCCAAATTCTTATTTGGCTACTTCTACAGCTGGTTCGGTACCTTTTTTGTTCTTCATCAGCAGATATGCGATAGGAGATGCAACGAACAGAGAAGACAGTGTGCCGAATACAACACCCAGAATCATGGCAAATGCGAAGCTGCGGATGGAATCACCACCGAGGATGAAGATACACAGTAACACAATCAAAGTACTCAGTGAAGTATTGATGGTACGTGCCAGAGTTGTGTTCAATGAGTCATTGAACAACTGGAATCTGTCACGCTTCGGATAGAGGCCGAAGAATTCGCGTACACGGTCGAAGATTACCACCTTGTCATTGATAGAGTAACCGATAGCTGTCAGGATGGCACCGATAAAGGTCTGGTCGATTTCCAGAGAGAACGGCATCCAGCCCCAACAGATAGAGTAGGCACCCAGGATGATGATGGTATCACAAGCCAATGCGGCTACTGAACCGATACTGTATGCAATATTGCGGAAACGGATCAGGATATAAATACCGATGGCAATCAATGCAAGTACAACGGACCAGATGGCTGAAACCTTGATATCGTCTGCGATACTCGGACCTACCTTCTGGGAACTGATGATACTTCCGCCCGTATGGTTTTCACGGTCGATGAAGGTTTCCAAAGTGATGTTCTGAGTCAGCAACGGTTTCAGTGTTTCGTATAAGTATGCTTCGATTTCAGAGTCAATGTTGTTACCTTCTTCTTCGATACGGTAGTTGGTACTGATACGTACGGTCTTACCGTCCGTACCGATGGCGATAACGCTGACATTGGCATCGCCGAACTTGCTGGAGATAAGCTCGCGAACTTGTTCCGGCTCTACCTTATTCTCAAACTGTACTTTGAAGTTACGTCCACCAGTGAAATCGATACTCTGGCTCAATCCACGGGTAGCGAGGAAAGCGATACATATCACTATGATAGCTCCCGTAGTGGTCAGCCACAATTTGTTCTTGCCCATGAAGTCGAAGTGTGCATTCGCCATCAAGTTCTTTGAAATCTTGGAAGAGAATGTCAGATTCAGCAGTTTGTCCTTGCTCATGAAATGGTCATAGAACAGACGCGTCATGAATACGGCAGTAAAGAACGAAATCAAGATACCGATAATCAATGTAGTGGCAAAACCACGGATAGGACCTGTACCGAAGTTGAACAAGATAATACCGGTGATGATAGACGTCAAGTTGGAGTCGAAGATAGCAGAGAAGGCGTTGGAGTAACCGTCAGCCAATGCTTTCTTTACACCCTTGCCTGCACGGAGTTCTTCTTTGGTACGTTCGTAAATCAATACGTTGGCATCTACAGCCATACCCAGTGCCAACACCATACCGGCAATACCGGACATCGTCAATGCTGCTTGGAAAGAGGAAAGGATCCCCAATGTGAAGAACAAGTTCAGCACCAAAGCACCATTGGCAACCATACCCGGAATGAATCCGTACATAGAGCACATGTAAACCATCAGCAGAATCAATGCTACGATGAATGACATGATACCGGCATTGATGGAAGCTTGTCCCAGTGAAGGACCTACGATATCTTCTTGTACGATGTGCGCAGGAGCTGGCATCTTACCTGATCTTAACACGTTTGCCAAGTCTTTTGCTTGTTCCGGAGTAAAGTGACCGGTAATCTGTGAGTTACCGCCAGTGATTTCATTGTTTACGTTCGGTGCGGAATAAACATAACCATCCAACACGATAGCGATGCTCTTGCCGATATTCTGTTTGGTGAGCTGAGCCCAGCGACGTGCACCGTCAGTGTTCATAGACATACTTACGGCAGGTTTACCGTAATGGTCGTATTCGTCTTTGGCGCTAACCACTACATCACCTTCCAGAGGCGCCTTGCCGTTACGTTCTGTGGAACGGATGGCATAAAGTTCGAAAGTCTGAGCTTTCGGATCATATTCATAAGGAGATACTCCCCATTTCAGACGCAAGTCTTTCGGCATTTCGGCCTGAACTTCCGGCATGGAAAGGTATCTGTTGATTTCAGCTGTATCCTTGTAGTTGGCATAGGCTACAACAGGACCTTGTCCGCTGGGGTTGACTTGCAAGATTGCGAACAGCGGGTGTTCTTTCTTTATTTGTGCAAGGTCAGCGGTTTGTGTCTTGTTTTCACCCTTTAAAGCAGCGGCAAGACTGTCGGCTGTGCTGGTAGCTTGGGCTACGGCAGGAGCTTCGGTAGCTGCGCTGTCTGCCTCTTCTGCCGGAGTTTCGCTTGCAACGATGGCACGCAACTTGGTGTCGGCAGCTTGCAGATAGGGAGTAACGTCTTTTGCTGTGTATGTTTCCCAGAATTCCAGATTGGCAGAACCTTGTAATAATTTTCTTACACGTTCAGGCTCTTTGATACCCGGAAGTTCTACCATGATACGGCCCATTTTGTCTTCCAGACTCTGGATATTGGGCTGAACTACACCGAAACGGTCGATACGGGTACGAAGTACATTGTAGGAGTTGTCAACAGCTGCCTTTACTTCTTCGCGCAATACTTTCTCAACTTCCGCGTCGGTAGATTTCTGAGTTACCTTGTCTTTTAATTGTTGGGTTGCGAACAGCTGTGACAGCGGAGCACCCGGAGCAAGCTTGTGATACTCTCTGACGAATAGGGTGATCACGTCATCCTGGCTTGTGGTAGCTTGCTTGGCGGCAGTGGCCAATGCTTGGTTGAATGCTTCGTCAGTCTTGTTGTCAGCCAATACTTTGATGACATCGGGTACGGAAACTTCAAGGATGACGTTCATACCACCCTTCAAGTCCAAACCTAAACTGATTTCCATCTCACGACATTGTTTCAGCGTCCAATTGCCGAAATACACTTTCTCATTAGCCAGAGAATCGAGGTAGTCCTGCTCTACTTTCACATCGCCTTTTGCAAACTCTTTGGCCTTACTTGTGTAATGGCGAGTTACAAAAGAGAAGGAGAGATAGAACACACACACCAGTGTGAGCAATATCGCAAAAACCCTTACAAATCCTTTGTTTTGCATGTTACTTTTAGTTTATTATGATTACTTTTTAATTAAATTCTGTTGCATACAAGGCTGCAAATATAGCTTTTTTTTCACAAATCTTACTTCATACCGCGATTTTTTAACATCGGGTCTAATTGAGGCTCAGTTCCTCTGAAGTTTTTATAGAGAGTCATCGGGTCTTCGCTGTCTCCTTTTTCCAGAACATTCTGGCGGAAGAGGTCGGCTGTCTGCTTGTCGAAGATACCGTGTTCCTTGAAAGCTTCGAAGGCATCGTTGTCCAGAACATTGGCCCAGAGATAGCTGTAGTAGCCTGCAGCATAACCGCCGATGATGTGGTTGAAGTATGTGGTACGGTAGCGGGGAGCTATTTCCGGAATCAGCCCCAGTTGGTCCATCGCTTCTTTTTCGTATGCAACGACATCAAGATCTTCGGTATCAGTCAGGTTATGCAGGTTCATGTCGAGGATGGCGGCGGCCAGCAACTCGGTAGTCATGAAACCCTGGTTGAACGTTTTCTGGTTCAGTATCTTTTCAATCAGGCTGTCGGGAATGACCTCGCCGGTCTTGTAATGCTTGGCATACATTTTCAACACTTCGGGTTCGGTAGCCCAATGCTCGTTGATTTGAGAGGGGAGTTCCACGAAGTCGCGTACGACATTGGTGCCTGAAGTACCTTTATACTGGCATTGGGTCAATAATCCGTGCAGGGCATGGCCGAATTCATGGAACAAAGTTTCCACTTCGTCGATAGTCAGCAGGGAAGGAGTGTCGCCTACGGGCTTGGTGAAGCTGCATACGTTGCATACCAATGGACGTATGCTGCCTTGTTGTTCGCGGTAATTGCTCATCCAGGCACCACCGCTTTTGCCGGGACGGGGGAAGTAATCTACATAGAAGATACCTACTTGTGAGCCGTCTGCGGCTTTCACTTCAAACACTTCTACATCGGGATGATAGACGGGGATACCTTCGAGCTTTGTCAGCGTGATGCCATAGAGCTTATTGGCAACGGCAAAGGCGCCTTCACGTACGTTTTCCAGTTTGAAGTAGGGCTTAATCTCTTCTTCTTCAAGGTTATATTTCTCCTTACGGAGTTTTTCGGTGTAGTACCACCAATCCCATGCTTCCAGTTTCTCTCCTTTGCCTTCCTTGTCCATCAGCTTTTGCAGTTCGGCTGCTTCGGCTTTTGCTTTGGGGAGTGCATAACTCCACAAGTTGTTGAGGAAGTCCATCACGGCGGTGGAATTCTTTGCCATTGTATTGTCCAATACAAAGTTGGAGTAACAGTCGAAACCCAGCAGTTGCGCCTTTTCAAGTCTCAGGCGTACGATGTCGGCAATGATTTTCTTGTTGTCGTTCTTGTCATTGTTATTGCCGCGGTTGATGTAGGCCTTGTACATCTGTTCGCGTAGCGGCCGGTTGGCGGAGTATTGGAGGAAAGGCAGGCGGCTTGCATTATGGAGGGTAAACAGCCATTTGCCTTCCTGTCCGGTGGCACGGGCTTCAGCCATGGCGCTTTCGCGGAACCATTGGGGAAGTCCGGCGAGGTCTTCCTCTTTTCCTACATAAAGCTTGAAGTCGTTGTTTTCGTTCAGGATGTTGTTGCTGAACGTGATTCCAAGTGTGGAAAGCTGCTTGTTGATTTCACGCAGACAGGCTTGTTTGTCGGCCGGAAGATTGGCACCGGAACGGATAAATTTCTTATGGGTTTTTTCCAGCAGCCTTTGTTGTTCGCGGGTCAGGCCGAGAGCATCTTTCTGGCTGTAGACAGCATCCACTTTCTTGAAAAGCTCCTGGTTGAGGGAGATGTTGTCTTCATGTTCGGCCAATGTCGGAGCCAGTTTCATGGAAAGGGCTGTCAGTTCATCGGTAGTTTCGGCCTCCGTCAGGTTGAAAAATACACCGCCTACACGGTCCAGGGTGGGAGAGCTGTTGTCGAGGGCAACAATGACATTTTCGAAAGTAGGGGCTTCCGTATTGTCAATGATGGCTTGGATATTGGCGTTCTGCTCTTCTATACCTTTCTGGAATGCGGGTTCATAGTGCTCCAACTTGATTTTATCGAATGGAGGCACGCCATTGGGTGTTTGAAACTCAGTAAGGAACGGATTGCTTTCCGTCTGGGTGGCACAGGAGTACATCATACAACTTGCTGCTAAAATTAGAATACATTTTTTGAACATTGTTTTCTAAGTATTAAATGTTTAAGTATTAATTTTCAATATCTCTTAGTGATATAGCACCATATCGGATAGTGGTCTGACTCTTTGATGGAGCGGTCTACTGTACAATTGTAGGCTCTCAGGTTCTTGCTTGTCAGTATGTTGTCTATCCGGAAATAGAATCTGTTCTGGTTGTAGGAGATGCCCAGCCCCCGTCCTGATTGGGTGAATGCGTCGTCCAAATCCTGGGCGATGGTGCGGTGGGTATAGGAGATGGGGGTATCGTTGAAATCGCCGCATACAATAATGTAAGGATGCGGTGAAGCGGCTATTTCATGTGCAATAGTGTCAGCTTGCGGGGCACGGATGGCCGATGCTTCTGCCAGCTTGCGTATGAGCAGGCGTGCGCCGCTTTTCACTTTTTCCTTTTCGGGAGATTTCAGCATGTCTTCGTACACGACTTTATCGGCTTTGGTCAGCTTGTTGGACTCCAGATGATTGTTGATGAGGGTAACCGTGTCTTCCCCAATCTTGATTTCATAGAGTACCGAACCGTTGTATTCGCTGGGATAATCCAATATGCGTGACGAGAGAATCGGAAATTTAGAGTAACATGCTATCTTGTTGGTATGTCCCTTTCCGCTACCCACTGTGTTGATGCGGTGGTATGGATATGCCTTGAGTTCCCGCTCTACGTCTTTTTGCGAAAGATGCTTTGAGGATTGTACTGTGGAATATTCCTGCAGACAGAGGATATCGGCGCCACTTTCCTTCAAATAGGTCAATATCGGGTTTTTGCCATCTTGTTTGGCGGCACCGTCAAATCCCATAATGTTGTAGGAGAGCAGTTTGATACTTGTTTCCGGTAAGTGGTCTGTATGGAAGTTGATGGGCAGATAGGTGCGTATCTGCGAATAGCAGAGCAACATCCCTATTAGGGGCAGCAAAGCCGACCTATAGCGCTGGATGACCAGCCAAAAAATGAGGAAGCCGGCATTTATCATCAGGAACACGGGAAATGTCAGCCCCAGGCACGATTGCACCGGATGTGTGACCGGCTGGATGTGCGGACTATAGGCGGTGAACAGTAATAGGCCCGTAAATAAGGCATTGACCGCTAAAATCAGGAGAGCGACAAAATTACCGAGATGCTTCATTATAATAGTTGAAAATTGAAAGGTGAAAACTGAAAATAAGAGTGGCGGTTATATTCTCATTTTTCATTTTCCGTTTTCCATTTTCCATTGGTTTAACGTTTACTCGCGTCGAACAAGCTTTTCTTTTCCTCTGTAGTAAGGCTTTCGTATCCCGATTTCTTTAATTTGTCGAGAATGCGGTCTATCTCGTCGGATTGGGCTTTTTTCCGTGCGTTGTAATCATAATCTTTTTGTTTGCCAGTACCGTAGTGTACTTTCATTTTCGGCTTTCTGGGTTTGAAGTTGACGATGGAAACTAAGGTATCCAGACATTTGTTTATCCATGAGGTCAGGTCACTACCTTTGCTGAGGCTGGCGGCAAACCATACCCCTGCCAGCGCACCTCCTAAATGTGCGATGTGTCCACCGGCATTGCTGGAGGTGATGAACAGTAAATCGGTGCCTATAACGATGAGTGCCAGGTATTTCAGCCGGATGGTTCCGAACAGCAGTAGCCGTATCGGATAGTTGGGCTCGCGATAGGAGGTGGCGGCTACAATGGCAAGTACAGAGGCAGAAGCACCCAGCATGAAAGAATAGTCTGTCATGGGACGGAAATACGGGAAAATGTTATAGGCGGCCATATAGAGCAGACCGCCGCAAATTCCTCCCAGAATGTATACACCCCGGAGATGCTTTGCAGAGAAGAAACTCAGGAACAGTGCACCGAACCAGTAAAGCCACAGCATATTGAAAAGAATGTGCATGAATCCTGCATGCATGAACATATATGTCAGTAGTGACCATGGTTGCAGGATGAAGCGTATGACTGATGCCGGCAGTTCCAACCATTCGAATACGCCTGCTATGCTCCGGTTGAACAACTGGAACATGACTTCGGTTAGCGTAGTAAGTATGAATACCGCTACATTGATGTAAATCAGTTGGATATAAATGTTCCCCCTACGGAAGGTTTCTTTCAAATCAGTTATAATAGTAGCCATTTCCTCTGTTCTTTTTTCTCCAGTACATAATTAGGATAAAGCCGAATACCATACCACCCAGATGTGCGAAGTGAGCCACATTGTCTCCTGCACTGTTTGCAAATCCGGCATAAAGTTCAATCAAGGCATATCCGATAACAAAATATTTGGCCTTGATGGGAACCGGTAACGGGAAGATGAACATTTGCTGGTTGGGGAACAACATGCCGAATGCCAGCAGAATGGCGTATACTGCTCCCGAAGCTCCCACGGTAGTCATCATATTGAGATATTCCTCCATCGGGATGATGGCCATGCCAGTATTTACGCTGTCATAGGCGGAAAGTACTGTCTCATAATGAATATACTGTACCACCTCCTGGATAATTCCGGCTCCTATACCGCACACCAGATAGTAGAACAGAAATCGTTTTGGCCCCCATACCTGCTCTAAAATACGTCCGAACATCCATACAGCAAACATGTTGAAAAATATGTGCGCGAATCCGGCGTGCATGAACATATATGTTATCAATTGTGCTGCATTGAAATCTTCGGCAAGGAAAAAATGCAATCCCAGATATTGGGCGAGGTCGATGCCGTAGCTTTGGGCGACGATGGTACCCAGAAACATCAGCACATTAATGATTAAAAGGTTCTTGGTTACAGTAGGTATAGTATTCATAATCTGTTGTTTCAATTCATTTTACAGTTCAAAAACAGTTGCCTGTTTTTGCTTTCTCCGGCAAAAATACGAATAAATTCTGTTCTATAACAGAAAAAGCAGATTCTATTCCTTCTTTTTCGTTGTTTTCCAATATTTTTTTAATGTTTTTATTTGATATTCAGAAATATTGCTCTATTTTTGTGGAGGTTTGTGATGAAAAGTAAAAATATCTTTTGTGTAACATATTAATTAATTTTAAGCATTATGAATAAGGCGGAACTTATTAGCGCTATGGCAGCGGAGTCTGGTTTGTCAAAGACTGATTCAAAGAAAGCATTGGATGCATTTATCGCATCAGTCACTAAGGCAATGAAGGCCGGTGATAAAGTATCATTGGTTGGTTTTGGAACTTTCAGTGTGGTGGAAAGAGGAGCGCGTATGGGTATCAACCCCTCTACTAAAAAGCCTATCGAGATTGCTGCAAAGAAAGTTGTTAAATTCAAACCAGGTACGGAATTGACAGCTGAATAAGAACAGTATACTCAACATACAAAGAGGGGACGTTTTACAAGGAGCGTCCCCTCTTTGTATGTTGAATATCTTGTGAGGCCATAAAAACAAGCCTGCTTGTTTTGTACTGATTTCGGTTTACGCTATCTTTGCACGCAGGAAAATACATTTGAATCATGAATATAGAACAGAAACTGGTATCGTCCGTCATCGGCGGACTGAAAGCGCTTTACGGACAGGATGTTCCTGCCGCACAAGTGCAGTTGCAGAAAACCAAGAAAGAATTTGAGGGACACCTCACGCTGGTTGTATTCCCTTTTCTCCGTATGTCCAAGAAAGGACCGGAGCAGACGGCCCAGGAAATCGGTGAATACTTGCAGGCAAACGAGCCTTCGGTTGCAGCATTTAATGTCATCAAGGGCTTCCTGAACCTGACCATTGCCTCCTCTGCGTGGATAGAATTGTTGAATGGCATTCATGCGGACAAGCAGTACGGTATCGTGGCTGTTACTGACAACTCTCCATTGGTGATGATTGAGTATTCTTCTCCCAACACCAACAAACCGCTTCATTTGGGCCATGTACGCAATAATCTTTTAGGAAATGCGCTGGCTAATATAGTGGCTGCCAACGGTAATAAGGTAGTAAAGACAAATATTGTCAATGACCGTGGAATTCATATCTGCAAGTCCATGTTGGCATGGCAGAAGTACGGAAATGGTGAAACTCCCGAATCATCCGGCAAGAAGGGAGATCACTTGATTGGCGATTACTATGTTTCCTTCGACAAGCATTATAAAGCGGAAGTGAAAGAACTGATGGCCAAGTTCCAAAGCGAAGGCATGAATGAGGAAGAAGCCAAAGCCAAGGCGGAAGCTGAATCTCCTTTGATGAAGGAGGCTCGTGAAATGCTGGTAAAGTGGGAGGCCAATGACCCGGAAGTACGTGCGCTCTGGAAGAAGATGAACGACTGGGTGTATGCAGGTTTTGACGAGACTTACCGTATGATGGGTGTAACTTTTGATAAGATATATTACGAATCAAACACGTACCTCGAAGGTAAGGAGAAGGTAATGGAGGGCCTGGAGAAAGGCTTCTTCTACCGGAAAGAAGATGGCTCTGTATGGGCAGACCTCACGGGTGAGGGGTTGGACCACAAGCTACTGTTGCGTGCGGACGGTACATCCGTCTACATGACGCAGGATATAGGTACTGCCAAACTCCGCTTTGCAGATTATCCCATCGACAAGATGATTTATGTGGTAGGCAACGAACAGAATTACCATTTCCAGGTATTGTCCATCCTGCTCGACAAACTGGGCTTCGAATGGGGTAAAGGGTTGGTGCACTTCTCTTACGGTATGGTGGAACTTCCCGAGGGCAAGATGAAGAGCCGCGAAGGTACAGTAGTTGATGCTGACGACTTGATGGCGGAGATGATTGATACAGCCAAGGAAACCAGCAATGAACTGGGTAAGCTGGATGGTCTGACAAAGGAAGAGGCAGACAATATCGCCCGTATCGTTGGTCTGGGTGCCTTAAAGTACTTCATCCTGAAAGTGGATGCCCGCAAGAACATGACATTCAATCCAAAAGAGTCCATCGACTTTAATGGTAATACGGGGCCGTTCATCCAATATACTTATGCACGTATCCAGTCTGTTCTCCGCAAGGCAAAAGAGGCCGGTATCGAAATCCCTGCCCAGTTGCCTGCCGGCATTGAACTGAGTGAGAAGGAAGAGGGACTGATACAGATGGTTGCCGACTTTGCCGCTATTGTGAAGCAGGCAGGTGAGGACTACAGTCCGTCCATCATTGCAAACTATACGTATGACCTTGTGAAGGAATATAATCAGTTCTACCATGACTTCAGCATTTTGCGTGAGGAGAACGAAGCAGTGAAGGTATTCCGCCTTGCATTGTCCGAGAATGTAGCCAAGGTGGTACGCTTAGGTATGGGATTGCTGGGAATTGAGGTGCCGGATAGGATGTAAACATTGTACTATAAAAGAATAAGCCCGAGGATACTTCTTCGGGCTTATTTTTTTATAGTGCAATATTTATTCTTGTGGTAGAAATAATAGAAGTTTAAATTATCGTCTCCTTTCTCCCATTTTATACGTGTAGACTAAGTCCTATTTTGTCTTGCTTGTTTTGGCAGTTGCCTTGGCGGTTGTTTTAGTCGTTTTCGTTGCTTTCACCGCCTTTGCAGTCCGCTTAGACTTGCCCGTATCCTTGTCGCTTTGCAGTTTCACAATTTCCAGACAAGCCTGAAGGTTCAGGTCTTGAGGGATGATGTCTTTAGGAATCTTGTAGTTGCTGCCTTTATAAGCGATGTAAGGGCCATAGCGTCCATTCAGGATTTCCAGTTCCGGTTCTTCCTCAAACTTCTTGATATGTTTCTGGGCTTCTGCTTCTTGTTTCTTTTGCAAAAGTTCAATAGCTTCTTCCAGCGTAACAGTCATCGGGTCCATTGTCTTGGGTAATGAGGCATACAAGCCGTTGTTCTGGATATAAGGTCCGAAACGTCCCGCACCTACGACTACATTCTTGCCTTCGTACTCTCCGAGAGTACGGGGAAGTTTGAACAGCTCCAGCGCTTCTTCCAGCGTAATGGTCTCGATGGACATTTCTTTTTTTACCTGGGCGAAACGGGGCTTTTCCTCATCTTCGGCAGTACCTATCTGTGCTACTGGGCCGAAACGTCCGATTTTTACAGACACTTGTTTTCCGCTGACGGGGTCTGTTCCTAGAATCCGTTCGCCTGCCTTGTGGGCGGTTTTCGCGGCAAGCGTGTTCTCCACCGAAGGATGGAATTTCTTATAGAATGTTTTCAGAATGGCGGTCCATTGCTTGTCACCTTCGGCTATTTCGTCGAATTGCTTTTCGACGCTCGCTGTGAAGTTGTAGTCAAGGATGTCCGGGAAGTACTCTATCAGGAAGTCATTGACCACAATACCGGTGTCTGTCGGCATCAGTTTTGACTTTTCGGCTCCGGTGATTTCTGTATGGTTGTTGTCCGTTATTTCATTACCCTGCAGGTTAAGCACATTGTAGGTGCGTTCTTCACCTGCTTTTTCTCCTTTTATCACGTATTCGCGTTGCTGGATGGTGGAAATGGTAGGAGCATAGGTAGACGGACGTCCGATACCCAGTTCCTCCAATTTGCGCACAAGGCTTGCTTCCGTGTAGCGGGGAGGGTGTTGGGTGAAACGTTCGGTAGCAGTGATACCTTCATGTTCGAGCTTCTGTCCTTTTTTCAGAGGGGGCAGTAGGCGTGCCTCATCTTCCTGGGTTTCTACGTCATCATCGTATGATTCGCGGTAGACACGGAGGAAACCGTCGAATTTCACCACTTCGCCGGTTGCAGTGAAAGTCTCCGTCTCGTTGCTGATAGCAATGGTTACGGTTGTCTTTTCCACTTCGGCATCTGCCATCTGCGAGGCGATGGTACGTTTCCAGATGAGGTCGTACAGCTTTCTTTCCTGCGGGGTACCTTCTATCTTGGCATTCTCCATATAGGTGGGGCGGATAGCTTCGTGGGCTTCTTGCGCTCCTTTGGTCTTGGTGGCGAAGTGGCGGTTGTGTACGTAACGTTCGCCCATCAGGTTGGAGATGGTTTCACGGCTGGCGTTGACGGCAAGTTCGGAAAGGTTGACGGAGTCGGTACGCATGTAGGTTATCAATCCGGATTCGTACAGACGTTGCGCCACCATCATGGTCTGTGCCACGGTGAATCCCAGTTTGCGGGCAGCCTCCTGCTGCAAGGTAGAGGTGGTGAACGGGGCGGCGGGAGTTTTCTTCAGCGGACGGGTAGTGATGTCGCTGATGGTAAACGTAGCTGCTTTACAGCTCTCCAGCAATTTCCGGGCTTCTGCCTTTGTCTTGAGCCGGTGCGCCAGTTCGGCTTTCATTTCCACTGTTTTGCCGTCAGTGTCCGGAACGAGGAATACGGCGGTAACACGGTAGGATGCTTCGGTTTGGAATGCATGTATCTCGCGTTCGCGCTCTACAATGAGACGGACGGCTACGGACTGTACACGGCCTGCAGAAAGGGCAGGTTTCACTTTCTTCCACAATACCGGTGAAAGTTCAAAACCTACGATACGGTCCAGGATACGTCGGGCTTGCTGGGCATCGACCAGGTTGATGTCAATGTCACGGGGATTTTCTATCGCTTTCAGGATGGCACCTTTGGTGATTTCATGGAAGACGATACGTCTGGTGTGTTCCGGTTTCAGTTTCAGCACTTCGTACAAGTGCCATGCGATGGCTTCCCCTTCGCGGTCCTCATCGGAAGCCAGCCATACGGTTTCTGCCTGCTCGGCTTCTTCTTTCAACTGGGTTACGAGTTTCTTTTTATCCGCCGGTATCTCGTAATGCGGTTTGAAGTCTTTGTCTACGTCAATACTGAATTCTTTTTTCTTCAAATCACGTATATGGCCGTAGCTGGAAAGGACTTTGAAATCTTTTCCAAGGAATTTCTCGATGGTTTTTGCTTTCGCCGGAGACTCGACTATGACAAGGTTTTTCTGCATAAATTTCTGTTTTTTAGTGACTCCCGCCACTGAATTCGCCCGCAAAAGTAGGAAAAAAAGATTCTTCCCACCTTATAATATAAGGAGAATTTAGCAAAAATGACCTTTTTTGTTCAAATTAGAGCTTCGGCTTGTGCTACCTCTATTAAAAGAGGAAGCTTACTCCACCTAAGAAACTGAGACCTTCTGAAGGGTATCCCCAGTAGTACTGGTAATCTTTGTTCAGCAAGTTGTTCACGCGCGCATACACGGAGATTCCTTTGAAGAGTTCGTAGCTGCCGTTTAGATAGAGATTGCTGACGGGGTCTGCCTTGTTGCCCTCCACGCCTTGGCGTGAGATGTGCTGATAGCCGATGCCGACAAGCAGTGGGGAGATGGGGCGTACCTTGAGATTGAGATTGCCTTCTACGGCCGGTTTGAAACTTACTACGACATCAGAACCGTCTGAGTCCGTTGTCCAATGGCGATAGACGGCATTGGCGGCGAGATAGAAAACATCCTTGTAGTTGTAGCTCAGGTCGGCTCCGGCATAGAGGTTCTTGGTGTCTTCTGTGAGGAAAACATTGCTTATCCCGTCGGACTTGACAGTCGGAGTGTCAATCAGGTCGTTTTTCAAATCTTGATACCCGCCGTATAGGTTGAACCACAATCCGCTGACCGGACTTGCCTTGAAGCCGATGGCTGCGTTGAGCTGTTCGTAGGTATTGTCAAGCTGCTGGTTTGTAATGCCATAAGGCGTAATGGTTTCCAGACGGCGGAAATCGTTCTGTAGCCGTCCTCCCTTACCTTGTGCGTAGAGGATGTAGCTGTCCGAGAAGATGTATTGTATTTCTACGTCGGGAGCGGCGCGGAACTTCTTGCCGAAGCCGAAAGCCAGGTCGACGTGTGCGCCGAGACGTATTTTCCAGTCGTCATTCTGAAAGAGATAGTATGGATTGAAGTCTACGTCGGTGTGATTCTCGAAACGTCCGTCGCTGTAGAATGTATTGTCCATGGCAAAAGCCATGCCGATGGTCTGCTCATCGGAGATGGAACCGGTGACATCGGCTTTGGTACGCACGATATTTTCTTTGATATTGCTCACCATGAGGTCGTGTTGGCGCTGGTAGACCAACAAATTGGTTTCGGCACGGAATTGGAGAGGCATATCGTCGCTCGTGGAACTTACCCCGAAATGTACATCACCCGAAACGAATTTCTGCTTGTTGCTGACGAAGTCGGGCAGGAAGTTGAAATTGCTTTGGTTGAACTTTCCGGCAATATTCAAATCGACTTTGCTGAAGGCATGTACATAATCCATGGCAGCATGGGTACGGTAGTAGAATGAATTCCACTTCCCGCCATTATCCGGCAAGTCCAGTTTGCCATCCATGCCATCCATTGTGAATGTCAGGTTGAGGCGGTCTTTGGGGGATAAAGAGAAGAGGTAGTTGGCGCGTACATCGAGGTTACCGTAGTTACCGTATCCCAAGCGTACATATCCGGGCAGCGCTTTCGCCTGCGTCTCTTTTCCGGTATAGGCTTGCATGATACCTGCGGGGATTTGGGTTGCCGGCATCAGGGTGGCGTCATATTCCACCGCCTTTTTGCTGACGGTAGGAGGTTCCACCCTGGGAAGCACGTTCACTTTGGAGGCATCCATGATGTCCGGATTATATTCTTGTTCCACGACTACCGTACGGTTCATGGTGGTGTCTTGGGGTTGTGTCTGGGCTTGTGCTCCCAAAGAGAGGGAGACAAGCATAGTTCCTGCGAGGATATATTGTATCTTTTTCATAATGTGCTATATTTCTTACTTCAATTTCTCCAGTCTTTCGTTAATCATGCTTGCTATATCGTCGTCGGCCTGGTAGTTCTGCTGCAGGCTCAATAGGTATTGGCGTGCATCGAGCTTCTTGTCCATGGCTACATATACATCAGACAGAAGGATGAAACTGCGTGCCAGCCAGTAGGCATACGGTGTGCTTTGGTCGATGAAATTAAGGATTTCCTTTTCTGCAGAGGCATAATTACCGGCATTGTACCATTGTAATGCCACCAGATATTTGGCTTCGGCTCCATAAAGGGTACGGGTGTCTTTGGCCAGCAGCTGAAGGTCATCCATTGCCTTCTTGTCGGCTTTCTGGTTGAGGTATGCCTTGGCACGGTAGTACAACGCCTCGTTCCGGAGCTCCGGAGACAGCTTGGCTTCGGCAAGCAAGGCTGTGGCGGCGTTGATGACTTCCGCATCATCATGCATCAGTGCTCCACAGCGCAGTACACCGATAGCGCCAAGCTGGCGGCGCTCTGCCGTGGTGGCTTTGGCCTGCAATTTCTTGTAGTCGGCCAATGCCAGGTCATATTGCTGGCGGTTGAACAGAATTTCTCCATGCATCAGCAAAGCCTCTTCAGAATATGGGTTATCGGGGTATTCCAGCAGTTTTCCGGCATGTTCCAATACCGCCTCTTCATCTTTCTGCTCTTTGCCTATGACGCAGAGGTAGTAGTGTGCATTCAGGCTGAAAGCGCCTCCCGGATAACTTTGCAGATAACGGGTGAAGCTCTCTTTGGCAGGTGTGGCTTCGCCTTTCATATATACTTTTTCGGCAGCGATGTAAGTCAGCGAGTCTTGCTCACTGGGTTCGAAGCGGATTTCTCCCGGCATCTGGGCGGCAAGGGCGGCAAACTCGTCCACGCGGTTGGCATCTACGTAGATGGACTTCAAGTCGCGCATGGCAAGGCGGGCTTCCTCGCTTCCGGGATATTGGGTGACCACATGCTTGTAGGCTTCTATGGCACGGTCATAGTCATCGTTCTGGTAGTAAAGCAGACCGATTTCGGCGGCGGCTTTACGGCTGACGGGGCTTTCGGGGTATTTGGCAAGCAGCTCGCGGAAGGTGGCGATAGCCTGGCGGCTGTTGTTGCTCTGTACGTAGGAGCGTCCCTTCTCGTAGAGGGCATTGATGGCGTAGGGCGAGTTGGGATATTTGGCTGCAAGTCGGTCCAGCATGCTCACCTTTTCCGTATAGTTTTTCTGCATGCCATATACCAGTGCTAATTGATAGACGGCATAGTCTCCGGCGGGAGTGTTCAGGTTCTCGGCTTTGGCGTAGTATTGCTTGGCTTCCTCGAAACGGCGGACGTGCAGGTTACAGTCACCGATGCGGTTGTAGGCATCTGCCAATGCGGTCGGGTTTTCGCCTTTCTCCAGTTGGACAAAGTTGCGGAAACGGTTCTCTGCCGTCGAATAGTCTTTCTGGTGGAAAGCGATGTAGCCCAGGTTATAGTAGGCAAGGGCAAACATTTCCGTATCCCTCTGCCGGGTGAGTGACAGATATTCGTTGAAATTGCGGGCAGCTTCTCTCATCCGGTTCAGGCGGTAATAAGACTCGCCGAGCCAGTAGAGGGCGTCTGCCTTGGTCTGGAGGTTGTATTGCCCCAACGTGACGCTTTGGTTGAAGTAACCGATGGCTTGTTCGAACTGCGTGTTGGCAAAAGACTGGGTCCCGAGTTGGAACAGAATCTTTTGTTTGGCTTCCAGAATGGCTTTGCTGGGATGGGAGATACGGTCGATGGACTTGAGTGCGGCATCATAGCTGCGTGTATTCATGTATACTTCCACCAGGTAGTTGCTGACCTTTTCGGCATAAGGAGAGTTCGGGAACTCGTTCAGGAATTTCTCGAAGACGGTCACCGATTCGCCGAAAGCGGAATAGGAGGTCTCGTGAATGCATAAGGCGTAGTTATAGGCGGCTTGTTCCTTGACTTTCATATCGGCGTTGGAGGCGGCAGCCTGCTCGAAGGCCATACGCGCTTTGGTCTTGTCTGCCAGTTGCAGATAAGCCAGTCCCATGTGCAGGTATGCGTTCTGCGAAAGGGCATCGTTTTCGGCAGTCACTCTGCCGAGGACGGAGGGGACTTGCGAATACACGCCGCATTGATAATAGGACATTCCCAGCATGTAAAGGGCATCCCTTCTATGAGCGGCAGATTCGGCATTGTGTTCTATATATTGTCCGAAGGACTTTACGGCTTCGTGATACTTCCCGAAATGGTATTCGGCTGTACCGAGGATACGGTTCAGCTCCGCCGTGTGGGTGTAGCTCAGACCGTCGGGATGGGCTGACAGTGCATTCTGCGCCACGATTTCCGCCTTGTCGTACTGCTTCTTCAACAGATAGATTTCGGCGATGTAATAGGGAACCAAGTCCTTGTATTTGGCATTGTCCTGCAAAGGCAGGAAACCGCTGAGCGCTTCGTCATACCGTCCTTGGGTATATCGGATATAAGAGATGTAGTAAGCACAGTCCGCTGTATACTTGCGGCTGGTGCTACGTAGCGTCTCGAACCAGATGGCTGCTTCCTTTACGTTGCCCGTTTTCAGGTAGCAGGTGGCAAGGCGGTAGGTCATGTCGTCTCGCTCCTCGGAACCCAGCAGGTCGAGGCGGACGGAGTTGAACATGGCGAGGGCATCGTCATAATTGCCTTCGAAGAAGTAGGCGGAGGCAATCAGGGCGTAGATGCGGTTGGCATGGGGAGTATCGGGATATTCGTCCAGGAAGGCACGGAGCAGGTCTATGCTTTTGGGGTCTCTGAGCTCGTATGCGGCGCATACCAGCATGTATTCCGCTTCTTGCCGCTCGCCGGTATCGGGCAGAGGCTTGCCGTCTGCATTCATCTGGCGTACATAGGCTTGCAACGGGGAGATGGCGGCAGCATAGGCCTTTTGCTGGAACAGCGTTTGTCCTTCTTGGTAGAGTCGCTTGGGAGAAGTACTCTTCTCGCTTGTTTGTGCTGAGGCGAGTAAAGGTGCGCAACAGAGTGCTGTGCACAATATTCGGGAGATTTTATGTTTCATCTTCTTTTGTTAGAATAGGTATTTTACAAAAATACGGGTTTTAACCCGGAAATGTTACACTTGTTTGGCTTTTTTAGGATATATACCATAATAGGAACGAATAATCATTCGCTTTTGTTCTTCCGCATGTCTTCCAGGAAGATACCCACTCCTTTGCGGATGGAGCCGAGTCCGAACTCTTTCGTACGGATATCTTTTAAGGGGAGGAAGAAGAGGTCTGCCGCGTCGTCCATCGCCTCGAAGTGCAAGGTGTCCTCCACCGTACAACGGAAAAACATATCCAGCGTGTGTACGGGGAAGCCGGAATAGATGTAGATGTTGGGCAGGGAGAAGAGATATTCGGCCTTTGCCACCTTCATGCCGGTTTCTTCTCTTACTTCGCGGGCAACGCCTTCCTCACCGGTCTCGGTCATGTCGATGAAGCCTCCGGGGAGGTCCAGCGTCCCTTTGGCAGGCTCTTTGGCGCGGCGGCACACCAGCAGCTCGTCGCGCTCGTTCAGTATCAAGGCGACGGTGGCGGAAGAGGGGTTGAAGTAGTAGACGAAACCGCAGTCGGCGCACTGCTTCGACTTCTCGTTATGAACTTCGAAATGGGCTGAACCGCATTTCGGACAATATTTGAATTGCGAAAGTGGATGTTCCATGATATTTTAGTCTTTGTCCGGGGGACAAAGATAATGGAAACCAGGTGTAGTATGAAAGGAACGGAGTGAATTTTTCGTATCTTTGGCGACTATAAAACCATATCGGATGAAAGATTTTGCTGCCATTGATTTTGAAACGGCCAACGAACAGCGTACCAGCGTTTGTAGTGTAGGAGTGGTTATCGTACGTGATGGAGAGATTGTGGACCATTATTATAACCTCATCCGTCCCGAACCGGAGTATTACACTTATTGGAATACCCGCGTGCATGGTCTGACGTTGGCAGATACCCGGGATGCTCCTATCTTTCCCGTTGTGTGGCAGGAAATAGCTCCACGCATTGAAGGCTTGCCATTGGTAGCGCACAACAAGGCCTTTGATGAAAGCTGCCTGAAAGCTGTTTTCCGTACTTACTGCATGGATTATCCGGATTATGAGTTTCATTGTACTTTGCAGACATCACGTCGCGTCCTGAAAGGATTGCCCAACTATCAGTTGCACACAGTGGCAGCTTGTTGTGGCTACCAACTGGAGCAACACCACCATGCATTGGCGGATGCGGAGGCTTGTGCATGGATAGCCAAACAAGTCATATAAAGGAGGAAGTTCATGTGGAATCCCGCTCCGTAGCTGTTTATAAAGCCAATCGTAATCCTATGCTTGCGTCATGATACACTTGGCTATTATTGTTTCTACATGAAACACGGCATCTTCGTGGTGATGATAAATAGCATCCGCCTCGTAGACTCCGGTTTGAGCCATATTCATAGAAAGAGGAACACCATTCTTGAATGTTTCCGCTCATGTCATACAATCCCAATTCATTCGGTCTTTTTAAAGCCACGGGATGGGTGTGATGTTCACTGTTCCCATCATACCATGCAACTTCATCAATAGAATTTGAACCGGCGTATTTATACCCTTTGCTTTGATTTCCTCCTCGTGCCGCATACTCCCATTCTTCTTCGGTTGGAAGACGGAACTTGCGTCCGGTAACATTGTTTAGTCTTTGAATAAAATCTATGCAGTCAATCCATGATATATTCTCGATAGGAAGATTCTCCTCTTTGGATTCCGATTGATAGTTTCCCATAATCGCATTCCATAATTTCCGGGTAACAGTGGTTTCTCCCAAGTAGAAGTTCTGTATATCCACTCTTTTGTTGCTTTTTTCGTCACTATAGGCTTCGTGCTCTTGTTCTGAAGTAGCTCCCATCATGAAAGTTCCTGCTTCAACGAAACACATTTTGAATAAAATTCCTTTTACGTCAATTGATAGATATTGGTGGTCTGTCCTTTTTTGTATAACCGTGTTTTCCTTAGAAGAAGATGTACCGTCTTGAGGATGTTCATGAGGCTCCATTGCTATCAGGGACAGAAATTCCGTAATAGATTGTGGCCTTTGTTTGCGTGCTGGAGCCATACACTTTTCTATTGCAGTTGCTATTCTGGGGGCTATATAATCTGGAATTGTTAATCCTTCGTCTACAATGTCAGAAGCTTCGGGCGGTGTTTCTCCTGTCAGTAACTTATACATGGTAGCGCCTAATGAATAAATGTCTGTACTGGGCATGAACATGCTTGTACCACCTTGTCTATATTGTTCTATGGGGGCATAACCTTTACTGATTCCTGTAGGAGTGGTGCTCGTTTGACTTCCGTCTATATCATATCGTTTGGAAATTCCGAAATCTATTAATACGGCATCTTCCTCACCTCTGAGCAGAATGTTGGAAGGTTTGATGTCTAAGTGTAAAATCTTCTTTTGATGGATATACTGTAATGCTTTAGCTGTTTGGCAGATGTAGTTTAATGCTACCGCGGTGTCTAACTTCCCTTGCTTCTGTATTAACCTGTCCAAAGAGTCTCCGTCAATATATTCCATTACATAATATGCAGTTGCATTTTCCTCAAAAATGTCATGAATGCGGATGATATGCGGATTGTCCATCTGGGCAATGGTTTGAGCTTCTTTTATGAATTTTATTCGGAAACGGTCCACTATATCTCGACTACCTTGTGAGCCCAGAAGAACTTTGGAAGTAGTCTCTTCGCGTTCACAGTATTCTTTCATAAAGAACTCTTTAATGGCGACAGATCGGTTCAGTCCCGTCTGAAGCCCTAAGTAAGTAATGCCAAAACCACCTTGGCCAAGTACTTTTTCTATTTTATATTTGCCTCCTTGCAGAGATGTTTCCGGTAGTAGCTGCATATTCTTGGATTATTCTTGTAATATAGTGTTTTCTATTTGGTGATTTGTCTTGGAATGCTCTTTCTCCCCCTTTATAGCTTTCAACAGAACGAAAGAAGCGGCGTAGATAACGATAAAAAGTAATATGGCGAATGCAAGAATCTTGACAATCGGCAGCCTGCGCTTTTGTCTCTTATCCTCTTTAGTTTCAGCGCTCTTTTTCCCCTCTCTTTCGATTGTCCTTGTTCCAGCAGTCATGACACGGTTGTCCGGAACGGATTCTATAGGACTTTCTTCTTTGCCTTTTGCTTCTTTTGTATAATTATCCGGAATTAAGTCTAAAATATGAATAAGAAATGCAGAATGATTATCCCGGTTGTTTTCACTGACCTTGGTCAGGATTTGTATTTTTTCATCATCTGTTGTGTCAGGGTCAGAGAGGATATTCAGCAAGTCACTATCGTCAGTTTCCTCTAACATGCCATCCGAGCACATGAAGAAATAGTCACCGGGGCGGATGTCTGTAATATGTTTTATGTCTGCTTTAGGACGTCTTTCCAGGTTGGGTTGCATGGCACGGGTAATGACATTCTTCTGCTTTGAGGTTTTCATCTCTTCAAGGGTGATTTCACCGATGTCATATAGGTCGTTTATCAACGAGTGATCTCTTGTGTGGAAAATGTATCTTTCAGAAGGTCGGATATGATAGATGCGGCTGTCACCGATATGGGCAAGCAGGCATCCGCCACTATGAAATTTCAGAAGAGTCATGGTGGTCCCCATCTTTTTGGCGGCACCATTATCCTTTTGGTCTAATGAATCATAGGCTGCATTGAGCGCCTCGTTAAATTGCTCGTCTGTGAAAGCCCCTTCCGGTGAAGTTTGTGACAAGATGTATTCACTCATCGTTTGGCATACTGTCTGGCTGGCAACCTCACCCGACTCATGACCACCCATTCCATCGCATACGATAAACAGGCGGTCTTCTGCCGTTACTTCACCTGATACGGGGAAGATGGAATCTTCCTGATTGCTCCGTTGTCCCAGTTCGTAGATAGCTAAGGGGTTTAAAACATATTTCATATCCAATTTTGTTTTAGGTTTAAATGATTGTATCATCTTCAGAAAGAAGTATGAATTTCAATGTCGTATTCGACATTTTTATGATTTCACCTCCATGCAGTATGATACGGTCGCCATTTTCAATTAATCCAGAATTGATATAAGTGGCATTTTTGTTTTGAGCATTCGAAAAATAGTGTATATAACCACCGGTTTTCAGTTTGCGTACCTCAATAATGGAATGTGAACGGCTCATTGTAAGGTCATCTGTATCAATCTGTACAGTGGCGTTTGATGTTTGTGCCTTTCGTCCGATTGTATTTATTCCTAGGGATAAAGTATATATATGACTTGTGCCAATTTTCTGAAGTTTGCCGATACTCTGATTTTTTGAATGGTCAATGTGGGTTTCATCTCCCATGGTGGTGTCATCATTTTCATTTGGTGGAGTATATTGTTGTTTGGGAACTTTGTAGTCAATGTACTTTGATGCCTTTTTGCATACTGGGCATGGAATACTCTTGGTTTCCAGGCCTGCTATCTTTTTTATAGTCAGAACGGCACCGCAGTTCGGACACTTGATTCTTAATAATTCTGATTCCATTTGTTCTATTCTATTATTGTTACCATATCATTACCGGCATAGAATCGCTGAACTTACCCCACATGACAGGGTGCTGCTTGTCCCTTGACAGCTTTTTTACCCCTTGGCTGACAAATTCGAAAAGCTCTTTAGCTGTGATGATCCGATCACGGTTTATGTCGGCTCCGCCTCGTAGTCCCCGTTGCAGGCATGTTGTGAAGAACCCGTTTTTCATGGAAGGAGACTCTATAGAGACTTCATTTTCACGGGAAGAAAGGAACAGCATTACTTTTAACGAAGAGGGGGATATATTCGATGAGTTTCTACGTGGTTCTCTCATCTTTCCAGAGAAACATGCATCTGCAAATATCATTTTGTTCTTGGCTGCACTTTTTGCCATTGTTTTCTTGATGTCTTGATAAGTAATCATTGCATCATAGCCCACAAATCCACCTTTATATCCATGACCACTAAAAAAAAGGACAATGATGTCTTTGGCTGAGGCTTTATTGAAAATTCGCGTCATACTGCTTAATACATTACTTCGGGTGGCTTGTGCATCGGTTAATAATATTGTTTCTGCTTTCTGATTTTTCTGATATATCCATTGTATGGTCTCTGCATCTTTGGCAGGCAATGTTAAATCATTCTCTGTGCCGGGATAGTCTGCAATGCCTACGGAAACTAAATATATATTCTGTGCCAGGCTTTGCAGGCTAAACAAGCATATGCATATCAGTGAAAATAATATCCGCTTCATTCTCATCTTGTCCGTTGATTAGGCAAATCCGCTGGAGTCAGCATCATTAATATAATCAGGCATATCTGCCAGATAATCATCCGAGGGTATTGCATCCATCTGCTGCTGCAAATCGGCAACTTCCAGTCCTTGGTCTTGTATGTTGTAGACTTCATTTTCGCTGATTACTCCATCTCCATTTACATCGGCTCCCATCAGGTCGAAAGTGCCGTTATGATCCACATCTACCACATAAACTTCTTGTCCGTTTATTTCCAGTTGTCCGATGGTAACCATCGAGCCGTCATCCATGGTTTCATCACTGATTCCTACAATCTGAACTTCATCTTCAACGTGTGCATTTTCATGTTCCACATTGACTATTTCCGGTTCTTCCGTTGCATGATGTTCCGCTACATTATGGCTCTCTTCTGTAGCGTGTTCTGCTGTCTCGTGATTTCCCGAACCACTTGCTCCATAGGAAACGCGGCTTCCGAATTCTGCCCGCTGTTCTGGTGTCATGTCACTCCATTCATTGGCGTAATATGTACCGTATACGCCACCGTGCCATTCAAAGACTCCTCCCGGTCCTACCTCCTGGCGCGCTGCTGCAAAGGCTTCGCTGAAAGACATATCGTCACTGACTGTTGCAACCGGTAACCCTTCTACAGAGATGTGTGAGTCTGGAGAAACGGGAGTAGAGCCATGGCTTGTTGCTGACTGGCTGCCGTGGCTGGGAGCGTCACTGTCATTGGCGGCACTGGAAGAGCTGGTGAAAAAGGTACTGGCGGCACCTAATAAAATTCCAGATATGCCACCTATTGTTACATGTTTCCATGAACTGTCTTTTTTCGCAGGCTGTTCCTTTGAGGTGCTCTGGTTGTTGTTCGGCAATGTTTCTTCGTTGTCGTTCTGTTGCTGGTTAAGAATGGTGTCTTCTGAGTTCATAAGGCTGATATTTTTTAGTATTAATAATGTCTTTTCATATAGAAAACAGCTGACTGTCTTCTACAATGGTATCATCACTGTATATAGCATTGTCCAGCAAAGGAATATCCATCGTTTCTCCTGCTACCCAGTCCATGACGTCTTGCATATCTGATTGAAAGATATCTCCTTCGTCTGGATATTCAATGTCTTCGATGACAATTTCATCATTCTCCGTACTGGCCATGTCTATCGCTTCACTTTCAGCCGGAGAAAGAGGGTCTATGGTGTAGGCTATGTCTGCAGTGACGGGATCTGATATTTCTATAGATACAGTTTCTGGTTGTATCATCTCATCAGTGCTGCTTTCCTCTACAATTTCCAGTGTCTCGTTGTCTTCATTAGAGTCAGTTTCCCATGCTCTTGTTGAATAAGCTGCTGCTGCAAAAGCCGCTCCTCCTATTGCTGCTCCCGTGCTTGCGGCTACTCCAAGATTCTTAGCGTATTCTGATTCTGAGACTTTTAACTGCTTCTTTTCCATAACCAATGTTTTCTTTTATGTTTCAAAGATATTGATTTGAAATGATAACCTATATAAGGATTTGTGTATATTACATGAAATGCGGTGATTCTTGTATGAAATAACCGTATAGGTGGTCATTCTCAAGCTGATGAGGTCGTTTTATTCATCAAAGAATGTTTTTGCTGTAGAAGTGACGTGGTTCTTGACTTTGCTGATGGGTATCACAAAGGAGGGAGCGCCTGCTGCGTAACTGGCAATTTCATAGGGAGCATACGAGAAGAAAACACCATCTTTTGTAATCCATGGGTCTGTTTCGGGCAGAGGGAGGTTGTTGATATTGTATAATTCGTTGTTCAGTTGAAGGTTGTCCATCAGCTCGTCATCGGTCACTACCCCGAAATATTTTTTCAAACCAGCTTTTATGTCGTTTTGTATCGCATAAGGGCGCATAATCATGTCTTTTGAGAATTTTTTCCCATCAATTTTCCGAAAGGTGACACCTACGGCAAAACCATATCCATGAGCGCCACCGGCATATGCGTAGCAGTCTTTGATATATGTGATGATTTTGCTTGTCTCATTGGCTTTTTTTATATCTGTGGTTGAATAACCGTCTTCTTCATTGTTGTCTAACCCTTTCGTATAATATGCAAAGAATGTTGCACCGTCGTTCAAGTCGCCGTCGTAAGTTCCTCCAAGTTCTTCATTAATCCACTCTCTGATGTTTTGTAACAATATGGCATTACCTGAAGTGGGATAGTCTATATTCAGCTTGTTGGTACCGGTAGAGGAATCTACCTCTTTGGAGTACCTTTTTGTCTTCAAGTCATTATTTGACGGTGCTTCGTTTAATGGTTCTTCATAGGGTATGGGCATATTATCCTCTGTAACGACATCAGGCATATTTACTGCACTGCTTTGATTCATGACATAAATAACACCAATCACTGCAGCTACTAATAAGGCTATAAGAAGTGTTTTGCCAACTATGGAAGATCGTTTCTTATCTTTCTCCTTTTCAACAGTACCGGAGAAAATTGTTTCTTCTGGAGCGGCTTTTCTTTCATGTATTATCGTAATGAATTGTTGTACCGAAGCCGGGCGGCTTTCTTTTATTGGTTGCATGGCAGTTCTGATTGCCTTGTCAATCCAGGGAGATATGGTAGAGGGTAATTGTGGGAGTCCATGTTGTGATATGTCTATAGCACTGGGTGGCGTTTGCCCTGAAATCATTTTCAGCAGAGTAGCTCCAAGAGCATAAATATCCGATTGTGGTGAGAAATTGTTTACGCCGCCTGTATTGTACTGCTCCAAGGGGGAGTATCCATGGCTGATACCAACTGGAGTGGTTGTTGTACCGTCACCAGTTTCAGGATCATACTGCTTCGATACGCCAAAGTCAATTAAAACAGTTCTATGCTCCTTTTCATCTATCATTATATTGCCAGGCTTGACGTCTAAATGGTTTATATGGCGCTCATGGAGATAGCTTAAGGCTTGTCCGATACTATCAATGATGGAAATGGCTTCCGTCTCATCAATTTTCCCTTTGGCATTAATTTCTTGTGCCAACGATTTTCCAATGATATATTCCATGCTATAGTAGGAAGTGTCATTCTCCTGAAATACGTCAAGCACTCGTATAATATTCTTGTGATTGAGGTCTGAGATAATCTTAGCCTCTTTTAGAAATTTCTTTTGAAACTTCTCTACAAATTTTTTCTTACTGGTTGTTGGCACTGTTACTGTGCCCGACACATTGTCACGCTCACAATATTCTTTAAAGAAAAACTCCTTTATAGCGACTTTTTTGTCGGTTAGCGTTTGGGTGGCCAAATAGGTGATGCCGAACCCTCCTTGTCCTAAGACTGTTTCTATTTTATATTTTCCTCCTTGCAGAAGAGTTCCGTTTTGTAATTGCATAATCTATAAGATTTATTGATGTGTTATATGGTTGATTGCGAGTAGTAGTATGATTGTTGCAGAAAATAAAATCGCATGAAGCTTCTTTCGAGGTGATAACCAAAATATGAGCAAGTCTGGTAAGATGACAAGGCTTGTTATGGTGATAATTCCTCCTACTCCTATGTTGGGTCCAATTATTAGCATTAGAGTCATGACTCCAGCAAAGATGGCCATAAAGCTTTCTTTTGCTATGCTTATGACCTTTGCTCCCTCTTCAGGGGGCGTTTTATTAGAAACTACTGTGAGAACAGTTTCGTTGAAAGAAGGAATTTGGGAAGTGATGGCCCTTTGAAGCCTTGAGAACATGCCATGCCAGTTTTTGGGCAATTCATCGGTGCGTAATTCATCTAAAGCCTCATACTCCACCTTTATATCTGCATAGGATTTTTTTGTAGAGAAGAGGGAGAATCGCATGCGGTAAAAAATATCTGGTGCATTATCCACTTCATAATTGAATGAGTCATAAGCTGTTTGTAAACTTAACTCTCGTAGGTTTGATAATAGTTTTTTGAATTTTTGAGAGGTATATGGATAAGTATAAGTCTGTATCTTGGTTTTTGGTATAGTGAATGCTTTTACGGTAAGTGCAATAGAGTTTGCGGTGATTATAATATCTGTAGAAAAATTTCTATCACTTCCCATGAATAACTTTTCTAATGATAGGGTTATTTTGTTTGTTTCCGGCAAAACTATCAATGAACTATCTTCAATAAGAGTGGTGTCTTCTGCATGACTTCCTTCAATTTCCTGGATAAAAGTTTCTACAGTTTGTGTTCTTGCATTCTTTTCTGGTTTCATTGCATGCCGTATGGCAGTAATGGTCTTGTTACTGATGTTTCTTTCTTGCAATTCGGCTTCCGGAAAGCCATAGTTCATAATATTAGAAGCATTGGGAGGCGTTTTTCCGGTCAATGTTTTAAATAATGTAGCTCCTAAGGCATAAATATCGATTGTTATAGGAAAACCTTCTCCATCGCGATAACAGCTTTGTTCAATTGGGGCATAGCCTGGGGTGCCATATCCGATGGCAGTACTTGTTTCAGGTTCTCCTTGTGAATTGTATTGTTTGGAAAGACCGAAATCGATTAATACTATAGAACCATCTTTACGCCGCATTATATTCTTCGGTTTTAGATCAAGATGCAACATCCTATTGTTATGCATGAATTGCAGTGCTTCCCCTATTTGACGGATGCATGTCAAAGCTTCTGATTCGGAGAGACCGTTTTCTGCTTTTATATAAGAATCAAAACTCCCGCCTTCTAAATATTCCATTACGTAATAGCAAGTATTGTTTGCTTCAAAAGCTTCCAGGATGTCTACAATATGTGGATGTTTGAGTTTTGAAAGATTCTTGGCTTCCCGAAGGAATTTTGTTTTATATTCTTTAAAAGCCTTTTCATTGGAACAAGTTACAGTAGTGCCCTCCCTACCATTGAAATTCTTCTGAAAAAATTCTTTTATGGCTACTTGTGTATGGGTATTTAGGCAACCTAACTCTCCTTGAAGTTGTATTGAAGCAAGATAGGCTATACCGGAAGACCCCTGGCCTAAAATACCTTCAATCTTGTAATTGTAGGAATTACCAGATAGAATAGTACCTTTTCTTAATGATTGTTGAGTTCCTTGCATATTAACTTTGAATTTTGTTTTAAATGTTGGTCACTTTGAAACGGGACGGACAGAACATCCAAGATAGCGAAGGGTGAAGCTTAGCTGATATTGGGTGTTGCTGAAAGAAAGGTAGTTTGAATATCCCGTGGAGTATAAAGTCCCTGACCAATAATAGCCAAAGTTTTTTTGACTGCCAATGTTAGTGCCATAGCGTTGACCTACTGCTGGTAAGAAAATGTAATTTCCACTGGGGCCTGTTATCATATACCCATTGCTCCCTTTATATGAAGTCCATTTCCATGAACATTTCTCGCATAATTCCAACACTTCATTTTTTGTGGGTAAACGCCAGTTTTCTCCCCATTTAATGTGAGCTATATCATAATTGGTGCCGCATATATTGGAGGGTGGATTGTTGTTGGGATAATCAGTATTATTTGTAGATGTATTGTTTCCTGTTGGGTCTGCCCAGCCATATAAGCCTCCATAATCTTCCGGAGAACTTGCACCTACATTCCAACTTGCCCATTTTACACTTAATCCTAAATCAATTGGTTGGGCCGGAAGATTAGGGATTGGATTTTCTATTGCAACTGCTGTATCAGAGTTCTGAGCAGGCACATTGTAGCTTGTTTTGTTTATTACAAAAATAGAGGTTACCAACAATATTAATATTGCAATAAACCATATTTCCCGGTTTGAAAGATGATTGGCTCGTTTGGGAGGAATGTTGGGTGAACCCGGTTCTTCTTCTGCCTTTGGGGAGATAGAGGGAATTATAGTTGTTTCAGATTCTTCTTCATTATACTGCATTGATGGCTTATTGTTATTAGTCAATAACGATAAAAATTCATCAATGCTTTGTGGAGAGGATGTAAATTAAACTGTGTCAGCAAGGAATAAAGTATTAACT
>NZ_QTNE01000025.1:5228-82179 GCF_003603495.1 Bacteroides sp. AM41-16 | reverse complement strand
ACTCTCTCATTTTCAATCGATTACATAAGAATTAACAGAGTATTGTATAAAAACTTGCATACTGAACGGATTATTATAGGTGTAAAAACTTGTAATAATCCGTTTTTTTATGCCTATTCTTATTAAAAATGAGTCTTTTAATAATATTTTCCTTTGGAAATTATGTTTTATTGAAAATAATTATTTTCTTTGCATCGTCAAACTTAAAAAACGAAGAATTATGAAATATGTAATCATTGGCGGTGTAGCAGGTGGAGCCACGGCAGCCGCCCGACTGAGAAGAGTGGACGAAATGGCTGAAATCCTTTTATTGGAGAAAGGCCCTTACATCTCGTATGCTAATTGTGGTTTACCTTATTATATAGGTGGAGTGATAGCAGAGCGCGAGAAGCTGTTGGTACAGACACCCGAATCTTTCGGCAAGCGCTTCCGCATTGATGTGCGTGTGCAGAATGAAGTAATCGCCATCCATCCCAAAAACAAGACCGTTACCATACGCAATGTGGAAGGCAAGGAGTACGACGAAAGCTATGACAAACTTTTGCTTTCTCCCGGTGCCAACCCCGTGAAGCCCCCCTTGGAAGGCATTAATTCCGAAGGCATCTTCACGTTGCGCAATGTAGAAGATACCGACCATATCAAGGCTTATATCTCGGACAAGCAGGTGAAACGCGCCGTGGTGGTAGGTGCCGGTTTCATCGGATTGGAAATGGCGGAGAACCTGCATCATGCCGGTGTTCATGTGTCTGTAGTCGAAATGGGTAATCAGGTGATGGCGCCTATCGACTTCTCTATGGCGGCACCTATTCATCAGCATTTGTTGCAGAAAGGCGTCTCTCTCTATCTGGAAGAAGGAGTAACCCATTTCAAACGTACGGACAACGGAATCACCGTATTCCTGAAAAGCGGAAAGGCCATTCCTGCCGATATGGTGTTACTCTCCATCGGTGTGCGTCCTGCCACTGCATTGGCGCAACAAGCCGGCTTGAAACTGGGCGAGATGGGCGGTATCTGGGTAGACGAACACTTGGAGACTTCCGAAAAAGACATCTATGCTGTGGGCGATGCCATCGAATATCCTCATCCGCTGACCGGAAAGCCCTGGCTCAATTATCTGGCAAATCCTGCCAACCGCCAGGGACGTATCGTTGCTGATAATATGGTGTTTGGCAATACTGTTTCCTACGAAGGAGCTATCGGCACCTCCATTGCCAAAGTATTCGACATGACGGTAGCCTCTACGGGCCTTGCAGCCAAACGCTTGAAGCAGTGGGGCATGGAATATCAAAGCTCGGTGACTCACTCGGCATCTCATGCCGGTTACTATCCGGATGCCCTACCTTTGACCTTGAAACTGACTTTCCATCCCAAAACCGGTAAACTCTATGGTGCGCAATGTATCGGTTACGAGGGAGTGGACAAGCGAATCGACCAGATAGCCGGACTCATCAAGCGGGGTGGCACAGTCTACGATTTGATGGAGACGGAGCACACGTATGCGCCTCCTTTCTCCTCGGCCAAAGACCCCATCGCTATTGGCGGCTATGTAGCATCGAACATTATCAGCGGTGCAATGCCCGTCATCTCTTGGCGCGAGCTGGTGGAAGAGAAGGATAAAGTGATGCTGATAGATACCCGTACGCCCGAGGAATTCTCTTTCGGCACCATTCCGGGAGCCGTCAATATTCCGTTGGACGAAATGCGCGAGCATTTGGCAGAGATACCTACAGACAAGCCGGTAGTGCTTTTCTGTGCTGTGGGTCTGCGCGGTTATCTGTCCCTGCGCATCCTGATGGGGTGCGGCTATCGCAATGTGCGCAATCTGATAGGTGGTTATAAGACCTACTCCACGGCAACAGCACCTCTGCCGTCTCCATCTGCTCCGGCAGGCGGCGGCTCTTCTTCTTCTTCGGTAGAGGCTGCTACTGATGATGTTCCTGCGGATGCATCAGTGTCCAAGAAGGAAACGTTGAAGATAAATGCTTGCGGTTTGCAATGTCCGGGACCTATCATGCAGGTGAAAAAGGCGATGGATAGCATTGCTGTGGGCGAGCGTGTGGAGATTGTGGCTACCGATGCCGGTTTTGCCCGCGACGCCTCTGCATGGTGCGATACGACAGGAAATAAATTGATAGAGAAGCATGACGAGAAGGGACGCTATACGGTAGTCATCGAAAAAGGTGCTCCGGCTTGTGCATCCGTTTCCAACACTCCCGTAGCCGGGGGTAGGGGAAAGACGCTGATTCTGTTCAGTGACGACCTGGATAAAGCGCTGGCAACCTTTGTACTGGCAAACGGAGCAGCGGCAACGGGACAGAAAGTAACCATTTTCTTCACCTTCTGGGGACTGAACGTCTTGAAGAAAGTGCAGAAACCCAGTGTGCAGAAGGACTTCTTCGGCAAGATGTTCGGCATGATGCTGCCGTCCAGCTCTTTGAAACTGAAGTTGTCGCAGATGAATATGTTTGGCATGGGCAGCCGCATGATGCGCTTCTTGATGAAGCGCAAGGGAGTGGATTCTTTGGAGTCGTTGCGCTCGCAGGCATTGGCGCAGGGAGTGGAATTCATTGCTTGCCAGATGTCTATGGATATGATGGGCATCCAGCACGAAGAACTTCTGGATGAAGTAACCATCGGCGGCGTGGCTACCTATATGGAACGTGCGGACAAGGCAAATGTGAACTTATTTATATAGGAGGACAAGATATGGAGACTTTATGTAAAATCCGTGATGTTTATCGGGCTATTGCCGAGTTCGAGGTGCAGTTTACGCAGATGTATGATTTATCGCTGAATGAAGGAATGCTGTTGTGCACGCTGCTCAATACTCCTAAGCTTACCTCCAGTGAGATAGCCGAGGCACTGGGTTTGTCTGCCTCCAACACTTCAAAGGTCATTCGCTCTGTCGAGGGAAAGAAGCTCATTACCCGTCTGATAGGTAAGGAAGATAAGCGTCAGATGCGTTTTTCTCTTACGACAGAAGGCAAGAACCGGATTTCGGATATTAAGAATGCTACTTTCGAATTGTCGGAGTTGTTGCAGCAGGTAGTTAGCCTCGTATAGTTTTGTGTAAAAGCGAATTAATATCGTGTTTGCAGGAAGTTAATATCCTGCGGACACGATATTTGTTTTTTGTAGGACACGTTATTAACTTCTTGCACGACATGTTGTTAGTATCGTGTATTGCATGCTATAAATTGTTTGTATCTGTTCGTGTGTATTTCTATCTTTTATTACTGAGAAATTTACTAAGAATCTTTAATAATGTCTCTTTCGACAATTTCTTAACTCTTAATCAATTCTTTTCTCTGTTTTAAAAATGAACTTGATTGGAAAAGCCATTCTTTATGAATCGCCTATATACTCAGTCGTATTTCCGTAAAGGAACACAAGCTTGATACCAAAGAAATAAATTGAAACTTTCTATGTCAATTGCCTAATATTATTTTACTTTGCTGTCAAATAGTAAGCAATACAGCGATTGATATGCAGAAATTATTGTCTTTGCCGCCTAATCTGGTGTCGGCATTCTATGAACTGGAAAATGTAGACCGTACGGAATGGTTTTGTACTTCCGACCCGGTGGGAATGAAACTTGGCTCGGGTGGGGGAACTACCTGGCTCTTGAGAGAATGGCAGAAGGAACGGGATAGGAAGTATTGGGCGGAGGAGCGTATTCCAACAGAAAAGTGCATTCCAACAGAGAAAAGCATTCCAATAGAGAAGCGTATTCTGCTGCATGCCGGAGGACAAAGCCGTCGTTTACCGGGATATGCACCGGCGGGCAAGATATTGACCCCGATTCCGGTGTTTCGCTGGGCGCGTGGACAAAAACTGGGACAGAATTTATTATCCCTTCAACTCCCACTTTACGAAAAGATAATGGAGCGGGCTCCCGAAAGACTGCGTACGCTGATTGCCAGTGGTGACGTATATATCCGTGCGGAAAAGCCGCTTCAAGAGATTCCCGATGCAGATGTGGTGTGCTATGGACTGTGGGTAGACCCGTTGCTCGCCACACATCATGGTGTGTTTATCTCGGACCGGAATCAACCGGAATCCTTGGATTTCATGCTTCAGAAACCCTCTCTGGAAGAATTGGAAAACCTCTCCAAGACACATCTCTTTTTAATGGATATCGGCATCTGGCTATTGAGCGACCGGGCCGTTGACTTGCTGATGAAACGTTCGCAGAAGGCAGATGGGGCTTTGGACGTGGATACGCCATATTCCGACTTGAAATACTATGACTTGTATGCTGACTTTGGCTTGTCCTTAGGAAATCATCCCCGTATTGAGGATGAAGAGCTGAATAGCCTCTCCGTCGCCATATTGCCTTTGCCCGGAGGCGAATTCTACCATTATGGAACAAGCCGCGAACTGTTGTCTTCAACCGTCACCTTACAGAATAAGGTCTACGACCAGCGCCAGATTATGCACCGGAAGTTGAAGCCCAATCCGGCCATCTTTGTGCAGAATGCAGAAGTGCATCTCCCCCTTACTCCGAAGAACGACAGTCTTTGGATTGAAAATAGCTTTGTTGGAGCTTCTTGGCGGCTGGGGGCACGGCAGATTATCACGGGTGTTCCCAAGAATGACTGGAGGCTGACCATTCCAGACGGTATCTGCATTGATATAGTTCCGCTTGCCGACCAGCGCTGGGCAGTACGCCCCTATGGTTTTGACGATACTTTTAAGGGGGATATTCGGGATGAAAAGACACTGTTCCTTGGAATGTCGTTTTCGGAATGGCTGGTCGAACGGGAATTGTCGGTGGAAGACATCACCGGCAGAAAAGAGGACCTGCAGGCTGCTGCCATCTTCCCGGTTGTGGAAGATAAAGAGCAGATGGGGACAGTGCTTCGATGGATGGTTTCCGAACCGGGCTTGACGGAAGGAAAGGCTGTCTGGCTGGAAAGTCGTCGGTTGTCCGCCGACGAAATTTCAGCACAAGCCGACTTGCGTCTGCTGTATGCACAGCGGGAGAGCTTCTGCAAAGGAAACTGGGAAGTGCTGGCACGCAACCATGCAAAGAGTGTATTCTATCAACTCGACTTGATGGATGTGGCCGGTGAATTCCATAAATTCGGCATTGACAAGCCGGAAGTGTTGCCGACAGATGCCTCGCTGATGCAGCGTATCCATAACCGGATGCTGCGTGCACAGATTGAGAAGCTGGACGGAAGGGACTTCAAGGCAGACGAGCAGGCCGCATTCAACTTGTTGCGCGAAGGATTGCTGACTGATTTGTATGAACGCAAGAGCAGTCCTCGCCTGAATGTGTATAGTGACCAGATTGTATGGGGGCGTAGCCCCGTACGCATAGATATGGCGGGAGGATGGACGGACACTCCGCCTTACTCCTTGTTTGCCGGTGGGAGTGTGGTGAATATTGCCATTGAACTGAACGGGCAGCCGCCTTTACAAGTGTACATCAAACCTTGCGCGGAGCATCGCATCGTGTTGCGCTCCATTGATATGGGAGCCATGGAGGTGGTGAATACTTTTGAGGAATTGCAATCCTATTGCATGATAGGTTCCCCCTTTTCCATTCCCAAAGCAGCATTGGCGCTGGCCGGGTTTGTTCCGGCTTTTTCAGAAACGGCTTATCCTTCGCTGGAAAAACAACTGGAAGCCTTCGGCACAGGTATAGAGATTACATTGCTTTCTGCCATACCTGCAGGTTCCGGTCTGGGCACAAGCTCCATTTTGGCTTCTACTGTCTTGGGTTCATTGAGTGACTTTTGCGGACTGATGTGGGATAAGAACGAAATATGCCGCCGTACGCTTGCCCTGGAACAGTTGCTGACGACCGGTGGCGGTTGGCAAGACCAATACGGTGGGGTACTGCAAGGTATCAAACTGTTGCAGACGGAGGCTGGATTTGCCCAGCAGCCATTGGTACGCTGGTTGCCCGAGCATTTGTTTACCCATCCGGAATACCGCGATTGCCATCTGCTGTATTATACGGGCATTACGCGTACAGCCAAGGGCATCCTTGCAGAAATAGTACGCTCCATGTTCCTCAACTCTTCCCTGCACCTGGGGTTATTAGAAGAGATGAAAGCACATGCCTTGGATATGGCCGAAGCCATTCAACGGAATGACTTCAAGAGTTTCGGAACACTGGTAGGCAAGACATGGATGCAGAAGAAGGCACTGGACAGTGGAACAAATCCTCCTGCCGTAGAGGACATCATCCGTCAGATAAAAGACTATACCTTAGGATATAAACTGCCGGGAGCCGGTGGGGGAGGTTATCTGTATATGGTGGCTAAGGATCCGCAGGCAGCCCTGCGCATCCGTGAGACCTTGACGCTGAATGTACCGAATCCGAGAGCCAGGTTCGTAGAAATGTCACTCTCGGATAAGGGATTCCAGGTGTCGCGGAGCTGAAATTCATCATTCATGATGATACGGCCCCCCGTTCAGTATGGTCATCGCCCGGTAGAGTTGCTCCACAAAGATGAGGCGCACCATCTGATGGGAAAAGGTCATGCGTGAGAGGGACATCTTCTCGTGTGCCGCTTCGTACACTTTGGGGGAGAATCCGTAAGGGCCTCCGATAATAAATACCAGCCGTTTGTTCACGGTATTCATCTTGCGCTTCATATAGTCTGCAAACTCTATGGAGCGCATTTCTTTTCCACCTTCGTCCAGCAGTACGACCACATCTCCCGGCTGGAGAGCTTTCAATATCAGTTCCCCTTCCTTTTCCTTCTGCACTTCCATGGAGAGGCTCTTGGTGTTTTTCAGTTCGGGGATGACTTCCATCTCGAATGAGAGATAACGCTTGGTACGTTGCACATAGTCGTTGATGGCTGTTATAAAGTGTTGTTCTACAGTTCGTCCTACAACGAGCAGAGTAGTTTTCATACTGGTTCTGTTTTGATTAGCGCACAAATTTAGCATTTTTTTATTGTATTTTGAGACAAATGCTTACCTTTGCCTATCATAAATACTTGTGAAAATGAAAAAACGGGTAATCTTTTTGTTGACCGGTCTCTTCATTTGGACGTCTGTGCTGCTGGCTCAGAATGTTCCCGAGGGAGTGATTGGAGCCTTCAAGGAAGGAAACTCTCAGGAGCTCAACAAGTATCTGGGTGACAAGGTCGATTTAATCATTCAGAATAAGTCGACCCACGCCGACAAGCGGACGGCAGAGGGCACAATGGCTGCTTTCTTTTCCAACCACAAGGTCGGCAGTTTTAATGTGAACCATCAGGGGAAGCGCGATGAGTCCGGTTTCGTCATCGGTACCTTGATGACCGCAAATGGAAACTTTCGGGTGAATTGTTTCTTCAGAAAAGTACAGAGCAAATATGTCATACATCAAATAAGGATAGATAAAACAGATGAATAAGGAAGAAGAATTGATTGACAGGCTGATAGACCTGGCTTTCGCCGAAGATATAGGCGATGGAGACCATACAACCCTTTCGTGCATTCCTGCTACGGCAATGGGCAAGTCCAAACTGTTGATAAAAGAACCGGGCATCCTGGCCGGTATCGAGATAGCAAAGGAGGTGTTCCGCCGTTTCGATCCTACCATGAAGGTGGAAGTGTTCATTAATGACGGTACAGCCGTAAAGCCTGGTGATGTGGCCATGATTGTGGAAGGCAAGATACAGTCTTTGTTGCAAACGGAGCGTCTGATGCTGAACATCATGCAGCGCATGAGTGGCATTGCCACCATGACACATAAGTATGCCGAGCAACTGAAAGGTACGAATACCCGTGTACTCGATACCCGCAAGACTACTCCGGGCATGCGTATCCTCGAGAAAATGGCAGTGAAAATCGGTGGCGGTGTAAACCACCGTATCGGCTTGTTCGATATGATTTTGCTGAAAGACAACCATGTGGACTTTGCGGGAGGCATCGACAAGGCCATCAACCGTGCGAAGGAATATTGCAAGGGAAAAGGCAAGGACCTCAAGATAGAAATAGAAGTGCGCAACTTCGACGAATTGCAGCAGGTGCTCGACCTGGGCGGTGTAGACCGTATCATGTTCGACAACTTTACGCCGGCAATGACAAAGAAGGCCGTAGAGATGGTAGGCGGCCGCTATGAAACGGAATCTTCCGGCGGCATCACGTTTGATACGCTCCGCGACTATGCCGAATGCGGTGTAGACTTTATCTCAGTCGGTGCGCTGACCCATTCTGTGAAGGGATTGGATATGAGTTTTAAAGCATGTTGACAAAGGCAGAACGCGTTATTGCAGAATAATAAGGAAAGCCTCTCATAAAGAATGCTGCATTAAGGCAGATTTATGAGAGGCTTTCTCTTGATAACCGGTAGAGTAATGGCACCCGGAAAAACAGATGGTGTATTTGGGAGAAACAGATGGTCTGTTTGGGGCAGATAGATGATGCGTTTGGCTGTAACGGATGATGTGTTTCAATGGATAAATAGCGTAGGAAGGTATGAAAAACATAACATGGAATAAAGTAAAAACAACTGTCAAAGGTTGGCAAGTGGGAGACTACATCCGGCAGACTTCCATTGTGGTGATTGGTGTACTGATTACCTTTGCCGGTAGTGAGTTGGTTACTCAAAACTCCGAGAAGAAAGATATTCAAGCCACCATGTCGCTGATTAGGGATGAACTGAAAAGCAACCGGGAGAATTATGAGAGTATCGTTTCAGAGTTTAGAGAGGATGAACGTCTTTCCAGCTTATTGGTGGAGTATGACTTAAAGCATCGGACGATACCAGAAGATTCATTGATACAGTTCCGCTTTCTTATGGGGCATATCCGCAGTTTTTATTATAGTCAGAATGCATTGGATATACTTAAAAACTCCATGTTGATGCAGAAGATTTCAGATAAAGAGCTACTGTTGCAGTTGACCGGAATCTATGAGGTATTGGATGGATTTAGGGCGACTATGAATGGCTATTACGATATGAAGGACGAAATTATGGTTCCTTTCCATTTGGCATTGACTGATGAACAGACGGACCAGATAAATCGTGGAGGATATGAGGCGTGGGATATTTACTTGTCGGACAGGTCGGTACGGAACTTTGTCAGGGTAGCGCGGAACTATTTTACGCCGGACTATGTAGAACGTGTGGGAAAACGTATAGACGAGGCAATACAAGCGCTTGAGAAAAAGTATCATTTAGAATGAAAAGATATGGGAAAGACAAGCTTTAACAGGTTGAACCATAAGATAAAAAGTTGGCGCATAGGTGATTATTTCCGCCAGTTCAGTATTGTGGCTGCGGGCATCATTGTCACTTTCTGGGGAAATGACCGGATTACCGAGAATGCCCGCCAAAAGGAAGTGCGTGCTACGATGCAGTTGGTAACGGAAGAGTTGGAATATAATAGGCAGGAGCTCCGTAATATAAAGCACTTGTTGGATATTGACATACACATGAGTCTGTTGTTGAGGGAACATGATATGGATGTATCCAAGATACCGACAGATACTCTGTGGAAGTATGGCAAGTTTTTCAATAATATGGATGAATTTTCTTATAGGACAGATGCGCTGGATGTGCTGAAAGGTTCTTCATTGATGCAGTATATACCGGACAAACGTATGTTGCAGGATGTATTGCAGACTTATTTTGAGTTGGGCAGGAAACAAAAGGATGTCAGTGATTACTATGCAACGAAAACAGATGCTCTTATGAGTGCTGCCATGTCCAGGGAGTGGGCGAATGTTTTTGACGGTGGCGACGGTCTTCGGGACCAGGCCTTGTTTCTTGTGCAGTATAAGAAATTTATCAATTACGTCAACATGGTTCCCGGTTTTCTGTATTGGCATGAATTTGATGAATTGGATGAAAGGCTGGCCAAGCAGATTCAAGTATTGAAAGCCAAATATAAGTAATCTCCGTTCTTTAACATCTTTTTATATTTAATTCAGCAGCATTTTCAAAAATGCTGCGTCTAACTAACAAACGACGCGAAGAGGCGTCCGTAAAACGAGCACTGACATTGGAAAATGAGATAGAACTGATTGAGGGCTGCCGGGCAGGAAAGGATTCCGCCCGAAAGGAATTATACACCCTCTACTCCAAGCAGATGCTGGCGGTATGTTACCGCTATACGGGCGATGTCGATGCGGCCCATGACGTATTGCACGATGGCTTCATCAAAATTTTCACCCACTTCACCTTCCGTGGCGAATGTGCATTGAGTACCTGGGTGACAAGGGTAATGGTGACGCAGGCGATAGACTACCTGCGGAAACAGCAACGTTTCAGCCAACTGGTGGTGAATGAGGAACAATTGCCCGACATTCCGGATGAAGCAGGCATTGCCGAAACCGGAGGCCGTATTTCCGAAGAAATGCTGATGGCGTTCGTGGCGGAACTTCCCGATGGATGCCGTACTGTATTCAACTTATACGTCTTTGAGGAGAAATCGCACAAGGAAATAGCCGAAATCCTCCACATCAAAGAGCATTCGTCTACCTCGCAGTTGCATCGTGCTAAGTGTTTGTTGATAAAAAGAATTAAAGAATATACTGAATATGAGAGAAAATGATGAAATAACCGGTTTGTTCCGCAGTCGTCTTGCCGGCGCAGAGATGACAGTGCGGGAGGACTTCTGGGAAGGGTTGCAACGTGACTTGCCGTCACCGGTTGCCGCAAAAGGTAGGAGGCCGCTTTTTCTTTCTCCGAGGTTTCACCGCGTAGCCGCAGCCGCCTCTGTTGTATTTGTACTGGGAGCTGCTTCTGCCGCTTTCTGGTATTTCTCTCCGAAAGAGGAAATCAAGGAGGCCTTTACACAAGTGGCGGCCATGACGCCGGAAGGTAACTTGAACGGGGATGTGGTGCAGGAAAGTTTTCCCTCTATCCATCAGGCCAACCCCATGGCACAAAAGCCCGGTACACAGCATCCCGCCAACGGCATTCCGGCAGGATTGACGGCGCAGGCCGATGAGGATGAATCCGTGTCTGTCCATGTTTCCATTCGGATTACCCAACGGGTGTACGGAAACCAGCAGCAGCCGGGAAACGGTTATTACAGTAACGGAACTCCGGCCGGAAACGGGAACTACCATTCAAATCCTGGCCATAAGGATGCTGATATAGATAGAATGCTGCCATCTTCTGAGGAAGAACCGGCAAAGTCTGTGGCTGTATCGCCATCCAAGCCCCGTAATTGGGCATTGAAAGCAGGCATCGGCACTTCCCTGCCGAAAGGGAATTTCCATATGCCGTTCACGGCCGGGGTAAGCGTGGAACGTTGTTTGAACAAGCATTTCTCCTTGGAAGCCGGTCTTCAGTATAATTGCTTGGATGGTGACCATACGTTGCATACGCTGGGAATTCCGGTAAGGCTGAACATGATGCTGGCCAGTACGCCGAAAGTGGATTTCTATGCTATGGTAGGTGGAGCAGCCGAGAAATGCATTGCAGGTGCTCCGGACAATGGTTTCGGTGCAGAGCCGGTACAGTTGTCGGTTGCTGCCGGAGTAGGGGTACGCTATAAAATGAACAACCGTTTTGCCTTGTTTGCAGAGCCGTCTGTATCCCATCATTTCGATACGGACTCGCAGACAAGAACCTTGCGTACGGAACGGCCCACCAATCTGAATCTGTTGTGCGGCGTGCGCATGACTTATTAATCTTAAATACCATACAAATATGAAGACTCTATACAATAAATTACATATATTCGGGCAGACTATGCTGCTCGTATTCTTTACTCTTTCTGTTCTCTCTTTGGGCTCTTGCAGCAAAGAAACGTTGGACTACAACCATCCGGATGTAGACTTGTTTGTCAAGCAGTTGAAGGCTGGCAAATATTCTACCCAAAGTCCGGATGGATTGAGTAACATGCCCAAGTTCACTTCCGAAGATATAGAGGAATTGCTGAAGTATGCCGAGGACTTGACGGTCATTCCCTCTTTCCCCCTGGCTCCGGTATCCTATTCGGCAGGTGGCAAGCTGCGTTTGGGCGAATGCATCCTGTGGACGGTAGAGACTATCCGCCTCGGGAACAATGCTTCGATGGGATGCAAGATGGTACATACGGATGCGGAGAATTATGAAGGTATCTATTTCCTTTCGGACGAAGAGGTGCTGGATGCCGCTTCGCGCTACCGCCGCTGGTGGGAAACCCGTAAGTATCCACGGACTATGTGGACGATTGATCCCTGCTATGACGAACCGCTTTGTGGCAGCGGATATATGTGGTGGTGAAATGTTTTTAGGGATTAAGGATTAGGTATTAAGTAATCAAACTGTCAGGTGAAGAGATTTATACTTGTAATGGGGCTGCTCTGTGCAGTAGCCTTCCCTTGCTATGCCCAAAACTGGACCCCTCAGGACTCGTTGAGGCTGAACCGGTTGCTGAAGGGCGAGGGGGAGGTAAAACTGAATCCGGAGGTATTGCAGGAATTGGAAATGAACAATTCTCTGGGTACTCCGAAAGCGGTGATGGACAAGTCGTGGATGGATTTTGATAATTCATTGCCCGTCATGCCGAAAGCGCCCGAGAAAAAAGTGGTGCTTACCTTACGTCCTTATACAGCCAATACCAAATATAATTGGGACCCCATTTATCAGAAAAAAATCAAGGTAGACAAGGATACTTGGCGAGGAGATGAATTCTATGCGCTTAAGATTCTGATGATTCCTACGAACTGGGCTAAACATCCGTTTGATGCCGGTCCGCGTGAGACGGTGGAGCAGATTGAAGCAACCGGTTTGCGTTACCGGGTGACGGAGCGGGCCAATAATATGGCTGTGGGCGGTTGGCAGGGTGCCAATGGCGGTGGAATTTCCGGTTTAGACCTGATGACACCTTTTACCCGTGAGTTTTGGAATTTCAAAGGCCGCAAGCGCCGTGCCCGTACGCTGGAAGTATTGAAGGCGTATGGAGATTCGATAACTGTTTTGGAACAACAGTAATTTATCACTTTTTGTCAAATTTTGAACTTTCTTTCTCCTCTTCTTGTTTTCATTAGTAAACCTTTAAAAAAAGTAATAATGAACAGAGTGACTTCTCTATTCGGAATAAGATATCCGATAATTCAAGGTGGCATGGTGTGGTGTAGCGGCTGGAGACTTGCTGCTGCTGTAAGCAATGCAGGAGGGCTAGGCTTGCTCGGCGCAGGTTCGATGCATCCCGAAACGTTGCGGGAGCATATCAGGAAATGCCATGAGGCTACGCATCATGCTTTTGGTGTGAATATTCCCTTGATGTATCCCCAGATAGAAGAGATAATGCAGATTGTGGCCGACGAGGGAGTGAAGATTGTATTTACATCTGCCGGCAGCCCGAAGAAATGGACTGGTTGGTTGCACGAGCGTGGCATCACGGTGGTGCATGTTGTTTCGTCCTCGCGTTTTGCCGTGAAGGCAGAAGAGGCGGGTGTTGATGCAGTAGTTGCCGAAGGCTTCGAAGCCGGTGGGCACAATGGGAGGGAGGAGACTACCACCCTGTGCCTGATACCAGCTGTACGTGCAGTTACTACACTTCCGCTGATTGCCGCCGGTGGCATTGCAACGGGTGAGGCCATGCTGGCTGCCCGGGTGCTGGGTGCGGAAGGTGTGCAGATTGGTACACGCTTTGCCTTGACGGCAGAGAGTTCTGCAAACGAGGTATTTAAGGATTACTGCTTGCATTTGGAAGAAGGGGATACCCGTCTGCTTTTGAAGAAATTGGCTCCGGTGCGTCTGGTGCGCAATAACTTTCGCAGCGCCGTAGAGGCTGCTGAGGCTGTGGGAGCTTCAGAGGAAGAACTTCGTATCCTTTTAGGGCGTGGCCGTGCCAAACGTGGTATTTTTGAAGGTGACTTGGAAGAAGGGGAACTGGAAATAGGGCAGGTATCTGCCTTGCTGCATGGAAAGGGAGTGCAGTCTGTGGCGTCGGTCATGCAAGAGTTGGTGGAGGAGAGCAGAAGGGCGTGGGAGAGAATGCAGGAATTGGATTTCTGAATATTCCCTCTTCTGGTATCATATAACAATAAAAAAGGAATATTCCCGGTGATTTCGGGGATATTCCTTTTTTAGTTTCAACTTATAACCTTTTATCCTTTGGGGATATTGGTTGTGTCTTTTGCCGTATTTCCACTTGTGGCGGAATTACTTGTGCCATTGCTGCTGGCAGTGGCGCTACCGGTAGCCATATTTGTTGCACTTTTACCGGCTGTCTGCACAGCAGGTTGCTCTTCCCAATGGAACGGTTCAAAGCTACTGTTCGGGTCAACCCAGGACGGTTTCTTGGAAGCATAAATAATGAATGGGGCAATGACTACAATCAGCGCACCGATGATGAGCACGGAGAACCATACAGTGTTGCTGCCTGTTGAAATCTGGCTGGGTGGGATAAAGCTCAATACGAATGCCAGCAATGACCCGCAGAAACCAAGACCACCGATGAGCCACATCAATCCGTTGCCATTCTTGCCGATACGGAACGGACGGTTCAGCTTCTTCATCTTATAACGCAGCACGATGGCTCCGGAGAACATCAGCATATACATGATAAGATAGAGGACTACAGTCAGCTGTGATAGAATCTGGTAGAAACTCTGTACGGAAGGCATGACTACGAACAGAAGGCTCAGTACGGTTACTGCACCGCCTTGTACATAAAGGATATTCTTCTGTACGCCCAGTTTGTTTGTCTTTTGGAAGAACGGAGGCATGTAGCCTGCTTTTCCTACGGCAAAGATACCTTTGGACGGACCGGCAACCCATGTCAATACACCTGCCAGCACCCCGAATGCCAGAGCAATGGCAATGATGGGTGACAGCCAGGAGGCACGGATGTAATGGAAATAGTTATCGAAGCCTACAAGCAGACTCTGTGTCAGACTGATGTCTTTGGCCGGGATGATGATACCCAGTGAGAAAGTTCCGAGTACGAAGATGATAACCGTAATGGCTGCACCGATGAACACTGCCTTCGGATAATTCTTGGAGGGATTGTTCACGTCTTTTACGTGGATACCGCCCATTTCCATACCGGCATAGAAGAGGAAGATACTGGCAGCAAGCACCACGTTGTCGAAGTTCGTCAAGTCGGGGAAGAAGCTGCTGTGGAAATCCAGGTTGGAGTGTCCGCCGGTGGCAAGGTAGATAATACCCAGGATAATCAGCAGTGCGGCAGGGATAATAGTCCCGACCAGGCCGCCGACCTTTGCCACTTTACCTACCCAGCTCATGCCCTTCATGGAGATGAACGTAGCCAGCCAGTAGATGATGAGGACAACGACGAGCGAGTAATACTTGTTGTTGGCCAGTGACATGTCGTGTACGTCGTTCATGCCGATGAAAGCAATGGATACGGCACCGAATGTCAATACGGTAGGATACCAGATTGTACTTTCAATCCATTGTACCCAGATGGCAAGGAAGCCCAGTTTTTTTCCGTAGGCTTCGCCCACCCAGCGGAACACACCGCCTTGCTTGTCTTGAAACATGGCAGCCAGTTCCGCGGCGACAAGTGACGTCGGAATCAGAAAAACAATGGCTGCAAATAAGTAGTAGAAGGCCGAACTCATTCCGTACACGGCCTCGGCAGGAAGTCCACGTAGGGATACTACTGCCGTCACATTCATGATTGCCAGGGTAAATACACCCAGCTTCACTGTTTGTTTAATATTTGCCATAAGTTAAGGTTTTAGATGAAAAATATATTCAAAATCAGCGTCTATAACAACACTTGGGGAGAGTTGTTCCCAACGGATAAGTGAAAGTTCAGGTTTTAACTATTCAGGAAGCGTCGGCTTTGGGCGCGGGCTTCTGTGCAACTTTCTTGTAGAACTCTTCTTTTTCCTTATTGCGCCGTTCGACCAGGCTCGTTACATACACTGTAAAGATAGGGAACATCATCATGCCCAGCGCAGCCAGCAGTACGGACAGTACCCGTCCGGTGGGAGTGACTGCTATGATATTGGAACCCACCGTCGTCACATCCATAAATGCCCACCATAAGGCGTCTCCATATCCTTTGACTAAAGGATTGGGACCATGCTCCATGACATAAAAGGCCAGACTGGAAAAATAGACAGTGGCCAGCAACATGGTAAGGTAGGAAACGAACAGTCCCGATGCGCGGTTGTACGTCAGCCAACCCACCACGATAGCCATGGCGTAACCACCCCGCACCAATGGGATGAAACGCAGCATATAGGTTATCTCGGGTGAGAAAGTCCATCCCATATAGGCAATGATGTTTTGATAGGGTATAGCTACCAGCAGGAAAATGAAATGCGTGGCCACGTAGTGACCCTTCTTCTCTGCCAGGAACCATTCCAATACAAAATCTGCCAGGAACAGGGCGCATATCCACAACTGTACTTTCATGTAGACCGACTGTTCGTAAAAGGGGATCCCCTTGAACGTGTCGACAGAGATGCTGATAACTAAAAATAGCGACAGTATCAATATAATGACATGCAGTATGCCATAGATACCTTTTTCCCGCAATACAAATTCTGATAGAGCCATTTTCATGATGAAGTCCATTATAAAGTCATAAGTTATGAGTTATAAGTCATTTGCTGATTACGGTGCCTACCAACAAATAACTCATAACCTATAACTCATAACTAAAAAGAGAAACTTATTCTGTAATCGTTACGTTATCACCGTTGAACACACCCAGGCCGAGCTTGTTCATGATGAACTTGATTGCCGATTGGGCCTTTACGGAGTTTCCCGCTTCGTCTAGGGGAGGAGCGAAGGCCGATACTCCCATGACACCGGGCAATACGGCCATTACACCACCGCCTACACCGCTTTTGGCCGGTATGCCGGCGGTGTACATCCAGTCGCCCGAATGCTCGTAGAAGCCTACGGTAGAAATCATCGACGTGATTTTCGGTGCCAAGCTGGCTTCGAACACCGTTTGTTTGGTGACGGGGTTCACACCGTTATTGGCGATGGTTCCTGCGGCAATGCCCAGTTGCTGGGCCGTGATGCCGAGAGAACACTGGCGAGTATAGAGGTCGAGAGCCATGTCCGGATTATCGTAGATGCGGTTGTAGTTTTTCAGCAGCCAGGCAATGGAGCGGTTGTTGAAGTTGGTAGCCGTTTCCGATTTGTACAGTTCGTCGATGAGTTGTGGGGCAGAGCCGCACAGCTCAGTGACATTCTGTACAATGGCATCCCATTTTTTGTCGGAGTTTCCCACTGGCTGCACCATGGAACAAGCGGAAATGGCACCGGCATTTACCAATGGAGTGGAAGGGTGGTCGTTTTCCAGCAAAATGGCGATGATGGAGTTGAATGGTAGTCCCGTGGCATCGGCACCTATCATGTCCAGCACTTTCTGTGCACCGTATTGGCGCAGGATAAGGATGGCCGTGTGTACCTTCGAGACGGACTCTATACCGAAACGATAGTCTGTGTCACCTATATTGATGGTCTGCCCGTTCATCAGGCAGATGCTGAGTCCGAATAGTTTGGAGTCTATGTTGGCAAGGTAGGGAATATAATCCGCATTCTTGCCTCCTGTGCTGCCCTTCACCTCATTGTAGGCTTCTTGGGCAACCTCCTTTATTTGTGAAATTGATATTTTCTTTTCCATAAACACGTTGTGATGTACGATTAGACGATGTACGATTTACGATTGAAATTACTCCTTTAAACGTAGTCCGTATCAAGAGAAACTCTAATCGTACATCGTAAATCGTTTAATCGTAAATTAATTTATTTTTTATGAGTACGGCATCCGTGGTTGAATATTTTGGTTTCCACCGGCAGGTTCTTTTCCTGTGCCATACGGGTAGGAGTCGGGTAATCCAGTTTCTCCAGCTCCGTGATGGCATTCTTGATGTCACCCAGCAGCATGTCTGCCATGTCGCGGCTGAATCCTTGGCGAACAACGACGCGCATTACGACGTAGTCTTCCAGCTTTGAAGGCAGTGTATAGGCGGGTACCATCCAACCGTGTTGTGACAGCTTGTCCTGCAGGTCATACAGAGTCCATTTGGCAGCTCTTGCATATTCCGGTTTCAAATACCAGATAAACAGCGGGTTCACAACCTCGTCGGAATAGTTTACGAACGGAGCCATCTTGCCGATTTCGTCATGGATATACTTGGCGATGGTCAGAGAGTTGTACTGTACTTCCTTGTAACCCTGGAATCCCAAACGGATGAACTGGTAATATTGACCCAGAATCTGTGCGGCAGGACGGGAGAAGTTCAGGCCTACCTGAGTAATGTTGGCACCGAGGTAGTTTACGCTGAATGACATTTCTTCGGGCAGATATTCCTTGCCTTTCCAGCAAACCCAGCCCAGACCCGGATAAACCAGACCGAATTTGTGTCCGCTGACGCTGATGGAGAGTACCCACTTCAGACGGAAGTCCCATTTCTTTTCGGGATAGAGGAACGGGAGGATGAAACCGCCGCTGGCGGCATCTACGTGGATAGGAATGTCGTAGCCGGTCTTCGCATTGTAGGCATCGAGGGCTTTGTCGAGGGCTTCGACGTCATCGTTCAGTCCTGTCCATGTAACGCCTTGGATAGGCACGATACAGATGGTGTTCTCATCACACATCTTCAAGGCTTCTTCGGGGTCGAGCGTGGTCTTGTCCAGTGTCAAAGGCACTTCACGCATTTCAATCTGCCACAATTGGGCGAATTTTTCCCATACCACCTGGAAACCGGTTGAAATAACGAAGTTGGGTTTGTCGAACGGTTTGCCTTGTGCCTGACGTTTCTTGCGCCAGCGCAACCAGGCTGCCACACCACCCAGCATACATGCCTCCGAGGAACCGATGGCAAGTGCGCCGGTTTTCCAGGTTTCTTTTTCAGGAGAGTTCCAGAGGTTGGCCACGATGTTGATACATTTACCGTTCATTACGGCGATGCGCGGATATTCGGTCTCGTCAATGTAGTTGATGTTGATGGCTTCGTTCATCAGCTTGGTTGCATATTCGTCCATATAGGTAGTGACGAATGTAGCCAGATTCAAGCGAGGCTGCGTTTGGGCGAAGGTCTCGTCTTTCACCATCTGATAGGCGATTTCCGGGGTAGTAGGTCCGTCGGGAATCTTTTCTACGGGTGAGGGTTGTAACATACGGTTTGAACCGAATACTTCAGTTTTTGCATCTCCTTTTCTGAAATTCAAATCTTCCATATTAATAAGTTTTTTAAAGGTTTAGGCGGCGGGGCTTTTCCCCGTCGAATTTCCCACAACAACGGGGTTTGCGGATGAAAGTTCCGGGGTTTTGCATTATTTGGCGTTTATTAAAGGGCAGCGTAGTAAAATCTTAAAAAACGAACATTCTGAAGGTAGGTTTGTTGTTCCCACATTATTCATTTAATTAATATACTACTATATGAAAATCAATACCGGAAGGGGTACAATCCCCCTTATCACGCTTGTCGGCATTTGGTCAGTCTCTGCATTGACTTCCTTGCCGGGATTGGCCGTATCACCTATTTTGGGACAACTTACTACCATTTTTCCACATGCCACGGAACTGGATATACAGATGCTTACCTCCCTGCCTTCGCTGCTGATAATTCCTTTTGTGCTGTTGGCGGGCAAGCTGGCCGAGAAACGTGACTTTGTGCGTCTGCTGAAAGCGGGGCTTTGGATGTTTGCCGCCAGTGGGGTACTTTATCTTTTTTCGGACAAAATGTGGCAGTTGATGGTGGTCAGTGCTTTGCTCGGCATTGGCTCGGGACTGATAATCCCGTTGTCTACCGGTTTGGTTTCACGTTATTTCACGGGGGAGTATAGGGTAAAGCAGTTTGGTTACAGTTCTGCCATCACCAATGTGACGCTGGTTGTGGCAACGGCGGTGACTGGGTATCTGGCAGAGGTAAACTGGCACTTGCCTTTCGTGGTATATCTGCTTCCGTTGGTTTCTCTGCTGCTTGTCGGGTATTTGAAGGGAGATACCGGTCAGCCGCAGAAAACAGAAGATACGGCTACCGTTGTTCCGGAGGAATCCAAGCGTGCGATTCCCGGTAAATACGGCATCCATGTCCGCCATCTGCTACAGTTGATGCTGTTTTATGGCGTCACTACGTATGTAGTGCTGGCGGTTACTTTTGACTTGCCTTTTTTGATGGAGGCCCATCACTTCTCCAGCGGAAATTCCGGATTGATGATCTCCTTATTCTTCCTTGCCATTATGGCTCCGGGTTTCTTCCTGGGGCATATCGTGAAGTGGATGGGGAAACACACAAAGTTTTACAGCCTTTTGTCCATTGCAGCGGGTTTGCTTTTGATATGGATTTCGCCTAAAGAATGGCTGATAATACCGGGATGTATGTTGGTTGGTTTGGGATATGGTGTCATTCAACCGCTGATTTATGACGAGACAGTAGATACGGCTATACCGGAAAAAACAACTTTGGCACTGGCCTTTGTAATGGTAATGAATTATCTGGCGATTCTATTGTCCCCGTTCATTACAGACTTCTTTCAGACCTTGTTCCACACTAATTCCAAGGAATTTCCGTTTATTTTCAACCTCTGCATCACACTGCTCGCTATGTGGTGGGAGTATGCGAGGAAGAAGGATTCTTTGTTGGGGGGGAGTTATGAGTGATGAGTGATTTGTTGGTAATTGTGCTGCGCTACCATGCTGAAAGGAAAATACCAACAAATCACTCATCACTTATAACTTATAACTCAATCGCCTCATATTTCAGCCCGAAGACATCGGCTACAGCTCTGTATGTTACCTTGCCTTCCACTACGTTCAATCCCAACGCCAGAGCCGGATCGTCCTTGCAGGCTTGTCTCCAGCCCTTGCATGCCAGGGCAACGGTGTAGGGCAGGGTGGCATTTGTCAGTGCCATGGTGGAGGTGAAGGGTACGGCGCCGGGGATATTGGCAACGGCGTAGTGCACAATTCCATCCACAATGTAGGTAGGATCGCTGTGCGTAGTGGGATGGGAGGTCTCGAAACAACCGCCCTGGTCGATGGCTACGTCCACGAGTACGGTGCCGGGTTTCATCATCTTCAGCATTTCGCGGGTGATGAGATGCGGGGCCTTGTCACCGGGGATGAGGACGGAACCTACTACCATGTCGATGTTCGGCAATTCCATCTTGATGTTATGGGTGGAAGAATAGAGTGTCTTTACGTTTTTCGGCATCACTTCGCTCAGGTAACGCAGGCGAGGGAGGTTGATGTCTGTAATCAGCACCTCGGCACCCATTCCGGCAGCTATCTGTGCGGCATTGGTGCCCACGATACCGCCTCCGAGGACAAGTACGCGTGCGGGACGTACGCCTGTCACGCCACCCATCAGTTTTCCCTTGCCGCCTTGTGGCTTTTCAAGGAAGCGGGCTCCTACTTGGGTAGCCATACGTCCTGCCACCTCGCTCATAGGAGTAAGTAGCGGAAGTGAGTGGTCTTCTTTTTCCACGGTTTCGTAGGCGATGCAGACGGCACCGCTTTCAATCATGGCTTCGGTCAGTAATTTATCGGCTGCAAAGTGGAAATAGGTGAATACCACTTGTCCCTTTTTAATCAGTTTGTACTCTGGTGCAATAGGTTCCTTTACCTTGACAATCATGTCGGCTGCGGCATACGTGTCTTCAATGGTCGGTAAAGTCTTTGCACCTACGGCGATGTAGTCATCGTCGGAGAAACCGCTGTTTACGCCTGCTGTGGCTTGCACATACACCGTATGACCTTTTTTCACCAATTCGGCTACTCCGGCAGGGGTCATTCCCACGCGGTTCTCGTTGTTCTTGATTTCTTTAGGTACTCCGATAATCATAACCTTAAAGTTTTAATTGGGGGGTTAAACATGGCGCAATATAGCGATTTCCCGGCTTGGGTGTTATCGGTGCATCTATGTTCTTCAACAGAATTTTTATGCATGTTTTAATCAATGATAATTGTAGCTTTCTGTAGGTAGAGAGAACTATTCTTTTTATATTTGCATGCATTTAAAATAATATTGACTGTACAAAATATGAAATATTCTATATTTTTCTCTCTTTTGTTCTTTATTGGTAGTGTGCAAAGCGGCTATGCCCAAGAAACCGATACAGACAAGCCCTCCTTCATCCCGCCTTTTGATTTTCCCATCACTTTCTCCGGTAACTTCGGCGAGATACGTGCCAACCATTTTCATGGCGGACTGGATTTCAAGACCGGTGGAACCATAGGCAAGCCGGTACGCGCTCTGGCCGACGGATATATTTCGCGTATCCGCGTTACCCACGGTTCGGGCTATGTGCTCGATGTGGCTTATGACAATGGTTATTCGACGATAAACCGCCATTTGAGTGCCTTTGTGGGCGATGTGGCCCGCCGGGTTGAAGACTTGCAGTACGAGAAAGAAAGTTGGGAGGTGGAAATTACTCCCGAACCCGATGAATATCCCGTGAAGGCCGGTCAGATAATAGCTTTGAGCGGAAACACCGGATACTCTTTCGGTCCGCACCTGCATCTGGATATGATAGAGACGGCTACGGACGAATATATCGACCCGCTGCCTTTCTTCATGAACAAGGTGAAAGACAAGACTGCCCCGCGTGCCGAAGGTATCATGCTGTTTCCACAGCCGGGAAAAGGAGTGGTGGAGGGCAAGCAGACGCGACGGGCTTTTCCGGCACATCCAACGAAACCCATTACCGCCTGGGGACTGATTGGTGCAGGCATCCGTGCCTACGACTATATGGACGGAGTGCAGAATAAATATGGCGTGAAGACGGTGATTCTCGAAGTGGACGGTGAGGAAGTCTTCCGCAGTACGATAGACCGCTTTGCCTATGAGGAGAACCGCTATATCAATTCGTGGACACACGGTCAGTACATGAAGTCTTTTATAGAGCCGGGCAACCGTCTTCGCATGCTGCAGGCATCCAACGGCAATCGCGGACTGGTGGAAATCAACGAAGAACGCCCTTACCGATTTGTCTATACACTGAGCGATGCGCTGGGAAATACCTCTAAAGTCCGCTTTACAGTCCAGGGACAGAAGACGATAATTGCTCCGGTGGAACATCGTGAGAAATATGCCCTCAAATGGGACAAGGTGAACTATCTGCAGGAGCCGGGGCTGGAGTTGGTTATCCCGAAAGGAATGCTCTACGATGACGTCTTGCTGAACTACTCCGTGCGGGCTGATAGTGGCGACATCGCTTTCACCTATCAACTAAACGATACCCGTATTCCTATGCACAATGCCTGCGATTTGCGTATCGGCTTGCGCCGGCGTCCGGTGGAGGATGTGACCAAATATTATGTGGCGGGCGTAACGGCACGCGGTGGAAAATACCGTATCGGCGGTAAGTATGAGGATGGTGTCATGAAAGTGCGTATACGGGATTTGGGGACTTATACCGTGGCGGTGGATACGGTTCCGCCGGTGATAACTCCCGTGAACCAAGCCCAATGGGGACGTACGGGAAAAATCATCTTCAAGGCCAAGGACAAGGAAACCGGCATCAATACCTATCGGGGTACGATTGACGGGAAGTATGCCTTGTTTGGAAAGCCCAATTCCATCAGTGGTAACCTGGTGTGCGAGCTCGACCCGAAATATGTGGAGAAAGGCGGCAAGCATGTGGTGGAGATGACGGTGACGGATGGCTGTGGCAACCGTACTACCGAACAGTTTGATTTTGTATGGTAAAGACTGAAATATTTAGTAACATTATAATTTAGAAGTATGAAAAGTAAAAGACTGACTCTTTCCGTCTTGTTTGTTGTGGCAGCCGTGGCGAATGCGCTGGCCTGCACCAATCTTATCGTAGGCAAGAACGCCTCCGCGGACGGTTCTACCATTGTTTCCTATTCTGCCGATTCTTATGGTTTGTTCGGCGAGTTATATCATTATCCTGCCGGTATGCACAAGAAAGGTACGCTGATTGACATACACGAGTGGGACACCGGCAAATACCTCGGGCAGATAGAGCAGGCCCGCCAGACGTACAATGTCATCGGCAATATGAATGAGTTCCAGCTCACTATCGGTGAGACGACATTCGGCGGACGTCCCGAGCTGGTGGATACCACCGGCATCATCGACTATGGCAGCCTGATTTACCTCGGTCTGCAACGCTCACGCACCGCCCGCGAGGCCATTAAGGTGATGACGGAGTTGGTGCAGGAATACGGCTATTACAGCAGTGGCGAGTCCTTTACCATTGCCGACCCCAACGAAATATGGATTATGGAGATGATTGGCAAGGGACCCGGTGTGCGCGGTGCCGTATGGGTGGCTGTCCGCGTGCCCGATGATTGTATCTCTGCTCATGCCAACCAGAGCCGCATTCATCAGTTCAACATGAACGACAAGGAGAACTGTATGTACTCCGCCGACGTCATCTCCTTTGCACGCGAGAAGGGCTATTTTGACGGTGTGAACAAGGATTTCAGCTTTGCCGATGCCTACGCTCCGCTCGATTTCGGTGCCCGTCGCTATTGCGAGGCCCGTGTATGGAGCTATTTCAATATGTTTACCGACCGTGGCAACGAGTTCCTGCCTTATATATTAGGTGAGACGAACACTCCGATGCCTCTGTTTGTGAAGCCCAACCGCAAGGTTTCCGTGCAGGATGTGAAGAACGCCATGCGCGACCATTATGAAGGTACTCCTCTCGACATCAGCAAAGATTTCGGCGCAGGCCCGTATCATACCCCGTACCGCCTTTCCCCGCTTTCTTTCAAGGTGGGTGACCAGGAATACTTCAATGAACGTCCCATCTCCACCCAGCAGAGCGGTTTCGTATTCGTGGCACAGATGCGCTCCGAGTTGCCCGATCCTATCGGTGGAGTATTGTGGTTCGGCACAGATGATGCCAACATGACGGTATTTACGCCCGTATACTGCTGTACGGACAAGGTTCCCGTATGCTACACCCGTGTGGACGGCGCCGATTACATCACTTTCTCCTGGAACTCCGCTTTCTGGATTTTCAACTGGGTGGCCAATATGGTTTATCCCCGTTATGACTTGATGATGGGCGACGTGCGTGCCACTCAGACAGAGTTGGAGACAACCTTCAACGAAGCGCAGGAAGGCGTTGAGGCTGCTGCTGCCAAACTACTGGAAAAAGACCCTGCCAAAGCAAAGGCATTCCTTACCAACTATACGAACATGACTGCCCAAAGCACTTTCGATACTTGGAAACGTCTTGGCGAGTTTCTTGTCGTAAAGTATAATGACGGCGTTGTCAAACGTATGAAAAACGGTCAATTCGAACGTAATTCCATCGGCCAGCCGGCAGGCGTAATCCGCCCGGGATACCCGAAGGAGTTCCTTGAAGAGTATGTTAAGCAGACGGGAGACAGATATAAAATGCCTGAATAAAATTAGGATATTTGAACTTATTCTTCTACATTTGTGTCTTACAAAAAAGTTTATATTAACCCTTAAAACAATAACAGTCTTATGGAAAATCAGGAACTGATTAAGCAGGTGACTGAGAAAGCCGAAAAATGGCTTACCCCGGCATATGATGCCGAAACTCAGGCAGAAGTGAAACGCATGTTGGAAAATCCAGATAAAACCGAATTGATAGACAGTTTTTACAAAGACCTGGAGTTTGGAACGGGTGGTCTGCGTGGCATCATGGGTGCCGGTACAAACCGCATGAACATCTACACCGTAGGTGCCGCAACACAGGGCTTGTCCAACTATCTGAACAAATGTTTTGCCGGAAAGAAGGATATTTCCGTTGTTGTGGGGCACGACTGCCGCAACAATAGCGACAAGTTCGCAAAGATTTCTGCCGACATCTTCTCTGCAAACGGCATCAAGGTATATCTTTTTGATGACCTTCGTCCTACGCCCGAAGTTTCATTTGCCATTCGCCACTTCGGCTGCCAGAGCGGTATCAACATTACAGCCAGCCACAACCCCAGAGAATACAACGGCTACAAGGCTTATTGGGATGACGGTGCGCAGGTGCTCGCTCCGCACGATACAGCCATCATAGACGAGGTGAATAAGGTGACGGTGGCCGACATCAAGTTCAACGGCAACAAGGACTTGATTCAGATTATCGGCAAGGAAGTGGATAAGGTTTATCTGGACATGGTTCACTCCATCTCCATCGACCCCGAAGTCATCCGTCGCCAGAAAGACCTCAGCATTGTGTATACTCCGCTTCATGGCGCAGGCCGCGTGCTCATTCCGGACTCATTGAAGGAGTGGGGATTTGAGAATATCAACTGCGTGCCCGAACAGATGGTGAAGGACGGCAATTTCCCGACGGTGGTTTCTCCGAATCCCGAAAATGCCGAAGCCCTTTCCATGGCCATTGCGCTGGCCAAGAAGATTGACGCTGACATCGTGATGGCAAGTGACCCGGATGCCGACCGTGTCGGTATGGCCTGCAAGGACGATAAGGGCGAGTGGGTGCTTATTAATGGTAACCAGACTTGTCTCATTTTCTTGTACTACATCATCAAGAACCGTATTGCAATGGGCAAGATGCAGCCAAACGACTTCATCGTGAAGACCATCGTGACCACTGAACTCATCAAGGCTGTGGCAGACAAGAACAAGATTGAAATGCGCGACTGCTACACCGGCTTCAAGTGGATTGCTCGCGAAATCCGTCTGAGCGAAGGCAAGCAGCAGTATATCGGTGGTGGTGAAGAAAGCTATGGCTTCCTGGCCGAAGACTTTGTCCGTGATAAAGATGCGGTTTCTGCCTGCTCCTTGCTGGCCGAAATCTGTGCTTGGGCCAAAGACCAGGGTAAGACGCTCTATGACGTATTGATGGAAATCTATGTAGAATATGGATTCTCAAAGGAAACCACCGTGAATGTGGTGAAACCGGGTAAGAGCGGTGCCGAGGAAATCAAGGCGATGATGGATAACTTCCGTGCCAATCCTCCGAAGGAAATCGGCGGTTCGGCTGTCAGTCTGATTAAGGATTACAAGACGCTGGAACTTACTGATGTCCAGGGCAACGTAAGCAAGCTGGATATGCCCGAGACTTCCAATGTACTTCAATATTTCACTGTAGACGGCACGAAGATTTCTGTCCGTCCTTCCGGTACGGAACCGAAGATAAAGTTCTATATCGAGGTGAAGGGCGAGATGGGTTGTCCGAAATGCTATACCAGCGCCGATGCCGAAGCTGAGAAGAAAGTGGAGGCAGTGCGCAAGTCACTCGGCATTTGATAGGAAAGAGGAAAAAATGTGTATATAGTGTTCGGAGAGGCGTAACCCGTGAGGGCTGCGCCTCTTCCTTTTGCTTCTGTGTTGAAAGAAAACTTAAATAAAGACTTAAACCCGATGGTTGATGAACAAAACGTTTGCAGGGAAGTTAAGTATAGGCAGATTGCGGTTACACACCGATTGGTTGATGTGAATGAGAGTCGTTTCATTCGTAGTTGTTCGTTTGTGAGTGTGTGTTTTCCGCAATCTGCTTTTTAAAATTTCTTCCCCCCCTCTTTTTAATTCTTTAATTTTTAATTGTTCTCCATCCACCAGTCTATCAGCCTTCTTGCGATACTCAGTTTTCGTGGAATTTCGGGCAGGTTGTCTTTGGAATAGAAGGCGGCAGCGGTCAGCTCATCTTCCTGCAGTTTTATCTCCCCGCTTTCGTAGTCGGCAATGAAACCCACCATCAATCCGCTGGGGTAGGGCCAGGGCTGGTTGCTGAAGTAGGTGATGTTCTTTACCTTCAGCCCCGTTTCCTCAAAAACTTCCCGTTCCACACATTCTTCCAGTGTCTCGCCGGCTTCGAGGAAGCCTGCCACCAGTCCGTAGAAGGTTCCTCGGAAGTTCCGGGCATGCACCAGCAGGATTTCGTCTCCTTTGCGTATCAGTACGATGATGGCGGTGGAAACGGGAGGGTACATCTCATTGCCGCAGTTGGGACACTTCTTCATGATGGGGGTCTGGTGCTCCATGGCGGTACCACACACGGGGCAGAAGTGGCTGTGCTCGTCCCAATAGAGTATCTGGAAGGCCTTTCCTGCAGAACGGTACTCGTCCGGCGAGATGTAGTCGTACGATGCGCGCAGGCCTATCATGACCCATTCGTCGGTTTCGGCCACGGGCTGTTCCAAGGCGAATGCACGTACTTGCTTGCCGTTGGGGGGGAACACTTCGTGTATATTACTTCCGGCTTCCGGTGTCAGAGGAGGCTCTATACTGACGGGTACGCTGTATTTTATTTCTCCTTTGTCTGTATATCCTTTTTTCAGCAGCAGTTGGTCTTTGAAGAAGACGAACCACTGCGTGGAGGGTTGGGGTTCTGTTGATTTTTCCATTGTTTGTTGTTTTATTATTTTGGGGGGGATGAACACGAAAATACAAAGGCACAGAGATTCTTTTCAAATTAATTTCTATGTCTCTGTGTCTCTGTGCTTGCCCCCCTAAATTTCGTTTGCTGTGTCTTTTTCTTGTCGCACATAGACCGTTGACCTTCCCATTCCGCGGCGGCGCAGGAACCCTTGCCGGATGAAGTTGTTCAGTTCGTCTATGGCGGCATGTCTGGTTAGTCCGCTTAGCTGGATGTATTCGTTCTTGTTGATACATACATTCTGCTTGAGGAACAGTTCCAGTTCGGCTTTTCTTGTTTCTTCGGTGGTCTCTACTACTTTTTTCGATTTCTTGGTAGTGGAGTGTACACGTTCCAACGTCATTTTCTTCTTGATGTTGTTGCGGAACGTGCTGCTGATGCGCAGGTGTACGTTTTGGAATTGGACGGATTCGGAGCGGATTTTCTTTTTCTCGTCGTCGGTCTCGCGCAAACATTTCAGTGAAGTGCTGAAGAATCCGAGTTCTCCCAGCTCCACGATGTTTCCGTTGGCAAGGAGGTCGCACAACTCGTCAATGCAGGCATCCAATGCTGCCCCTATCACATTCTTGGGCAGATGTTGGAAAGTTGCGATATGTTCCACAAACTCCTTTTGGGTATAAGTCCTTTTCGGGCAGATACGTGCATGGAGTGATTTCTTGTCTTCTTTCCCGTCGGGCGAAGGCGTTTCGTAAAGGTCGTAATACGCGCTCATAAGATATTTATTTTTGTTTATAGCGATAAACAGTTCTCGTCGCTTCGGGGAATTATTTTTGTCGCTAAGCGGATTAATTTTCTTCTTCCTAAAAACTAATCGTCCGACAACTGTTGCATTATCGTCCAACAGTTGTTTAATTATCGTCCGACAGCTGTCGGACGAAACAGAAATGGGTATGGGACGATTATTTCTTAGTGAACAAAGGTATAAAATATTGTGATACGAAGGGTAGTGTTTGGGGAGGAAAGTTTTAGTTTTCGGCAAAAGAGGGGGGATTGTTAAATCCCCAATAATAGGGACTGACCCGATGAAGGACTGGTCACTTACCTGGGGACAATTTGTCTCCAGGTAGAAATGGTAATAGATATAGGAAATGAAAGCAAATCACAACGTGTGTGCGTGTCTGTGTGTATTTGTTTTCCAAAGATAGTGAATCTTAATAAGACTCTCTCTGATTTCCCTACTATTTTGTATCTTTACACACTTTTCTTTATACATGAGTACTGACTATAAATAAATCATATTGTGGAAATAACCCAACGCATTCGTCTCCTCCTTTCCGAAATGAACCGGGGAGTATACGAAAAAGAAACTGAAATAAACCTCTCCCTGCTGGCAGCTCTGGCAGGCGAGAGCATTCTGCTCCTGGGACCTCCGGGAGTAGCCAAGTCAATGGTAGCCAGGCGGCTAAAGTCGGCTTTTACAGATGCCCGTGCCTTTGAATACCTGATGTCCCGCTTCTCTACGCCCGACGAGATTTTCGGTCCTGTCAGCATTAGCCGACTGAAAGAATCCGACAAGTATGAACGTGCCATCGACGGCTATCTGCCCACAGCCGATGTCGTGTTTCTGGACGAAATATGGAAAGCAGGCCCTGCCATACAGAACACTCTGCTGACCGTCATCAACGAGAAACTTTTCCGCAACGGCGACAAGGAACTGCATCTCCCCCTCAAACTGCTCGTAGCTGCCAGTAACGAACTGCCCGCTCAAGGCGAGGGACTGGAAGCCCTATGGGACCGCTTCCTTATCCGCATTCTCTGCACCTGCGTCAAGCAGGAAGAGTCTTTCTACAAAATGCTGCTGGACGATTCTGCCGACCATCCGGAAACGACTGCCTGCGAATGGCAAATCTCCGACCGCGAGTATGCCGAATGGCAAGCTGAGATACGCCGCGTAACCTTGCCTCTCGATGTTCTTTCCTGCATCACAGCCATTCGCCACGGACTGACAAGCGTAGAGATGCAAGACTCCGACCTGCGCCGCAATGTCTACGTCAGCGACCGCCGCTGGAAAAACATCGTGAAGCTGCTCAAGACCTCCGCCTTCGTCCACGGCCGCACGGAAGTCTCCATGACCGACCTGCTTCCCGTCTACCACTGCCTATGGAGTGAGCCTGATGAGAGCGTTGCCATCCGTGACATCGTTATCCGTGCCTTATTCGTGTCCCACACAAAACAGATTGCTGGTATCGCCTCCTCGCTGAAATCCGATTTGAAAGTCAGCCGTGTGCGCGAAGCCCTCGACAAAGCCCGCCTTGCCGGCGACCGTAGGGACGATGACCTGCTGATAACGGAACACTTCTACTACCAGGTGGAGAAACATGGTACGGGCAACACCTACATCTTTATCGTGGACTACAAAAATCTGAAGGAGTACAGCGCCAAAGATGCCCCCACCTTGGGCGTAATGTATGCCGACCCCATCAATCCCAAGCGTACCATCATCCGCGCCTTTGCCGACACCGGCGCCGTGAAAGAGGAAGGCACCGAACGCGTCACCCTCTACCGCGACGACAAGCATCTCTACATCAACGGTGTGCGCTTCCCCATGCGGCGTCTGCAACGAGGTGAGGAGCAACAACTCTGGCTGGGAAACCTCTCCGTCACCGACCGTGACTACGAGACGGAACTGGACGCCGCCGCCACCAGCATAGACCGCCTGGTAAGAGATTTGTCCGACAACCTTTTCGTCTCCGAAGAAGACAAAAAGAGCGTAGCTCAATACGTCTCCATCGTCCGCAAGGAAATAGCCTGGGCGCGTGTGGACATGCGCAAACTGAGATATGGAGACGAATAATCCTCCAGTAACCAAGAAGAAGATGAACACCACCGTCACCCGATATGACACCGCCTTCTATGTGCAGGCACTGGACCGTTTTGTAGCCACCGGAGAGTGTGCTGAGACGGATACCGAGCCCTTGTATGCCTATCTGCTCTCCGTGATGAACGACTCCATGGTCAAGGTGCAGGTGCTGGGCGATGAGGTCTGTGCACGTATCTTTTACGACACCATGATTCAGTTCATCCAATTGAACTTGGAGAAGGAGAGGTACAACCTCCGGAAAAGCCAGTCGGAACGGACCGGGATGAAACTCGTGCTGGAATGGTCCATGGCAAAGCGGAAAGACGGCTGGCAAGCCTTGCTCCAGCAGATTTCCGACAAATACCGGGAGTACGGCTTCGACTCCCGTTTCTACCGCAGCCACTTCGGCACAGAAGGAGGATATGCGGACGATGAAGTCTGGGAGAAAATGGTGGACGACTGGGAAGACGCCTTCCAACTGAAGATGCACGAAGAAAAGGAGAAAGAGATTGCTTTCCGCAAAGATGCCCTCGAGCGCAGGCTCCGTTCCAATCTGAAAGACATCCCCGAGTACATCCGCCAGAACCGGGTGGATAAGGACGAATTCTTCCAGACCTGGGGCATGATGAGCGGCTTGTGGAATACTGTCGACTTTGAGCGTATACGGAAAATCGTGCGCATCCAGCGCTCTTGCCCCGAGATAGTGAAAGTGGCCCGCAAGATGGGGCGTATGGCAGACGACGAAGGACGTGAGCAAATCCGCGTTGCCGAGGGAAACGTCTACAAAATGGAGCACTCCTCTAAATGTGACATCCTGGGCATCAGTACCGGCAACGACCTCAATGCTCTGCTTCCCATTGAGCTTGCCCATTCCGCCGACAGTGAACTGGAAGATTTGTTCGTCTACAAATACCTTACTCGCAAGCTCCAGACCTTCCGTTATAAATCGGAAATCATGCAGCCTGCCCGGCGCATCGAAACCAAGCCCGCCCGTCCCAAAGGTCCGATGATTGTCTGTCTGGACACCTCGGGAAGCATGGCTGGCAAGCCGGAGAAGATTACCCACTCCCTGCTGATAAAGCTCCTGGAGATAGCCGACCGTCAACGGCGGAACTGCTTTCTGATAGCCTTTTCCGTCTCCATCCATCCGATTGACGTAAGGAAAGAGCGGGCAAGGCTGCTCGAATTCTTCTCAAAGACAGCTTGCGGGGATACAGATGCCACCCGCATGCTGGAAGCCACGTTCCACCTTCTCAAAGAAGGCAAGGAGTATATGAATGCCGATGTGCTTTGGGTCAGCGATTTCAAGATTCCTCACTCTTCACCTGCCTTTATGGAGGAGATTCGCCGTTGTCGGGAAGCTGGTACACACTTCTACGGTCTGCAGATTGGCATCACGGACAATGAGTGGGCACCATTCTTCGACCATATCTATCGAGTAGAATATACTCCTTCGCAACAGTATTAAAAGTTGATATTTACGCCTCCCATCACCGTGGCTTTCGGCATGGGGAAGCCTGCATTGATTTCATAGCGTTGCGCCAGCAGGTTTTCACCCTTGACGAAGACGTCGGCAAAACTGCACAGACGGTAGTTGGCACGCAGGTTCCAGAGTACGAAGCTTTCCTGCTTCTCCTTACCCGGGGTGACCGAGGTATGGAGACCCTTCACGTATTGTATACCGGTAGACAGGCCCCAACGTCCTTGCGTAAAGTCCGCACCGGCATAGAGTTTGTACTCGGGAGCCGCCAGTACCGGATTCTCCATGTGCAGCCAGCTATAATTGGCATTCATCTGCCAGTGGCGGTTGATGCGGTATCCGAGGTTGGTTTCCACACCCCAGTTCTCTATCTCGCCGGAGTTGACGTTCTTGCGCAGGGCAGGGTCCGTCATGATGATGTTGTCCCCGTTGATGTAGTAGAGGTTCACCCCATAGGACATGGCCCCTCCCAAAAGCTGCCCCGTAAAGGAGAGTTCATAGTTCATCAGGCTCTCCGCTTTCAAATCGGGGTTCTGTGGAGGGAACATGTACATCTCCCGGATGGTGGGGTTACGGAATCCTTTGCTCACCATTGCTTTCAGTTCTGCCTGCCGCGGCAGATGGAAAGCCAGTCCCCCTTGGGGAATCCATTCCGTGCCTACGTGCGAATGGTGGTCTATGCGGACACCGGCGTCCAGTGAAAGCCAACTGTTGATGTCCTGCCTGAAATCCACATAGCCTGCAAATTCATCCATCTGCTTGTCCACGCCGGGGATGCGGTCACCAATCTGCTGTCCGGGTTTTGCCTCGTCGATGGCGACAACCTTGTTCCAGGACTCTCCGCCGAAGTGCTGGTAATCGAAACCTACGGTCAGGCGGTTGCCGGTGAAGAGCGTGGCGCTTTGATACCACGATATGCCCAGCATCCGGTCCTTGGAGTTGAAGTGCGACTTCTGGGGCTCTTCTCCGGGGTGGTAGCCGTCGTTAATCCTGTGCCGGCCCCAGTTATAGAAGAAGCTCACGGCGCCGGAAGTACGGTCGTAACGATTTTCCAGTGCGAAGGAGGTCATGCCGCGTGTGATGCGCGAGTCGTTGTCTATATACGGATTGTCGGCTTCGCCGGGATTGGAGGCGTTGAAGCGGGTGATGTTCACGTCGCCCCACAGCTTCCAGGTGTCGCTGAAGTCGTATCCCAGTTTGGCATAGCCGCCATACTGCTCAAACTCCATGTCGTCACGGTGTCCGTCGGTACGGTTGTACGAGCCGGTCACCACGCTGCTGAAACGCCCTTTCCTCACGCGGTTGGAGACTTCCGTCTGCAGGGTATTGTAGGAACCGTATCCTATCTGCGCATTGGTTTTCACCCCGTCCTCCTGCATCTTGCGGGTGACGATGTTGATAACCCCGCCCATTGCATTGGACCCGTAGAGGACGGAGGCGGGACCGCGCAGCACTTCCACCCGTTCGGCCATCATGCTCTGGTAGGCGTCGGCGATGGGATGCCCCATCAGGCCCATGTATTGCGGATGTCCGTCTATCAGCACCAGCAGGCTGGTCGTAGGTCCTCCGGCGGCATTCACCCCGGCGCCTATGCCGCGCAGGCTCATGCCTCCTGCGGCTCCCGTGGATACGCCGTAGCCCATGATGCCGCGGCTTGTGGTGAAAAGTCCGGGCACCTGCTCGGTCAGTGCAGGCAGGATGGAGGGCTGGTAGGTCTGTTCCAGTTGCCGACGACCCACTACGGAGATGGCCATTGGCAGGTGGCGGATGTCTGTTTCATTTCTCGTCCCGGTCACCACGACTTCATCAAGCTTGTAGCTTTTCAGCCGGAGGCTGTCGGCAGGTGCGGACAGCATACTACCCGGAAGGGCGATACTTATTAAAACTGCGGTTAAAATCTTTTTATTCATCGTTTATCTATGGTTCTTTTTGCAAAGTTATACAAAAAGAAGAATCTGTATATGATTGGTAATCCTTAAAATGGACAACCAGGGTTGAAGGTAAGTCCGTTAAAGGGTTTCCTGCTTCAGCGCTTCCACAAATCGGTCTATCTCCTGCAGTTTCGCCGGGATGTCGATGCCTTGCGGACAGTGCGGGTTGCATTGGCCGCAACCGGTGCAGCGGTTGGCTTGGCGGAGACGGGGAACACTGCGGTCATAGCCTATCAGGAAGGCGCGGCGTGCCTCGCGGTAATTCTCGTCTTGGCTGTTCTGCGGCACGTTGCCCTCGTTGATGCAGCGGTTGTAGTGCAGCAAGATGGCTGGAATATCCAGTCCATAGGGGCACGGCATACAGTATTTGCAGTCGTTGCACGGCACGGTGGGGTATTGCAGCATTCGCTGGGCGGTATCTTCCAGCAGGGTAAACTCCTCTTCCGTACATGGAACAAGCGGGGAGAAGGTACGCAGGTTGTCTTGCAGATGCTCCATGTACGTCATTCCGCTTAGTACGGTCAGCACATCGGGGAAAGTACCTGCGAATCGGAAGGCCCAGGAAGCCACGCTCTCCTGCGGACGGCGTTGTTTTAGACGTGCCATCAAGTGGTCGTTCAGGCGGGATAGGCGTCCGCCCAGCAACGGCTCCATGATAACGGCGGGAATGTTGCGCTTCACCAGCTCGGCATATAGGTATTCGGCATCCGTGTTGCGGGTATTCACTTCTTTGGCATGTCGCCAGTCCACGTAGTTCAGTTGGATTTGTACGAAGTCCCATTTCAGTTCGTCGTGGCGGGAGAGCAGGTAGTCAAAGACTTCGATGTCTCCATGATAGGAGAATCCGAGGTTGCGGATGCGTCCGGCTTCGCGCTCTTTCAGCAGGAAGTCCAGCATGCCGTTGTCCAGATAGCGGGAACGGAGGGCTTCCATGCCGCCCATGCCGATGCCGTGCAGCAGGAGGTAGTCGATGTAGTCCACTTGCAGGTCGCGGAAGGAGCGGTGATACATGGCAAGGGACTCTTCGCGGCTGTGCGTGCTGGGACTGAAGTTGGACAGCTTTGTGGCAAGGAAGAATTTCTCCCGTGGATGGCGTTTTAAGGCAATGCCTGTGGCGCGCTCCGACAGACCTTGCACATAGGCGGGGGAGGTGTCGAAATAGTTCACTCCGTGGGCAATGGCATAGTCTATCAGGTCGTTCACGGCTTCCTGGTCTATTTCGTCTCCATTCCCGTCGGCGCGTTTCCGGGTGGGCCATCGCATGCATCCGTATCCCAGCAGGGAAACCCGGTCGCCCGTGTTGGGGTTGGTACGATAGGTCATCTTGTCGGTTGATATCTCGCCCAGTGCGGCCGATTCGCTTTCCCCGTTGTTCTTGTTGCCCGAACAGCCGTATAGGGCTGCTGCCGAGGCAAGCGTTCCTGCACCGGCGAGTTTGAAGAAATCGCGGCGGTTTATCTTGTTCTTATTGTCTTCTTTCATTGTGATAGGACTGAAATTATAAATGGATATTAGGGTGATAAAGCTGCTTCAGACAGTTCTGTGCATCACATGGCCTTCCACATAAATGGCACTGAACGGACGCGACGGACAAAGGTTCTCGCATGCTCCGCATCCGATACAGCGTTCGGCGTTGACTACCGGTATCTTGATGGAGGCTTCGTCTTCCGGGTCTGAAGGAACCATCTGTATGGCACCGGCCGGACAATGGCGGGCACAGTTCCCGCATTCCATCTTGTCTGTGATGCAGATGCAATTCTCCTTAATCCATACGGCATGACCGATTTGGACGGCCGATTTCTCGGCGAGGCTCGTCAGATGGATGGCATCGGTAGGACACACCTCCGCACACTTGGCGCATTCGGGGCGGCAGTAACCGCGTTCGTAGGACATTTCCGGCTGCATCAGTTTTGTCAAGTCCGAAGAAGGACGGAGCACTTGGTTGGGACATACCGATATGCAGAGCTGGCAGGCTGTGCAGTGTTGTGCAAAGTGGCGGGCGCTCAGTGAGCCCGGAGGAGTGATGGGAGTGGCGCGCTCGGGGATTTTTTTGTCCTCGATGACAGCCAGTCCACCGTCCACTTTCTTCTCCTGCGCCTTGAGGGCTGCCGTAGCAGCAAACACGGCAGTTGTAGAGAGAAATGCGCGGCGGGCGTCGTTTACCTGCTCCGGTGCCACGGGGGAGTCCTGGGAGACTGCAGCGGAGACCGACTTGCGGCGTGTGTAAGTGATGGCACCTTTCCTGCACTTGTTGATACAGTCCATACATGCCACGCAACGGCTGTAATCTATTTCGTGTGCCTTGATGTTGATGCACGATGCCTTGCAGTTGCGGGCACAAAGTCCGCAACTGTTGCACTTCTTTGTGTCAATCACCGGTTTCAGCAAGGAATACTTCGAGAGGAAGCCAAGCACTGTACCTACCGGACAGATGGTGTTGCAATAGGTACGTCCACCTCGCCATGCCAGCACGATGAGGACCACCAGAGTGACCGTGGCAATCAGCAGGGTAGGGAGACTCTTCATCCATACATCCGTTTCATAGAAGGCATAGCTGTCAGCACGTTCGGCCAGGTAGGCCAGTCCGTTGTTTGCCCACTGGTAGAGTGGGGAGAAAAGGCTGGAAACGATGCGCCCGTATGAGCTGTAAGGGGCCAGCAGCACGACAAAAGAGTTCAGTCCGCCGATAATGGCAAGTACGAATACTCCCAGCACACCGTAGCGTAGCCATTTCAGTGCGGACGAGTAGCGGAAACGGTTTTTCTTCCGTTTGGCGGAGAGCCAGGAAACAATGTCCTGGAATACTCCCAACGGGCAGATGACGGAGCAGTAGATGCGTCCGAATACCAAGGTCAGCACTGCAAGAAACAGTACTACACCGATGTTCAGTGCCAGCACGGCCGGCAGGAATTGTATCTTCGCCATCCATCCGAACCAGGCATGCAGTGTTCCCGTGAAGTCGAGGAACAACAGCGTGATGAGTGCGAAGAAGATGACGGCAAGGGTCAGTCTGATGGTACGTAGCATAAATGTATTGTATAGCGATTAGTATTCGTTCTTTATACCTTTTTTCCCATCTCGTAGGCTTCGTGCATGGAAGGCTTGTCGTTTATCTCGCCCACCTTCCAGGCACCCACGCCATAAATGGTGCCGCATTCTTTGGGCTCTTCCAGGCAGTCGAGGAAGCCACGGAAACCATCGATGGTACGCTCCATCATGGGGACACTTTCTTCGGCGGCGGCGATGATGAAGTAGAACTCCTTGTCCTTTATTTCAAGGTAGCGTGCGCAACAACGGTCAATCAGTGTCTTCATCTGCGCGCTCATGGTGTAGAAGTAGACGGGGGTTGCCATGACGATGACGTCGGCGGCAATCATCTTTTCCACCACTTCGGCGGCATCGTCCTTTTGTGGGCAGGGTTTGCCGTACATGCTGCATACGCTGCATCCCGTGCAGTAGTTGATGTGCTTGTCTTTCAGGAAAATCTTTTCTACTTGATGTCCGGCCTCTGCGGCACCGCGCATGAATTCATTGCACAAGAGGTCGGAGTTTCCATTCCTGCGGGGACTGGAGGAGAGGATTAATACTTTTTTGCTCATATTCGTTGTTCGTTAGTTAGTAAATGATTACGTGCTGCAAAAATAGGCAGGTTTTATGAGAATGGCAGTATACAAATTACGGTTGTTGTTACCTAAATTACTGATTCATTCCAAAAGTATCTCCCGTTCGATGCCGGTGTCTTTCAGAAACTCCCGGTCGTGGCTGATGGCAATTACGGTGCCGGCGTAGTCGCGTATCGTTGCCGTTATTATTTCTATGCTCTCGATGTCCAGATTGTTGGTGGGTTCGTCCAAAATGAACATGTCCGGGGTGTTGTCGGCAATCATCAGGCAGCAGAAGGAAAGACGCATCTTTTCGCCGCCACTCAGTTTGCTGCACGGCTTGTTCCACACGTCGTGGGGAAAGAGATAACGGTTGAGGATGGTTTTCATTTCATGTTCCGGCAGGTGGCGGTGGTTGAAGGCTTCTGCTTGTTGGAGTACGCTGCGCTCATTACGGACGAGGGAGTATTCCTGGTCCAGATAGACGGAGGTGAAGTCGGCACGCTCCATCACTCCGCCGGTGGGGTGCAGTTCGCCCATGATGAGTTTCAGCAGGGTTGTTTTTCCACTGCCGTTTTTTCCTTTCAGGCTGAGGCGGTCGCCGCTTCTCAACTGGAAGGTGAGGGAGGAAGACCAGAGCTCCTTTACTGCCTCCGGACGGGTTGTCTCCATAGGAGAAGCCGCGAGGCTGGGATAATGAAAGTTGACGTCCTTTGCCTTGACCAGAACCTTCCCCACATGCAGATGAGAGGCATTGAAGTCTGTTTTCAGTTTGTCTGTCTGTGGCAGTGAACTTTTGATACCTGACATTTCTGCCTGTAATTTTTCCGTTTTCTCCGTATGAATGCTGCTGAGTCTGCTGCTGCTGTTTTCCGCATTGTTTTTCAGTGCTCCCATCATGATGCGGGGAATCCCCTTTTTAATGGAGTTTTTTTCTCCCCGCACATTCTGTTTGGCCTTCCGTTCTTCTACTTCGCGTGCCACTTTGCGTGCAAGGCGCAGGGCTTTCTGCTTCTCTTCCAGTTGTTGGGTAAGGGCTTTCTGTTGCAGGGCCTTCTGTTCTTTGTAGAAGTCGTAGTTTCCGCTGTAATACGTCAATCCCTGGGAGGAGAGTTCGCAGATGGCAGGCAACTGATTCAGTAGCGTGCGGTCGTGACTGATGACGAGCACGGTAGCCGATGTCCGTCGTATCAAGTTATACAGACGTTCCCGTCCATCCGCGTCCAGATAGTTGGTCGGTTCGTCCAGCAGGATGGCTGTTGGGTTGTGCAACTCCATGCCTGCCAGGAAGATGCGGGTCTTTTCGCCGCCGCTAAGTCCTTCCATCGGACGGGAGAGTGGGATACCGTCCAGTCCCCAGCTGTCGAGAGAAGTCTGGGCGCGTTCTTCCACGTTCCAGTCATCATTGAGCGTATTGAAGTGCTTTTCGGTAGCGTCACCGCTTAGGATGGCATGCAGGGCAGATAGCTTGTGGCTGATTCCCAAAGCTTGTGCTATTGTCTGCCGGTCGTATTGTCCGAAGTGCTGGGGCACGTAGTACAGATGTTCGGGGCGTAGCACCGTTCCCGAACTTGGTGACAAGTCTCCTGCCAAAATGCGCATGAGGGTAGACTTGCCGCAACCGTTATTTCCGGTCAGGGCTATTTTATCTCCGGAGTTGATACTCAAGTGGAGGTGTGAAAACAAGATTTCCTTATCTGCATGGATATAGCTAAGGTCTTTAATGATAAAGCTCATAAGTTTCTACTGTGTTTTTAGAAGTAAGAATGATAGGGGAGATGCAAGCATTCCCCGAAATTGAAATTCTCGAAGGGGAGGGGTACAGACAAACACAGTATTGGCTAAACATCTATATAGGTGATGCTCAGCGTTCAGTCTGAAAAAGCATGTTGATAGTGATGTTTACCGAAATGTGTTGTCTTTAGTCGGATATTCTCATCGGTGGAATTAATTGGTTAGTGGGCGCAAAGGTAATGATTTCCACTGAATAACAAAGGCTTTTTGCGATATTAATATCGTGTCGGCAAGAAGTTAATATCGTGTTTGCAAGAAATTAACTTCCTGCAGACACGATGTTAATACTTTATTGGTTCTGTTACTTCATGGCCGAAGCATCGAACGAGAGTGGCAGTAATTCTCCCACATTCTTCAGCTCGTAGATTCCTTTTTTGCCATACAGCAACACCCGCATTGGCTGCTTGAAGCGCTTCTCCGTTTCGAGCATCACTTGCCGGCAGGCGCCGCAGGGCGGGATGGGAGACTCCAGGAACTCGTCGTGCTCGTTGCGTGCAGCAATGGCGAGGGTGGTTACTGCCTGGTCGGGATGTTGGGAGTTGGCATAGAATAGGGTGGTGCGTTCTGCACACAGCCCGGAAGGATAGGCGGCGTTTTCCTGGTTGGTGCCGGTCACTACAATACCATTTGCCAGTCTGGCTGCAGCTCCTACCGAGAAGTGGGAGTAAGGGGCATAGCTGCGGTTGGTAGCCTCGCGGGCGGCATCCATCAGTTCGCGGTCGGCGGCATCCAGTTCTTCATAGTCGTATATCTTGACGGCGATTTCGATATTTAATTCTTTCATAAGGCAAAGGGTTATATTGTAATTAATGTTACAAAGATAGAAAAGAGATTGGTTATTTCAATTCTTTTACGGACTTTTGTGCAGAACTCAACATTTTAAGCATGAAACGGATTTTCAGACTGACTGCTATCATAGCATTTCTTTTTATTTCCATTACAACAGTGCAGGCACAACGCCGGAATGCCCGCTACAATGAGTATATCAAACAGTATGCTCCCCTTGCCGTGGAGCAGATGCAACGTCATAAGATACCTGCCAGCATCACGCTGGCCCAAGGGCTGTTGGAGAGTGGTGCCGGATACAGCGAGCTGGCGCGTAAGAGCAACAACCACTTCGGCATCAAGTGTGGAGGCAACTGGCGCGGACGGACGGTGAGGCATGATGACGATGCCCGCAATGAATGTTTCCGCGCTTATCGCAATCCGAAAGACTCTTATGAAGACCATTCCGATTTCCTGAAACGGGGAGCACGTTATGCTTTTCTTTTCAAACTGAAGATTACGGACTATAAGGGTTGGGCGCGCGGCTTGAAGAAGGCCGGCTATGCTACCGACCCGTCGTATGCCAACCGCCTGATAACCATTATTGAGGACTATGAACTGTATAAGTACGACAGCCGTGGCATGAGCAAACACGATGTCCGCAGTTGGGAGAAGGAACTGAAAAAGAAACCTTGGCTGGCCAATCCGCATCAGGTGTACATTGCCAACGATATAGCTTATGTCGTGGCGCGCGACGGAGACACCTTCCAGGTGTTGGGCAAGGAGTTTGACATCAGCTGGAAGAAACTGGTGAAATACAACGACCTCCATAAAGAATATACACTGGAGGTGGGAGACATCATCTACTTGAAAGAAAAGCGCAAGAAAGCTGCCAAACCCCATACTGTCTACATTGTGAAGGACGGCGATTCCATGCACTCCATTTCCCAAAAGTACGGTATTCGTCTGAAGAACCTTTATAAGATGAATCGTAAGGATGCGGAATACGTGCCCGAGGTGGGAGACCGCTTGAGATTAAGATAAAGAAGCTATCCGAAAATGTACAGGGTGTCCGAAAACGGACACCCTTCTTTTTTGTCTTTTCGCTTACTTTCAGGGGGTTATGATTTTGGCATGGATTTAGTATATATTAAGCGTTATGTTCGCAAACAATAAAATTAAAAGATATGGATAGAGAAATTCCGAAAGAAGTGCGTAATAAAGAACGCAATAAGAAAATCATCCGCTACGGTGCTATCGGCGTGGCAGGTATCGTAGTGGTCAGTGTACTCATTTCATTGATGCGTACGGGAGTGAAGGAGAAAGACCTTGTATTCTCCAAAGTAGGCAAGGGTACGATTGAAGTCAGTGTCAGTGCCTCCGGAAAAGTGGTTCCTGCATTCGAGGAAATTATAAATTCACCTATTAATACCCGCATTTTGGAAGTGTACAGAAAAGGTGGTGATAGTGTGGATGTCGGTACCCCTATCCTGAAACTGGACTTACAGAGTGCCGAAACCGACTACAAAAAGATGCTGGATGAAGAGCAGATGCGCAGCTACAAGCTGAAACAGCTGAAACTTGACAACCAGACCAAACTGACCGACCTTCAGATGAAAATCAAAGTCTCCGCCATGAAGCTGGACCGCATGAAGGTGGAACTGCGTAACGAGCAGTACCTTGATAGCCTCGGTTCGGGCACCACCGACAAAGTGCGCCAAGCCGAACTGAGCTACAACGTAGCACAACTGGAATACGAGCAATTACAGCAGCAGTATGCCAACGAGAAGGAAGTGCTGGCTGCAGAATACCAAGTGCAGGAACTGGATTTCAGCATGTTCCAGAAGACACTGGCCGAAACCAAACGTACGCTCGACGATGCGCAGGTGCGTTCGCCCCGGAAGGCCATCCTTACTTATATCAACAATCAGATTGGTGCCCAGGTTCCTGAAGGGACCCAGATTGCCGTCATCTCCGACTTGAGCCACTTCAAGGTGGAAGGCGAGATTGCCGATACTTACGGTGACCGTGTGGCTGCCGGCGGCAAGGCCATTGTGAAGATTGGCAGCGAAAAGCTGGAAGGTTCCGTAAGCAGTGTTACTCCGCTTTCAAAGAATGGCGTCATCTCCTTTACCGTGCAGTTGAATGAGGACAACAACCGCCGACTGCGTTCCGGTCTGAAAACCGACGTCTATGTGATGAATGCAGTGAAGGAAGACGTGATGCGCATAGCCAATGCCAGCTATTATGTGGGACGTGGGGAGTATGAACTTTTTGTACGCAATTCCGACAAGGAAATTGTAAAGCGCAAGGTGCAGCTGGGCGATTCCAACTTTGAGTTTGTAGAAGTGGTCAGTGGCTTGCAACCGGGTGATGAAGTGGTGGTGAGCGATATGAGTAACTATAAGAACAAGAATAAGTTGAAGCTAAAATGATAAAGGTTTACTTGAAACAAGCCTGGGAGCTGTTGAAGCAGAATAAACTGTTCAGCATGCTCTACATTGTGGGTACGGGGCTGGCCATTGCCATGACAATGATTATGGCGGTGGTGTATTATGTGAAGATTGCGCCCGTCTATCCAGAGGCAAACCGCATGAATACGCTTTACCTCAGCAATTCAAAATTCACGCAGGGAAGCGGCAACAATACCAGGACCATGCAATGGGCTGTTTCCTACAAGGCACTGCAAGACTGGTTCTATCCCGTAGAGAATGCCCTTGTCGTTTCGGCCGAGCTGCATAATGATTTGTCGGAAAACAGTTATATACAGCCTGCCGACCGCAGCGGTGATTTTCCGGTTATGGTAAAGTTGACAGACCCTGCTTTTTTCAAGATATATTCTTTCCAATTCCTGGAAGGTAGTCCATTCACGGCATCCGACCTGGCAAGTGGCATTTCCACTGCTGTCATTACCGATGATTTGGCACGCCGCTTGTTCGGTACGACGGAAGAGGTAGTAGGACGCTCGTTCAGCCTGAACTATATCGACTATCGGGTTTGTGGGGTGGTGCGCAGTGCCAGTTACCTCACCTCTAAATCCTATGCACAGCTTTATATACCTTATACGGTGTCGCCCGATTACAGCACTCCCAAGTACGACCTTCCCTATCTGGGAGCTTTCAGCGCTACCTTTCTGGTGAAGGACGGTAAGCAGGGAGATGCTCTGCGGGCTGAGATAAAGGAAATCTGCCGTAAGGAGAATCTTATGCATCCCGATGAATGGCAAGTGGATTTTTGGGAGCAGCCCACCTCCCATCTGTTGAGTGTCTTTAAGACTTATTCAGGTATGGAGTTTGACCTTTGGGCCACAGTGCGCCACTTCCTGCTTGTCCTGCTCGTATTGCTATTGGTGCCTGCCTTGAATCTGAGTGGCATGATATCGAGCCGTATGGAGGGACGCCTGGCAGAGATGGGGGTGCGGAAGTCGTTTGGAGCCGGACGTAAGATACTGCTTTCACAAGTGATGTGGGAAAACCTGCTGTTGACTGCACTGGGTGGAGCATTGGGCTTGCTGCTGGCATGGCTGGCACTTTACACGGGACGCGAGTGGATATTTACGGTACTCGACAGTTGGCCGGGCATGGTGCCCGAAGGAGTGGATGTCCGCGTATCGGGTGAGATGCTGTTTGCTCCGTTGGTTTTTCTCGCAGCATTGGTGCTGTGTGTCGTACTGAATCTGTTGTCGGCCCTTATACCGGCGTGGTATTCCTTGCGGAAACCGATTGTGAACTCACTGAATGAAAAACGATAAGACACGGGAGGTTGGTATGTTTAAGTTAATATGGAAGAATCTTTGGGCGCGCCGCCGCAAGAACGGATGGTTGTTGGCCGAATTGATATTGGTGAGTATCATCAGTTGGGTTGTATTGGACCCGGTGATTGTGGTCACGCACGACCGTAATATCCCGTTGGGCTATGATGCGGAGCGGCTTTGCCTCATTTCATTGGGCGCATTGCAGCCCCAGGCACCGGGATACGACGCCGAAGCGCAGGACTCTGCTACGTTGGTGGACAACTATTATAATCTGATGCGTTATGTCAAGGACTTTGACGGTGTGGAATCGGCCACTCCCGTGCTGGGATTCTGTTATCCCAATTCTTCGGGAAGTTCGAATAGTCAATTGTTTGCCGAAGGGGATACGATTCCCTTATCTATTATGATGATACAATTTCTGCCTCATACAAACTTTTTTGATACGTATGGTTTCCGTTCCGGTAAGGGGCGGACACTCGGACAGCTGTCCGACTACGCCTATGCCCCGAATGACATTGTACTGACGGAGAATGCTGCCGAACAGTTGTTCCATACCAAAGACGCGCATGGCAAACGCTGTGTAAGCAGAGACCATGGAGATACCTTGTACATGCCGGTTGTCGGTACGATAGGAGCCATGAAGATGTATAGCGAGTGGCGTCCCGTCCCCGTTGCATTTATGCCGATGCTTACCATCGATACAAGTTATATCCCTGAAAGTGCCCATATCTTGGTACGCCTCAAAGAAGGTGTCAGCATGGAGCGTTTTCTGCACGATTTCCGTCCCTGGATGGTGAAGGAGATGAGGCGGGGCAATCTGTTTGCCCGCAGTGTCCGTTCCTATGAGCAGATTATAACGGAGAGCGAAGCCAGCAATTCCACACCGATTTACCGCCGTAATCTGGCGATGGCGGCTTTCTTCCTGGTGAATCTTTGCCTGGGTGTCATCGGTACCTTCTGGTTGCAGACACGTACGAGGCGCGAGGAAGTGGGAGTGATGCTGTCGTTCGGAGCTACACGCAGCGACATTGTCCGCCTGCTGATGGGCGAAGGCACGGTATTGACCGTGGTCGCTTCACTGACTGGTTTTCTGCTCTATTTGCAATATGCACTGAAAGAAGGGCTGGCCAAAGGGCAGAATTGGGTGGAGAGCACAGAGAGCTATTGGGTGTCGGATTTCACCTCGCATTATCTGCTCGTGTCGCTCGTCATCTTTCTGATACTGCTGGTGGTAGTGTTGGTGGGAATCTATATCCCGGCGCGCAACATCAGCCGCATTCCACCTACGGAAGCCCTGCGTGACGAATAGATGAAAACGGACAAGGTGTTCATTTTCGGACACCTTACTGCATGTATAAATAGCAGATAATCAATAATAAACGATTTTGGCACAACTTTTGACCTCTTGAAACAGAAATTGTGCGGAATAGAAACAGAACAGAATAATAACAATTAAATACTTACCATTATGATTAAGTTAACTGGCATCAACAAGATTTATCGTACAAACGAGATTGAAACCGTGGCATTGGAAAATGTAAACCTCGAAGTGAACAAGGGAGAATTTCTCAGTATCATGGGACCTTCCGGTTGCGGAAAATCTACGTTGCTGAACATTATGGGCTTACTGGATGCACCCACCAGCGGCACTATCGAAATAGCCGGTACGAAAGTAGACGGCATGAAGGACAAGGAGCTGGCTGCTTTCCGTAACCGGAAGTTGGGTTTTGTGTTCCAGTCTTTCCATCTGATTAATTCGCTGAATGTGCTGGATAATGTGGAGTTGCCTTTGCTCTATAGAAAGGTGTCTGCCAAGGAACGTCGTCATCTGGCGGAAGAGGTATTGAAGAAGGTCGGTTTGAGCCACCGCATGCGCCACATGCCTACACAGCTTTCCGGCGGTCAATGCCAGCGTGTAGCCATTGCCCGTGCCATTATCGGCAACCCGGAGATAATCCTCGCCGATGAGCCCACCGGTAACCTAGACTCCAAGATGGGTGCCGAAGTCATGGAACTGTTGCATCAACTGAACAAGGAAGACGGACGTACCATCGTGATGGTGACCCACAATGAAGAGCAGGCCAAACAGACCTCACGCACCGTCCGCTTCTTCGACGGACGTCAGGTGGAATAATTACTGCTTAGTCAACTGTCAACTATTAATTATCAACTATCAATAAATGAAATGCAAACCGTAAGACAAGCTTTTACAATCTTGAAGCAGAATCCGCTGCTAAGTACGATTTCCATATTGGGTACGGCCTTTGCTATCACCATGATTATGGCTATTGTGATTACTTGGCAGACAAAATATGCTGACTTGGAACCGGAAGTGAACCGCAGTCGGTGTCTTTACTTTTCCGCTATGCACGTATACGACAAGGAAAAGGACGGCAATAATAATTGGAGTAATCCTTCGGCGGCATTTATGAAAGAATGCGTGCAGCCGGTGCCCGAAGTGGAATACTGTACGGCATTTTCCCCAGCCGGTTTGTCGTTGGCTTCGTTGACTGACGGTAACAATCGGGTGAAAGTGGATGCTATGCGGACAGATCCCGACTTCTGGAAAGTGTTCAGCATGCAGTTTCTTGCCGGACGCGGCTTCAGCGAAGCCGACCGTGCTGGAGAAAGCAAGGCTGTAGTAGTCTGTGCGTCTGTAGCGCGGAAACTGTATGGAAGTACAGATGTAGTGGGACAGGAATTCCTGCTGAACCGGGAACTTGCACGTATCGTGGGAGTGGTGAAAGATGTTTCCGTCACTGCTAAGGATGCATACGCACAAGTGTGGGGTATGTACAGTGCCGACGAACTGAAAATTACCGGAGTCCACAGTTATTTGGGAGGCATGCAGATTGCTGTATTGGCACGTACATCTGATGACTTTCCTGCCATCCGGGAGGGCATTGCCAAGCAGGTGGAACGTGTTAATGCCGGATTGGGCAACAAACAGATAGACATCATGGAACAGCCGGACAATATCGTGGCGCACGTCAACCACGTATGGGCTAATGTAGGGCCAGACTTGACAATGCTTTATCTTCAATATGCCGTAGCTTTATTTATCATTTTGTTGGTACCGTCACTCAATTTGTGTGGCTTGAGTAACAGCCGCATGCAGCAACGTATTACCGAATTAGGTGTACGTAAGGCTTTTGGAGGAACGAAAAGCGTGCTTGTGCGGCAGATACTGAACGAAAATCTGATGTTGACATTACTGGGTGGAGTAGTGGGACTGCTTTTCAGTTATTTGGCAGTATATGCCATGCGTATGTGGCTGTTCACCAATAATCAGAATGTGGGTACGTCGGGCGAGCTCAGCTTGAACATGGAGGCGCTGTTTAGTCCGTGGGTATTCCTGCTGGCATTTGTTTTCTGTGTGGTCATCAATCTGTTGAGTGCGGCACTGCCTGCATGGATAGCGGCACGGCACACTATTGTAGATTCTTTGAATGATAAATAGAAGGAGGTACTTGATATGAAATTTACGATACATAACTTACGTATGATAAAGGCACGCTTCAGCAGTAACGGCTGGGTATTGGCTGAATTGTTCTTGGTATTCATCGTGATGTGGTTCCTCTGTGACTCACTGGGATGCATGAAATATACTTTCTACCGTCCGCTGGGTTATAATATTGAACATGTCTATAAATTATCCACCGTTGTAGGTGGAGAAAGTCGGGATACGAGTCTGACTGATGCCGATAAATATCTGGGTATATTGGCGAAATTGGAACAAGAGCCTTCCGTAGAGGCAGCTGCCCTTTGTTATTGGAGCCTTCCGATGAGTGGCAGTAATAGTTACAATGCGTTGGTTGTGCAAGATACTTCCTGGGTGCAAGGACGCTGTATTTATACGACTGGAGGATATATGGATGTTTTCCGGATAAGTGAGGACCCGCGTCACCCGTTCCGGGACACTCCCGCAGGATGGAACAATGTGACACTGAGTAATGCCGCTTTTGAACGTTTTCGTAAGAAAATGCCGGAGTTTTCGCAGACTACGCCGTTAGGTAATGGTGATTCTGTTACAATCATCAAGCAGATGGGGAAGACCGGTGCTTTCCGTTCCTATCGTTATGGAGTTGAGGAACCTTGGTTCTTTTATCATTTGGGAGAGAATATGATTAAGGCAGAGTTTGCCGACAATTGGTCGCAGATTGTTTTCCGCGTGAAGCCTGCTGCCGACGGACCGGATTATCGGGAGAAGTTTCTGCGCGAAATAGCGCCTAAACTGGACACGGACAATGCGTTTGTGGCAGATGCCGCTCCCTATACTGAACAACAGTTGCAGTTCGAGGTGATGAATGGCGATACGGATAAGGTGAACAGTCAGGCTGTGGTGGTGCTCTTCCTGCTGGTGAATGTATTTTTGGGGTTAATAGGCACCTTTTGGTTCCGTACTCGCCGCCGCCGTTCGGAGATAGCTCTACGGATGGCGATGGGCAGTACGCGTGGCGGTGTGTTTCGTTTACTGATAGGTGAGGGGTTACTGTTATTGGCGTTAGTGACATTGCCTGCCATGGTTGTATGCTACAATGTGGGGATGGCGGAATTTACTATAGGACGTACCTCTCTCATATCCACTTGGCCGATAGAGTGGAGTGTGATACGCTTCCTTGCAGGTTCTCTAGGGGCTTGGTTACTGATAGCTCTGATGGTAGTGATTGGAATATGGTTTCCGGCACGGCAGGCTATGAAGATTGAGCCGGCAGAGGCGTTGCATGAAGAGTAGTATGAAAAACAATAGAGGATTAACAATAAAAAAGAAGAAAAATGAAAACTAATATAGTAGGTATTATCATTGCATTGATATTGACATTTGTAGGTATGCTGAGTGTTTATGCACAAGATACCAAAGTGAGTGAAGTGCGCAAAGTGGATGCCTTTTCGTCCATTGAGATAACGTCTGTGGGAACAATTTATTTTACACAGAGTGACACTTATTCTTTCAAGATTGAAGGTAAGGAGAAGCACGTGAAGAATACAGAAACCACAGTGAAGGACGGCTGTCTGCTGATAGGCTTCAAGGATAGGAAAAACAAGAGCATGAGAAATCAGAAAGATGGCGTGACCATTTGGATTTCGGCTCCTGATTTGAAGAAGGTGGAGTTTACCGGTGTAGGGGAATTCAATTGTGAGAAGCCCTTGAAACTGGATGAAGTGTCATTTGAGGTAAAGGGAGTGGGTGAAGTGAATGTATCCGATTTGACGTGTGACGAGCTGAAAGTTACTTTACGCGGAGTAGGTAGCGCCGATATTCATGTAGTCTGCGATTATTTGACTGCCAGAATGAGTGGTGTGGGTGACGTCACTTTGAGCGGAACTGCCGGGCATGCTGACATTTCTAAAGGAGGCATAGGCGGAGTGAATACATGTAACCTGAAGGTGGGCCGTTGAGTAGCGGTAACACCAATCGTAAATAGTAAATCGTCTAATCGTAAATATCAATATGATAAAGCAATACTTCACACAAGCCTGGGCACAGTTGCGGCAGCAACCGATGATTAGTGCCGTCAGCATAGCCGGTACGGCACTTGCCATCTTCCTCATCATGCTGGTGGTGATGATGCAGCAGGTGAAGGTAGCTCCGTTTGCTCCGGAGAGCAACCGCGACCGCTTTCTACATGTGCATTATATGAGCATCACCAACAAAAGCTGGGGAGAGGGAAACAGTTCCAACGGACCGATGGGGATAAAGACTGCGCTTGAGTGCTTCAAATCGCTGAAGACCCCCGAAGCAGTAACGATTTATACCTGTATGGTCATTTCTACCCCCGTGAATCTGCCGGGACAACCTGCAACGGGTATCGACCTGTTGCAGACAGATGATACTTTCTGGCGTGTGTTTGATTTCTCTTTTGTTGCCGGGAAACCTTATGACCAGGCTACATTCGATGCCGGACTACCTGTAGCGGTAATTACGGAAAGTGTAGCGCGCAGGTTATTCCAGACAACGGAGGCTGTTGGTCGCGAATTCCTTTTGAACCATGCTCCTTATACAGTGTCCGGTGTAGTGAAGGATGTTTCTACTTTGGCCAACACTGCCTATGCGCAGGTATGGGTGCCCTATACTTCTACTGAGATAACGAAAAGCACATGGAGTGATGAGCATATGGGGATGATGAGCGTTACCATTCTGGCGAAAAGCCGTGATGATTTTCCTGCTATTCGTGAGGAGACGGAACGCCGCCGTCAGGAGTACGACACTGTAATTGGCGAGAATGGTTATTCGTTGATTTACCGTAACCGTCCTTATGACCAGGAGAAAAATGCCGCAGGAATGGCTGCCAACATCGAACCGGACGTGGACCAGGCACGCAGGCAGCGTCTCATTATCTTCATCATTCTACTGATTGTTCCTGCCATCAACCTCAGCTCGATGACGCAGAGCCGTCTGCGCCAGCGTGTGGCAGAGATTGGTGTGCGCCGGGCATTCGGTTCAACGAGACTGGAACTGATGGGGCAAATCATTGCAGAAAATCTGGTGGTGACATTGCTGGCAGGGGTGATGGGATTGTTGCTGAGTGTAGCATTCGCTTATTTGGGAAATACACTGCTGTTTGCGCAGGAATTCAGCCAGACGCTGAGTCCTCCGGCAGTGGATGCAAGCATATTGCTGCATGGCTCCACCTTTGGCTGGGCGTTGTTGTTCTGCTTTGTGCTGAACTTACTAAGTTCCGGTATTCCCGCATGGCGTGCATCAAGAATAGGGATTGTAAATGCATTGGGCGGACGTTTGCATAAATAACTCCATCACAAAACATTAATCATTGAAGAAAATGACTAAGAAACTTCTTACACAGATAAAGAATGAATGGCTCTCAAACCTATGGTTGGTGTTGGAGTTATTGGTAGTGAGTGTAGTGATGTGGTACGTGGTAGACTATCTCTACACGCGCGCCGCCACCTATCTGGAGCCGAGAGGCTTTAATATAGAGCACTGCTACCTTATAGAGTTGGGGGAACTGACACCCAAAAGTCCCGACTACATAGCCGGGCATACCTCTCAGCAGACCCACGATGACATAGCCGAGTTGTTGGAGCGTCTGCGTCGTCGGCCGGAGATAGAAGCGGTCAGCCTTTCGCAGAATTCGTATCCTTACAACGGAAGCAATTCAGGCGCTGAAGTAAGCTATGACACTTTGCGTTCTCCCGGTTGGACCATCCGCAGGTTAGTGACACCGGACTTTCCCCGTGTATTCCGCTATCGGGGCACGCGTGGCGAGACACCCGAACAATTGGCTGAAATGTTGGAGCGCGGGGAGTTTATGGCTTCGGATAACCTCTACCGGAAATACGACCGCCGGATGACAGATCTCGTAGGCCAGCGGTTCTATCTTTTTGGTGATACTACGAAGACCTACCGGCTGGGTGCTGCACTGCAAAATGTACGCTATCACGATTATGACCAGGCGCGAAGCTCATATTCCATGATGGTGAAGCAGAGTTTCTACTATATCGGTCTCGAACTTTGTGTCCGCGTCCGTGAAGGGCAGGACAATGACTTCATTGAGAAGCTGAAGGCAGACAGTGAGAGCCAGTTCCGCGTAGGCAACATCTTCATTTCGGAGATACGTTCTTTCAAGGATATTCGTCGCAACTACCAGCAGGCATGGACCAATGACATCCGTAACTATGTGATGGGTATGGGATTCCTACTGCTGAACATTTTCCTCGGCTTGCTCGGAACATTCTGGTTCCGTACGCAGCAACGCCGTTCGGAGATAGCACTGCACAAAGCGCATGGAGCGACAGACCGTGCCATCTTCAGCCGGCTGCTTAGTGAAGGGATATTGTTGTTGGCAATTGTCACCCCCGTTGCATTGCTCATCGATTATAATCTTGCACACCTGGAGTTGAATTCCTGGAGGAACGGTACGACGTTGGAGTGGGACCGCCTGCTGCTCTGTGCTGCCATCAGCTTTGTGCTGATTACCCTAATGATTGTCATCGGTATAGGTATTCCTGCCCGCAAGGCGATGAAGGTGCAGCCTGCCGAAGCATTGCACGATGAATAGAAAGCTATGGAACAAATTTTAGCTCTTATCCGCCAGAATCCCTTTTTCAGTGCTGTTTCCGTCATCGGTACGGCAGTGAGTATAACCTTTGTCATGGTCATTTACATGGTGTATGACATCCAGACGGCTGACTTGGCTCCCGAGTCGCACCGCAGTAGCATGGTATATTCTTCTTATGGATACTCTTACCGCAAGTCCGACCACAGCAATTCCAATACGGGCATGTCTTATCGGGCTGTCAACGCTATTTTTGCAGAACTTCCGGGTGCGGAACTTGTCACCTATCTGGGACCTACCTATCTTAGATACTGTGGGGATTCGCCCGTGCGGGGAATGCGCCGTACGGTTCGTCAGGTGGATTTGAACTATTGGCGTGTCTACGATATCCCTCTTGTGGCGGGCCGTCTTTTCAGTACCGAAGAGTTCGATGCTTGCCGGGATGTCGTGGTTATAGGCGAACAGCTTGCCCGCGAAGCTTTCGGGTCTGCCGAAGCAGCCATTGGCAAAAATTATTTTGTCAACTTTCGCCCTAAGCGCATTGTCGGGGTCACCAAGGATGTGAGCTCTCTGTTCACATTTGCCTATGGAGAGTTGTGGATGCCTTATTCCACCCGGGATTCCGGTCTGGGCAGTGAAGGGCTACGGGGAGATTTCGAGGCTGTGGCCCTTGTCAAGCCCGGTGTCGGCAGAGAGGAACTCAAGCGGCAGATAGAACAGTCGCTTGCCCGCTTCAACGAGATACTGGTCGAATATGAACTGGAGCTTCCCGACCTCAGCACCTATACGGAACGGCAGTTCTTCCGTAATGACACGATGAGTCCTGCCGTAACCTGCATCATCCTGGGTTTGATATTGCTTATTGTGCCCGCTATCAATGTCAGCGGACTTATATCTTCGCAAATGTCCCGTCGCATGGCTGAGCTTGCGGTAAGGAAAGCATACGGCGCCAGCCGTTCTACCTTGATGGTGCAGTTGCTCCGCGAGAACCTGGCCTTGGCATTTGCCGGCGCATTGCTCGGTTTTCTCTTTTCGTGCATATTCCTATGGCTGGGTAAGGACTGGATGCTTGGCGATGGTGCTCCCGGAACGAATTTTGATGTAAGCGTCTGGCTCTTCCTCCGTCCTGCGGTTTTCGTGGCTGTATTGGTGGTGTGTCTGTTGTTCAACCTGCTTTCTGTGTTTATTCCTGCCTGGCATGCCACCCGTCGCCCTATAGCCGAGGTTCTTGGCGGAGAATGAGCGGATAAACGAATCCCAATTAAAACAGTAACGAGTATGATACATTCTATTTTACACCAGATATGGAACCAGCGCCGCAGTAACGGCTGGCTGTTTGCCGAGCTGTTGATTGTATTTACATTGATGTGGTATTGTGTGGATGTACTCTATGGCTTTGCCCATGCAGAACGGCAGCCTAAGGGGTATGATTTGGAGCATGTCTATAAGATAAGGATTTCCTGCAATCCCACACAGATAGTGCCGTGCACGTCGGAAGACAGCCTGCAGACCTTCTGGTTCAAGCCGATGGAGGAAGTGCTCCGGCGTATCAGGCAATATCCTGCAGTGGAAAGTGCTGCCACGTGGCTGGGTACCGATACTTATACCCGCGGGCGTGTTTACCAGGGGTATACGACGGACAGCGTGCATGTTGTCGAGACTACAGTGCGCTATGTGTCTCCCGAATATTTCGACGTCATGCGCATTCCGCTGTTGCAGGGGAATGTCTCGGATTGGAATTCCACTGCCAGTCCTCTGCCTGCCGTGGTGACCCGTGATTTGGCAGACAGCCTTTTCCTGACAAGTGCCGAGGCGGTGGGTCGCGAGTTCCTGGATTATTACAACGGAGGTCTTCGTTACCGTGTTTCCGCAGTCTGTGCTTTGCAGAAGACGGATGATTATGCCCGTTACGGGCCTTTTGTACTGACTCCTTTCCCCAGTTGGTTTTATAAGGACCAGTACCTTCCGTTCATTTCCCTACGGATACGCCCGGAGGCGGATACGGATAATTTTGCAGCCTGTTTTTATCAGGATATGACATCGCAGTTGCAGGTCACTCCATTCTATCTTTTCGACATACAGAGCTACAAAGAACAGAAAATAGAACGGGATGCTGCTGAAGGAATAACTCCATACATTCGCAGTGCAAGGCTCATTGTAGTATTCTTCGTTTTCAATGTATTCATCGGGCTGATGGGAACTTTCTGGTTCCGTACCCGCCACCGTCGCAGCGAGATTGCTTTGCGCATGGCCATGGGCAGCAGCCGCGGAAGAATACGCTGGCAATTGCTGGGTGAAGGGTTGCTGCTGTTGGCACTTGCTTCCATCCCCGCTTTGATGATATGTATCAATATGGTTATGGCAGATGTCACTTTTACGGAAGCCACGGATGCCACTTGGGGGAGATTTGTCATATGCGTTTCTATTGTCTGGATATTGATGGCATTGATGGTGATTGCAGGAATCTGGTATCCGGCTTCACGGGCCATGAAGGTACAGCCTGCCGAAGCATTGCACGATGAGTGAGTTTTTTTTGAATAATCTGTGCTCATTCTCAATATAACTTGTATATTTGCGTGACGAATAAGAGTTTTGCGTTGAGTATACAAAATCTATATTATGATGAAACGCCTTTTCTTTCCATTGTTTGCAGGCTTGTTGTGGTTGATGTCGGGAACACTTTCGGCTACGGAACGTACGTACAATGTACTTTTCATACAGTCCTATACAAAAAATACTCCTTGGCACAGCCTTCTGACAGAAAATTTGGAGAACGGACTGGACAAGGGGGGAGTTAAAGCCAATATCACTACTGAATATCTGAATGCCGATTACTGGTCTTTCGCTTCCGAGTGCTTCATCATGCGCCGCATCTGCGAGCGTGCCAGGCAACGGAAAACGGACTTGATTGTGACCTCCAGCGATGAGGCTTTCTTCACATTGACCCATTGCGGTGATTCCCTGCCTTATCAGATACCGGTAGTGGTTTCGGGTATCAAATACCCGGATGAGAGAGTCTTTGAAAGAATGCCCAACGTCTCCGGCTATGTTTCGAAAACGGATTTCGATGTCTTGCTGGATGCGGCTGTCCGCATGTTTCCTTCCCGCAGGGAGTTGGTCTGTCTGTCCGACAGCAGTTTCCTGAGCCTTAAAGGGGTTAAGGCTGTGGAGGAATCCTGGGAACGCATAAAGAGCAACTATCCGGAGCATGAGTTGAAAGTGCTGAATGTGCAGGCCAAGTCCTTGAACTCTATCATCACTTCCATTTGCTATGACTACAATGCCTACAAGCATATTGTCATTGCTCCCAAATGGATTCCCTTTCTTTCCTTGAAGTTGAAGGCCCCCGTGTTTACCAGCCAGAACCTGGCTATGACGAACGGTGTTCTGTGTGTGTATGATGCCGTTCCCGGAGAGGATGCTTTTGCTGCCGGCCGGCAGGCTGCAAGTATTTTGAAGGGCAAGTCACCCGCCTCATTGGAAGTAAAGGACTTTGGGGGCAAGTTGCTGTTCGATTACAAACAGTTGCAGTTTTTCCGTGTGGACACGAACCGTGCGGAGAGCAAGGGCATCATTTTGAATATACCGTTGATGGAGCGTTACCGTGTCTGGTTCATTCTGTTCTATTCGCTGATTGTCGGGGCATTGGTGCTGCTGGTTGCCTGGCTTTTCCGTGCCAACCGCAGGGAGTCGCGTAAGCGCATACATGCCCAGACCCGCTTGTTGATACAGCACCGCCTGGTGGAGCAGCGCGACGAGTTCGACAATATCTTCTGTTCCATTCGCGACGGCTTGATTACGTATGATACCGACCTGCGCATCCATTTTGTCAACCGTCCGTTGTTACAGATGTTGGGACTTTCTTCCGAAACCTATACGTCCCGTTTCTATGAAGGGCAGATGGCCGGCTCCATTTTCAGGATTTACATGAATGGAGAAAACATCCTGCAGGACTTGTTGAAGAAAGTACGTACCGGAAAGAGACCTATTCCTATTCCGGAGAAAGCCTTCATGCAGGAAAACCATCAGGGAACGTATTTCCCCGTTTCCGGCGAGGTAGTACCTATCTTTGCCAATGAAAAGATGACGGGAATGGCGATTGTATGCCGCAATATCTCCGAAGAAGAGATGCAGAGACGCTTCTTCAATATGGCGGTGGAGGAAAGCTCCATTTATCCGTGGCAGTACAACATGCATATGAACCGTTTCCATTTCCCGGGTGGATTGCTGCGCCGTTTCGGGTATACCGATGATACGGACTTGCTGGCACGTGATGAGATGGACACCCTTATACATCCGGAAGACTTGCTGCATACGCGCAGGAATTTTGATGCCATTCTGTTGGGTAATGAAATCAATTCACGGATGAGTTTCCGGTTGAAGAGTGTGGATGGGAGCTATGAATGGTGGGAGTTCCGCAGTACCGCTTATGACGGACTGACGGTTGATACCCCATACATGGTATTGGGAGTATGCCAGAGCATCCAGCGTTACAAGGATACGGAAGAGGCCTTGATTGCCGCACGTGACCGTGCCTTGCAGGCCGACAAGCTCAAATCTGCGTTCCTTGCCAATATGAGCCATGAGATACGCACCCCTTTGAATGCCATTGTCGGCTTCTCGGATTTGTTGAAGGATTTGGACGCTTTTTCTCCGGAAGAGGTAAAGCAGTTCGTCGAAACAATCAACATCAACTGTACATTGCTGCTGGCGTTGATAAACGATATTCTGGACCTCTCGCGCATAGAATCGGGCACGATGGACTTTAAGTTCGGAGCATTCAACCTGGCGTTTATCATGCAGGAGGTCCATGAATCCCAGCGTCTGAGTATGCCTCGGGATGTAGAGCTGCGTATAGAGATTCCGGAAGGGGAAGACAAATTGGTCATCACCGATTCCGTCCGCTTGAAGCAGGTCGTGAACAACCTGATAAACAATGCCAAGAAATTCACGGTAACGGGCAGCATCACCTTCGGCTATGTCACGAACCGGGAAGGATATACCACCATCTTTGTCGAAGACACGGGAAGCGGTATCTCTGAAGACGCCCAGAAACATATCTTCGAACGCTTTTACAAAGAAGACAGCTTTACGCAGGGCGCCGGTTTGGGGCTGAGCATTTGCCAGACCATCGTAGACCGCCTGCATGGTTCTATCTCGGTCTCCTCAGAGTTGGGAAAAGGAACGCGTTTCGAGGTGGTGATACCGGATGCGAACGAGTAATCATTCAATCCGTTTGCAGGCATTGGCTTGCAGGAACTCTTCCAATATATCCTCGTAATTGCCATACAGCATGATGTGGTGGTTGCCCAGCGGTGTCTTGAGGAAATAGTCGGCAGGGGAGTTCATTTTTATCCGCACTTGGGTGCGGCACATATTGATGTAGTTTGTATTCTCAACAAGCGTGCCGGTGCTCAAGTAATATTCGTCCAGGCTTTCGCTTCCGCATTTTACGATGGTTACATCTCCCGTCGGCAGGATTCCCTGAATACCGATGCCGCTTTCCGTCTCAAAATGGTTGCGTATGATGAACTGCTCCGTTTGTGCGATGCCGATGGTGCAGTGTGCCAATATGATTTCATTGGTACGGGCATTTATCATGGAAGGATTGGCCATGAAGGAGTTTTTCCCCGTCAGCACTTTTACGGCCAGCATGGTGAAGACGGATTGCAAATCGCCTTCACATCCGGCAATGATTCCTTCGTCGTTCAGCAAGGCAAGGGCAAGGCAGCCGGTGGTTCCCGTTTGGTCTATCAGGCGGAAGCAGCTGAGGGTAATGGCGCTCAGTCGCTCTTCCTCTACAATCCTCTTGATGGCTCGATACAGCCGCATGGCTTTTATCATGTCTTCGGGGCTTGCCTCTCGGCAGGCAAGCGCTTTTCCTGCCAGTCCGGCGCATGCTTCGCCCACCTCGTCGTCCGTTATCTGTCCGTAGTATTCATAAATGCGGTCCAATGAGACGTCTGTGTACTCGATACCCCAGCGGCGTTTGGCAAGCAGATAATCCACATTGCTGGCAACGAGCCAGCTGGACGGAGTGCCCATTACGCCGATGCGCATGCCGAAAAGGCTGCGTTGTGCCACGAAATTGCTGTGCAGGACAAAAATACGCTTGATGGTCTCGGGGAGCTCTCCGTGAAGAATCTCGCTTTTCATTCCCCGGCCGCGCAGCCAGGAAGATATTTCGAGAGCGGCGGCCAGTGAGTTCTGCATGCCGTCTGCCAAGAGGATGGCGGGGCGGGGAAGGGATTCGAAATGCTGGATTACCAGCCGTTCCACACCTCCGGTGGCAATGAATATAATACTGAAGTCATCGGGTGATAACTTGTCTATGTCTTTGTAATCAATGAAGTTGACGGTAAAGTATTTTTCCAATTCAGTCAATATCACTTCGTGGGAGCTACGGACTGATGCTTGTTTATGCAGTATGGAAGCAAAAGTTATAAGGTTGATGACCATGGTGTTATTTACTATTTGACTATTTACTATTTACAATTGATTCTACTTGGCTCGTTTGCTTTTTCAAAGATACAAGTTTCTGTTTACATATCATAGAGTTTTTACGATAGATAAGTTTTTTAAAGTTTTTATGGTCTTGCCTTCCTTTTGGTTTCAAATAATTCGCTACATTTGCAACTTTAATGATAAAGTGATAGCAATATCACCTATAAATACTCTATTAAATAGTAAATCATAAATCGTCAAATAGTAAATAAACCTCATGCCAACAATATCTATTCGCGGAATGGAGATGCCCGCATCTCCTATCAGAAAACTGGCTCCTCTGGCAGATGCTGCCAAGCAGAGGGGTATACATGTATTTCACCTGAACATCGGTCAACCCGACCTGCCTACTCCGGAAGTCGCGATTGAAGCGATACGGAACATCGACCGGAAAGTTCTGGAATACAGTCCCAGTGCGGGATATCGCAGTTACCGCGAGAAGTTGGTGGGTTACTATGCAAAGTACAATATCAATCTGACTGCAGACGACATCATCATCACTTCCGGTGGCTCGGAGGCGGTGTTGTTCTCTTTCCTGGCTTGCCTCAATCCGGGGGATGAAATCATTGTTCCCGAGCCGGCCTATGCCAATTATATGGCGTTTGCCATCTCTGCCGGAGCCAAGATACGCACCATTGCCACGACCATCGAAGAGGGTTTCTCGTTGCCCAAGGTAGAGAAGTTCGAGGAGTTGATTAACGAGCGCACGCGTGCTATTTTGATTTGCAATCCTAACAATCCTACGGGTTACCTCTATACACGCCGTGAAATGAACCAGATTCGCGACCTTGTGAAGAAGTACGATTTGTTCCTCTTCTCGGACGAGGTGTACCGTGAATTTATTTATACGGGTTCTCCCTATATCTCTGCCTGCCATCTGGAGGGCATTGAGAACAATGTGGTGCTGATTGATTCCGTGTCCAAGCGCTATTCGGAGTGCGGCATCCGCATCGGTGCCCTGATAACGAAGAACAAGGAAATCCGGGATGCTGTCATGAAGTTCTGCCAGGCGCGTCTCAGTCCTCCGTTGATAGGCCAGATTGCCGCAGAAGCATCGCTGGATGCCGGTGAGGATTATCTGCGCGACACATACGATGAATATGTAGAACGCCGTAAATGCCTGATTGACGGATTGAACCGTATACCGGGCGTATATTCGCCCATCCCGATGGGAGCATTCTATACGGTGGCAAAGCTTCCGGTAGATGATTCGGACAAGTTCTGTGCCTGGTGTCTGTCGGAGTTCGAATACGAGGGACAGACGGTATTCATGGCGCCTGCGTCCGGATTCTATACTACGCCGGGTTCCGGTCGCAACGAAGTGCGTATCGCATACGTACTGAAGAAAGATGACTTGAACCGCGCCTTGTTTGTATTGCAAAAAGCATTGGAAGCCTATCCGGGAAGAGAAATGAAGGATTAGGGATTAATTTATGAACTTATCTCGCTTTATAGCGTTGCGCATTTATCGCAACTCGGAGCCGGGCAAGCAAGTTTCCCGTCCGGCTGTCCTTATTGCCATGGTGGGTATTGCCCTCGGACTGGCGGTGATGATTATTGCCGTGTCCGTCATTGTTGGCTTCAAGAGCGAGGTAAGGGATAAAATCGTGGGTTTCGGTGCCCATATCCAGATAGGCAACCTGGATGCTGCACGCTCTTATGAGACGCGCCCGGTGGTGGTGGGCGACAGCATGATGGCTGCGCTTTCCGATTATCCCGAAGTGAAGCATGTACAACGCTACTCCACCAAGCCGGGGATGATAAAGACCGCCGATGCCTTTCAGGGAATGGTGCTGAAAGGTGTGGGGCAGGAGTATGACAGCACCTTTTTCCACCGCCATCTGCTGGAGGGGGAGTTTCCGCAATTCAGCGATTCCGCTTCGTCCAACCGCGTAGTCATCTCAAAGTCTCTTGCCAACAAGCTGCAATTGAAACTCGGTGACAAGATAGACACCTACTTCATCCAGGACGATGTGCGTGCTCGCCGCCTGAAGATTGTAGGTATCTACCAAACCAACTTCTCCGAATACGACAACCTATTCCTGCTTACCGACCTCTATCTGGTGAATCGCCTGAACAACTGGGAGCCGGACCAGGTGAGCGGTGTGGAGCTGGAAATACGCGATTATGACAAGCTGGAAGAAACCACCTATGAGATAGCTGCCGATACGGATGAGAATCCCGACCGCTATGGTGCCGAGTATTGCGTCCGTAATGTAGAGCAGCTCAATCCCCAAATCTTTGCCTGGCTGGGCATCTTGGATGTCAACATCTGGGTCATTCTCATTCTGATGATTGGGGTGGCGGGTTTCACCATGGTATCCGGCCTGCTGATTATCATCATAGAGCGTACCTCCATGATAGGCGTGCTGAAGTCTTTGGGAGCCAATAACTTTACCATCCGTAAAGTCTTCCTTTGGTTTTCGGTCTTCCTCATTGGGAAAGGCATGCTTTGGGGGAACATAATCGGCCTTGCGTTCTATTTCGTGCAGCGCTGGTCCGGCTTGTTCAAGCTCGACCCTGAAACCTATTACATGGCTACTGTTCCGGTATCTTTCAATATCTGGCTGTTCCTGCTGCTGAATGCCGGCACATTGCTGGCTTCGGTCCTGATGTTGCTGGGCCCATCATTCCTGATTACACGCATCCATCCGGCAACTTCCATCCGTTACGAATAAGAGAATCACTTTCTCAGAAAATCGCTTTTCTTGCGGAACAGACAGTACCATTTCCAACGTAAAGACTGTATCGGCTGCAATAGGTCGAAAGCCGGTAGTGTGAAGTAATATCTGCGCTGTTCTTCCAGGTCGTGGGCAGTCTTGTTGACAATGACTGCCTGCATGGTGAAACGGAACAGGAACAAAAGAAAAGCGACGCCTGCTGCCAGCCAGTGGAAGTGCAGAATGCCGATGACCATCACGGCTATCCAGGATGCGTGGAATGCCAGGCGGGTCAGGGTCTCAAAACCGGCCAGCCAGCGTTGCATTCCATGATACAGCCGTGCTGTGGAGGCGTAGCCTATTTTCTCTTCTTTCCAGTCCTTGGTACGCAGAAGCGGCTGCATGCGCACAATGGCATTGGCATCCGTTTCTACCCGCGTGTTCTCCGGGGTAGCCACGTGGTTGATGAACAAATCGTCGTCTCCCCGTTGCAGGTTGAGGTGTGCGGAGAATCCTTTCTGTTGGTAGAAGAGTTCCTTCCGGTAGGCCAGGTTACGCCCGATGCCCATGTAGGGGCTGCCTGCCAGGGCAAATCCCAGATAGCGCATGGAAGTGAACAGATTGTCGAATGCCGCCCGTTTGTGCAGCCAGCCTTTGCCGCGTTCGTAGCCGCTGTATCCCAGCACCACTTGGGTACGTGATGTGAAGTTGCGTGCCATCAGTCGCAGCCATTGGTTGCTTTGGGGCATGCAGTTGGCATTGGTGAACACCAGCCAGTCATATTTGCTGGCCTTGATTCCAAGCGTCACGGCCAGCTTCTTGCGGCTGATGTAACGGGAGGAATCGGGTACGAAGCTGTGGTAGAGATGGGGATATTTCTCCTCGAGGATGGTCAGGTAATCCTCGCTCTCATCGGTGTTGCCGTCGTTAATGACGATGACTTCAAATTGGGGATAGTCCTGCTCCAGCACGGCGCCCAGGTTGCGGCGCAGATTCTCGGATTCCTCGCGGGCGCAGATGATGACGGATATGGGGGGCAGTTCCTGGGTGAAGTGCGTGTCTCCCTGCTTCACGGCACGGCTGCGCGCATGAATACGGTTGTAGAGACAGAGGTAGTAGATAATTTGAATAAGGAACAGACCACCCGCCGTAGCGAGTACGATAATTTCAGTTGAATCTAATGTAAATGCTTCCATGTGCAGTAGGACGTTTATGTGCTGCAAATTTACACAATTTCCGGCACTACCTCAAACTTTGTTCCGGGAAAGTGCTTGGACAAATACTGCTTGATGTATTTCATCGTGTCTTCCTGGATAGTCTTGTCCTCTACCGTGGGATAGAGGTTGTAGAGTACCGTATCGAGCGCGATGTCCCGGTTCTTGATGGCTTCGAAGCTCAGCAGGGTGTGGTTGATGCTGCCCAGCTTTCCGGAGGTGACAAAGATAAGCGGGTACTGCTTCTCCGCAATGTAGTCTATCGTCAGGAAATCTTCGGTAAGGGGAACCATCAGACCGCCGGCGCCTTCTACGAGCACGGTATCATAGCGATGGGAAAGTTCCCTGGTGGCACGCTCTATTTTTTCGAAGTCTATCGGGCGCTTGTCTATGCGGGCGGCGAGGTGGGGGGAGCAGGGGTAGGAGAATATCTCGGGCATGGTCAGCCCCTCTTTGTCTTCCGGCAGGTAGCCGGTTCCGGTGAGGCGGCGGTGCAGGTCGATGTCCTCGGAATGGCCGGTGTTGCCGGTCTGGATGAACTTTTGGGTGATGACGCGCAGGTCGCGTTGCATAAGCTCACGGGCATACCAGGCGGTGCAATAGCTTTTTCCGGCATCTGTATCAATGCCGCTGATGAAGTAGATGTTTTTTGTTTCCATTATTTTGTTTTTTTTCGTGCGATGATATAAATGGGGTGATAGGTCAGGTTTACGTTGCCTGCGGCATCACTGAACCGGGTTGTGTATTCTTTGCAGAAGGATTGCAGGCGGCTGCGCGTCCATATCCTTTTTTCCGTTCCCGTCACTCCGGTTTGCTTCAGATGCTTCAGCACTGCCTGAGGGGTGGGGAAGGGCAGGGTTACTACCTCTTCCTCGGCATGGAGAATATCGAAGTGGGGAGACAGCAGGGCTTGCAGCTCCTCAACGGAGAGATAGTCCAGCCCATGCCCCGTCAGTTGGCGTATTTCGTGCATGTTTGTGGTGCCGAAGGTGCTGAAGGCAAGCAGGCCGTCTGCCACCAGTGCTTGGTGGCAGCGGGTGAAGAAAGCACCTGGGTCGTTGAACCATTGTAGGGTGGAGCACGAGGTTATCAGGTCGGTTTCTCCGGGGAAGTCGATGGCTTCGGCATCACCGGGGACGAACTGCACGGTAGTGCCGTCGCAAAGTTCCTTGACGCACTCTTCCATTTCCCGGCACAAGTCGTTCAGCAGCAGGGTTTCCGGTTGCAAGGTGTGGAGGAGGATACGCGAGTAGCTTCCCGTTCCGCAGCCAAACTCTACGACACGGCGGAAACGTGTGTATGGTTCCTTTATGAGCTGCATCATCTTCTCGGCGACTTGTTGCTGCACGCGGGCCTCCCGGGTATAGGTATTCCGGGCTTTGGCAAAGCGGGAGGCTATCAGTTGTTTGTCCATCGGGTTCAGTGGCTTGTCCATAGGTCTTGCAGGTAATGTCTGAATAACTCTTCCTGATAGTGGGCATCCTCCGTTTGCAGCACGGGGGTGCCGAGTGTTTCCCAGGCTTGCAGCTGGTTGGCTGGTGGAATGATGCGGTCGTTGCCTCCCGTTACTGCCTGCTGCCAGTGGAAGGTGGCAGCAGGCAGTGTGTGGTACATCTTCTCAATCTCCGTCAACTCATCTCTCAACTCTTCCAGCGGACGGCGGGGAGTGATTTCCAGGAAAGCTTTGAAGGCTGCTCCGTTGGCGCACATGCGGCGGAGGAATTTGTGCAGTGAAGCCCCGGTCAGTCCGTCCAATGTCCCGTGGTAGATGGCGGGTGGAATACCCATATGCTGGTCTATGGGGTAGGGTGTTCCGTTGATGGCGATGCTGTTTGCCATATGGATACCTTCGCCGGACGTACCTGGCGATGAGAGCTGTGGCATGGTCTGCGAAGCCGCCCATACCCCCATAGACCAGCCGATGAGGTTGATTTCGCGGTATTTTTCCAGTCCGGAGGCGTCAAAATCCAGTGTGCGGTAGTCATAGCACACCATGAAGTCGCTGGCTGCCGGACGATACATTTTGAAAGGAGTCTCATCGGCTCCCCAGCCGGCAAAGAACAGCAATAGCCGGGGATGATGTTCGTGTATAATGTAACTTTGTTTCATCTGTTTTTAGAATCGTATAGCGTTAGTATTCTTCTCTTCCTTTAGGGGAATAAGGGGGATCAGTTCTCCAATCTCATCTTCCCGTATGTCCGCTGTCAATGAGAAGCGGATGCGTGATGTTCCTTCGGGCACCGTGGGCGGGCGCACCGGCAGTGCATAGAACCCATGCCTCTGCAGCAGCTCTGCACACAGCACGGTGTCGGCACTGGGGCCGATAATCAGTGGGACGATATGGCTTGCGCTGGGGCATCCGTACCCTTTGGCTTGTAATGCTTCGCGCAGCGTCCGGCCGATTCTTGCCAGATGCTCGCGGCGGTTCTGCATTCCGGCAAGTTTCCGCACGATAAACAGTGTCCAGGCAATACTTGTCGGAGGCAATGCCGTGGTGAAGATGAAGGTTCGCATCCGGTTGACGAGATACTCGCGTATCGTCCGGCAGCAGGCGATGTATGCGCCGGCAGACGCCGCTGCCTTGCCGAAGGTGCCCACGAGGAAATCTATATCCCGGATGCATCCGGTTTCTTCGGCGCAGCCCAGACCGCGCAGTCCCCTTACGCCGAATGCATGGGCTTCGTCCACATAGAGCAGTACGTTGGAGTATCTTTTTTTCAAACGCACCAATGCCGTGAGGTCGGCTTGGTCACCGTCCATGCTGAAGATGCTTTCTGTGACGATAATCAATTGCCGGAATGTTGCATGGTGTTGTTCCAGCAGGCGTTCCAGTTGTACCAGGTCGTTGTGGCGGAAGCGGATGCAGCGTGCGGTGGATAGGCGGATGCCGTCGATGATGCTGGCATGCACCAGCTTGTCTGCCAGTATCAGGGTTTGTGTATCGCTCACGGCGGGTAGAATCCCCATATTGGCATGATAGCCGCTATTGAGCACCAGTGCTGTCTCTGTGCCGAAAAGTGTGGCGAGTTCCGTCTCCAGCTCTTCGTAAATCCCGAAGTTCCCCGTCAGCAGGCGGGAGGAGGAGGAAGTCGGCAGGAAGGTGTCCGGTGTCAGTGTCTGCAGGAATTCTTCCTTCAGCTGGCGGTCGGCAGCCAGACCCAGATAGTCGTTGGACGAAAGGTTCAGCATATGCCGGCCATCGGCTACAACCGTGCGTCCCTCGTGTGTCAGTTGCGGCAGGCGGCGCAGGTTGCTGTGTTCTTTCAATGTTTGCAGCTCTTGCTGCATATAGTTAGTTACGTTCATAAATTCTTGATATAATAATTTTCCCTTTATCCTCTCAATTCATTTCCTGTATAATTTTCATCAACCCTCCCGTCAGCTTCCTCAACTGTTCCGGCTCTATAATGAACGGAGGCATCAGGTATACCAATCTTCCGAACGGGCGTACCCAGATTCCCTCCTCAACGAAGCGTTTTTGCATCCACGCCATGTCTACGGGCTTTTTTGTCTCAATCACCCCGATGGCTCCCAGCACACGTACATCCGTCACTTGCGGTAATCGGCGTGCCGGTTCAAGCTCTTCTTGCAGTTGCCGGCTGATGCGAGTCACCTTGCCTTGCCAGTCGTATTCGGGCGAGGTCAGCAGCTTCACCGAAGCGCACGCTACGGCGCATGCCAGTGGATTCCCCATAAAGGTGGGTCCGTGCATAAACACCTCCGGTGTATGGTTGGAGATGGTATCCGCCACTTCATTCGTCGTCAGTACGGCAGACAGCGTCATGTATCCGCCCGTTATGGCCTTTCCTATGCACATGATGTCCGGTTCTACACCCGCGTGCTCCCAGGCAAAGAGTTTTCCCGTCCGTCCGAAGCCCGTGGCTATCTCATCGAATATCAGCAGCAGGCCATGTTCCTTGCATATCTGTGCCGCTTCGCGCAGGTACTGGGGGTGGTAGAACCACATGCCGCCAGCGCCCTGCACCACAGGTTCGAGGATAAGCGCTGCCAGTTCCTCGTGATGCTCCTCTACCAGTTTCCGCAGTTCCACCGTATCCCGTTCATCCCATTCGCCGTGGAAGCGCGAGCGCGGCTGCGGCACGAAATAGCGCATCGGCAATGATGCCCCGAACAGCGAATGCATGCCCGTCACCGGGTCGCAGACAGACATGGCATTCCATGTATCCCCGTGATAGCCCGAACGGATAGTCACAAAATTGTTCTTCTTCGCCTTTCCCTTGCCATACCAGTACTGCACGGCCATTTTCAAGGCCACCTCTACTGCCACCGAGCCCGAGTCGGCATAGAATATCTTCTGCATGGACGGCGGGACAAGCGGTAGCAGCAACTGGCCCAGTTCAATGGCAGGGTCGTGTGTCAGCCCTCCGAACATCACATGCGACATCTTGCCCAGCTGTTTCTCTGCCGCCCGGTTCAGTGTAGGGTGGTTGTACCCGTGGACGGCGCACCACCACGACGACATTCCCTCTACGAGTGTTTCTCCGCTTTCCAGGGTGATGGTGGCGCCTTCGGCATGCTTCACCTTGTACACCGGTAGCGGGTTGGTGGTGGAGGTATAGGGGTGCCATAGGTGCTCTCTGTCGAACTGCGAGCCGCAGAACCGGTATCCGGCATCTTCTATCAGTACCTTGTCTTCTGACACTTTCGAGCCGAGCGTTGTCAGCAGGTCGCCCACGATGGCGGAGTTGATGCCGATGTGTAGCGCTTGCTTTACGGCCTCCTTGCTCAGTTGCGAGCGTCCTCCGGCAAAGCGGAGGAAAGCCGTCGGGTTGATGAAGCGGAAGAGGGCGATGGTGGTCAGTATTTCCTCCTCGCTGAGTGGTGCCTGCCGTTCCAGCGGTGTGCCGGGGATGGGGCTCAGGAGGTTGATGGGGATGGACTGTACTTCCAGCTCGCGCAGTGTGAAGGCGAATTCGATGCGTTGCTCCATGCTCTCGCCCATGCCGATGATGCCGCCGCTGCAGATGTCCATGCCTACATTGCGGGCGGCTTGCAGGGTGCGCAGCTTCTCTTCCTGCGTGTGCGTGCTGCACAGTTGGGGAAAGTAGGAGGGGGCTGTCTCCAGGTTGCAGTGATAGCGGGTGATGCCTGCGTCGTGCAGTGCCCGCATTTCGTCTTCGTTGAGCAGTCCCAGTGATGCGCACAACTGGATGGACGAGTGCCGGCGCATGTGCCGGGCGGCTTCGCACAGTTTCTCCATGTTTCTGGAGGAGGGCTTCCGTCCACTGGTCACCAGCGAGAAACGTGCCACGCCCTGGGCTTCATTATGCCGGGCATGCCGCAGGCATTCTTCTTTGTCCACCAGGTCGTACACGTCTGCCTGGGTTTTGTAGTGCGACGACTGTGCACACCACTTGCAGTTTTCCGGGCATCGTCCGGACTTGGCATTAATGATGGAGCACATGTCAAACTCCTCCGAGGCCAGGCCCCGGGTTATCTCGTGGGCAGCTTCGTATAGCGCTTCCTTGTCGGGTTGCACAGCCAGCCATTCGGCTTCTTCCTTACTGATGTGGCTGCCGCGCAGCACTTGTTCCTTCAACTTCTGTAGGGTCATATCTTTCTTGGGTTAAGTTCGTGGATAAAGACAGAGGTACGGATTGCCGGGGCGGTGCAGCTTGTCACTCTGCTGCATGGCTTCCGGTAATCCGTACCTCTTGTTCTCTTTTGTTTTAGGCTATATGTGTCTTGTCTGCCCGTATTCCCGCAGGGGCGGATGACTTGTGTTTCAAAAAGAATGTGCCGGTTCGTTCCCAGCTCCGTGAGGATACTTGTCAGGGCGCTGCTGCTACCCAGCGGAATGCCGGTGTCGGTTTCTCTTCCTTCCGTTTCCCCTTTCCAGGCACTCTCTTCCCCGCATCCGGCATGTCCTGCGGTTCCCGCAGCCTTCTGTTTGGACAGAGAGCTGTCTGCCACGTTTTTGCGCAGGCAACCGATGGTGACACACCGCCCTATGCTGGCAAATGCAGCGTAGGCTTTTCTGCTCCAGCGGCGAAAGCGGATGGTAGGTGCGGCGGGTGATGTATTCCTCATGTTTTTCAGCCTGATACGGTTTTGTTTCCTTTTAACGGATGCAAATGTAGAAAAAATAATTTCATAACGGTAATGCTCATGCATGAAAAAAGCCGTGCAAATGCAACTATTGCGCGGCTCTTCTTTAAAGAATGTCGTAGGATTTCACTCTTTGGACGACTGGTAGTAGAGATACCAGTCATTATTGGTGGCGCCATTGGACTCTACCCATTTGGCGAAATCGGGATACTCCAGGTCGATGCGTACGGTTTCCTTTGCCGGAGTGAACCGGATGGGGCCTTCCGTGCCGGTTGTGGCCGGCAGCATGATGGCGAATGGATATTTGCCGTCCTTGTTGATGTAGTAGGCATCGTCTTCGGCTCCGATTTGCTCTGCGTTGGCTTTACCGGTCGCTTTCTTCTTGGGCAGATGCACTTCTGTCCGGTTGTCGGCTCCGGCTGTATACTGGGCAATGATGAACGGGTTCAAGTCGCTCTCCAGATTCTTCTTAGGCAATGTGTTGTCTGCAAATGTACGGGTTACGGTAAATTCGTTGCCCTGCACAGACTTTGCATCGGGGAATAGGATGACAGAAGAGGTCTCTGTTTCATCGACTGCTCCGGCAGGCAGTTCTATGCTGCCTCGCTGGCTGGCCACATATTGCACGGCAAATGCGTTGGAGTATGTGGCGGCACCACTTTGCTGTACGGGTACAAAGGTGTCTTCCACCTTCAGCACATAATTGTTGCTGTTGAATGAAATGGCCCGTTTGTGTTCGATAATCACGTCGTTCAAGTCATAGTCACCGCCATTGGGCCAGATGTCTTCGTAGGCATACGTGCGGTAGGTTGTTTCGGAGCTCGTCACCGTAGGCTCTTCCGGGTCTATGACCGGACGGTCCGGGTCTTGAATGGCTTCATTGGGGTTGGCATCGATACAGAACAGTATGTCTTCGTAGCTGGTATCATCGCCATCTTCTACTCCGTAGACTACCGTGCCGTTGCTGGTGGAGAGGGAGATAAAGCGAGCTTGTTGGCCTGCATATATCTTGTTCCATTCTTTATTGGAATATATATAATTTATAGAGTAGTCGATACCTTTATTGGGGGTATATCCATTGGGGATGATGAAATATCCTATGGTATATCCTGCCGGGAATTTGGTGGAGACATTACCGTTTTCGTCCTGATACAGAAGTTGTATTTTTGTATTCTTCTGTATGGGAGCGTCATATCGGGAATATTTGTTACCACTTCCAGACCATCCGGTATACGGGTCGTCTCCTGCAATGGATGCATTGGGAATGATAATGAATTTGTCTACCTTGTCAGGGCTGTTGGGAATTTCATTGGTCTTGTAGTAATAATAGCCGATGGAAGTCAGGTAACCGGCACGTTCGGTCAGGAAGGTCAGATACAGTTCTGCATCGGTAATCGTTACGTGTTGTCCCTGGTTGTTGATATATGCTTGGGCAATGGTGGTGTTCACATGCTTTGTATCGCTCACCAAAGCTCTGTTGTCCAGATTGCTGGGTTTGCTGTCATAACCTTTCCACAGTGTGTGTTGTAACTGCTTTAAAGTTCCGTCATTGAAATTTCCCGTAGTTACAATGTCATTATTATCAATAATCTCACCGTGAGATTGTCCCCATCCAACGATGGAGTATACCCGTTCCTTCCTATCCTTTAGGTCGATAGTCAGGTTGGATTTTGCACGTGTCATGGCAGCTGAGCGAGTGTTGGCATTGTCCTCGGTCATATCTACCACCACTTTGCCGTTTTCCACATCCGCTTCCACACACATGGGGGCTCCCCAACTTTGTGAGATGATATATACCTTTTCTGTCGCTTTGGGCAGTTCTACGTTGCCGGTGAAGCGTCCGTCTGCATCTGCAAAGATTTTAAAAACCGCTTCGCCGTTGATGGAGTAGAGGTTGTTTGTCTGATAGGTGATGGGGTCTTCTGTAAACACCTCTATTAATGCGCCTCCTGCGATTTTTCCATAATTCACGTCAAAAGCTACCTGGGCTGTTGTTGCAAAGTCAAAGTATTCGCTCTCCGGCTTTAGTTCTGTTTTTCCACGTTCGGGATTGTATAGGTCTTTTTCGGTACATCCCGTGAATATGCTGCAGGCAATTGCTGAAATGAGGGTTGCAGCACTAACTTTCGTCATAAGTCTAACTTTCATATTTTTATTGTTGTAGATTGCTTGCTTGTTTGTCTTATGAACGCTGTCTATATCACAACCGCCACCCACTTCACAGACGAGTTGTAGATACTACATTTTCTCGAGCGCTTTTTTCATGTTGCAAATATAAACATAGTATTTATAATCTACAACTTTTGGGGTTTAAAAACACTTTTGGTGGGTTAAAAAGTTGTATAAAGTGAATTGATACTAATTGGATGAATCGAATGGTGCGGGCATAAAAAAAGGCTATCTATCCCAGACAGCCAATCTTTTGTTAACCTTAAATCTAATACTATGAAAAACACATTGCAAATGTACGTGTTTTCTGATAATCTCCAAATTTGCAGTAGATAATATCATGTTTTATAACAAGACTTAATGGTCATTAAGAACTTTATCTGCAATATTCATCGTACATTTGCTCCTGATATATCATCCGTTTGCCCTTTATGCATTATGCATTCGGTGCAGACGGATGATGTGTTTTCGTGAACTTATATACAGACAAACAACTATAAAACATACATTTATAATGAAATCAATCCAGAACAAAGGAATAAACCTCACCGCAGAAGACCTCAAAAATCGAATCGCTGACAGAAAAGAACGATATGCCAAGCAGCAGGTACGACGCGAGAAATTGGAACAAACCATGGAGAACACCCGCAATGACATCGAGCAACTGGAGTATACCCTTGCACAGATGGAACGTACCGCCAAGCGCTCCCGTAATGCTGCCGTACAGCCTTCCCGTTTTGTTCCCCGCGAGCATATCGCTAGCTTCTTTGCCCGTGTTTCCCGTTTTTTCGACCACCTTCAGCACCGCTTGCACCGTAGCTTGAACTATACTTGGTTCTGCCTTGTGCTATGCTCCCGATATACTTTTCAGAGCCGCCTGAAAAGCGTGGAACGCTGCTGTCTTACACCGGCCACGGTGCTGGGGTACTTCAAGAGGGAGAGGGAGATGTAACCAGTGACTTCGCTCTTATGGTAGAAGCAGCCTTAGGGATTAGTGCGGAACTTCTCGTTAATAGGCAGGCGAGATATAATATGGCTGTCTCTCTTAAAGAAAAATCGCTGACCGATAAGTTGCATGAAATACACAAAATGTGTGCTTTACTATTATAGTATGAAAGTGTTGCTTTTATCAATAAGACAGTGAGGGTGTGTCATCAACCGTTTTGACACATTCATTTTTCTTGAGCAAGTTTTCTTATTGCCACTCGAACTTTCCCAGTTTTCCCTCCCATTCTAACTTTGCAACATGTTTTATTAATAAATATATGCAAAATGATAAAAGAACAAAGTTTTGAATGGCTGCTCGAGGGATGCCATCGCATTGCAGATGTGGCAGTGGCCTATTACCCAAACTACGCGTATGCCTGCTCGGCCGTAAAGGCCCTGCGCCGTTCCATTGCGGAACACGCTTGCCTGCTGAAGGATCTGACGGACCAGGGCTATACCGCCAGGACTGCCCACCTCACCCCCGTACAGATAGGCATCCTCCTGAGCTACTGGGGGATGCCCGACCACGTGAAGGATATGGCCGTGAAAAATCCGTATCTTCTGGTCTCTAAAAAATATGCGAAATAGAGAATGTATTTCTAATACATTCTGATTATTTTAGTATATTATTATATAGGGTGGTGGAGGATGAGGTGAAACCCTCTCTCGCCACCTTATGTATTTCATTAATTTTTAGCCGATTCTAACTGCTTATTTGTATCCCCCTGGCTGGTCCCTTACCTTTGTCGCATTATCGAATTAAGAATAGACAAAAATGGAAAAAGAAATGAGACCCATGACAACGGAGATGCTGAAGAAAGGCTATCTCCTCTTCCCCAAAGCCTTGTTTGAGGAACAAATGAATATGAAAACCGGAGAGAAAGCCGCCGATGCCTTCGAAGCCTTTGTCTTTGTGCTGACACACGTCAACTACAGCACGGTGACCTGCAACGTCAGGGGACACCTTTTCGACTGTGTACGTGGCGAGTCCGTACTTTCCCTGGCCCGCTGGATGGAGATATTGGGGTGGCCTCGCAACCGTACGCGCTACTTCTTCAACAAGATGTTCGACGCCGGCATCGTGGAGCGGGTGGCCAACCCCTACGTGATGCACATCCGTATCCCCGATTATGATTTCCTTACTGGCAATGCCCGTCCTAAAGCAGCCCCGCGGAAGAAGAAGGCAGCGCCGGTGGCTGGGGTGGGAGAGGACTTCTGCATCTTCTGGGAAAAGTTTCATGACATCACCGAGCATCCCAAAGTAAACATCGGCCGGGCCCGTCGCGAATGGAAAAAATTGACGGCAGGCGAGAAACAGCGGGCACTGGACAACATCGACGAATATTACGACCATCTGAACAACCAAAAATATTGTAAACAAGCCGCCACCTATCTGGCGGACAAATCTTTTGAAAATGAATATGATGACTGAAACTACTTTTTCCCACGACAGTGACCTCGAAGAAGCTGTCATCGGTGCCTGCATGATAGAGCGCGCTGCCATGCCTCTGGTGGCGGACAAACTTCGTCCCGAGATGTTCTACGAGGAGAAGAATCTGGAAATTTTTGCCGCCCTGCAATCGATGTATCGCAGCGTGAAGTCCATAGATACCATCACGCTGAAGAACGAACTGGCAGCCCGTGGCAAACTCGATGCCGTGGGCGGGCCTTACGAACTGTTACGCATCAGCTCGAAGGTCAGCTCCAGTGCTCATCTGGAGTATCATGCGCTCATCCTTAGGCAATTGCACACGCGGCGTATCATGCGTACGGGATTCCAGCAACTGCTGGCGTTCAGTGCCGACGAGTCGATGGATATTGACGACATCCTGGTGGAAGCCCATCGACTGCTGGAGGGGCTGGAGGACGAGAGCGGCGTAGCCGACCACCTTCGCTCCATAGACCGGCTGATGGACGACACGCTGGCCGAGGTGGAGCAGCGTATGGAGCACGGATGCAACGGCATTACGGGTATCCCTACGGGTTTTGACGCTCTGGACCACGTTACGGCGGGCTGGCAGCGCGGCGACTTGAACATCCTTGCTGCCCGTCCGTCGGTGGGGAAGACGGCCTTTGCCCTCCACCTAGCCCGTGCCGCTGCCATGGCGGGGCGTCATGTGGTGGTCTTCAGCCTCGAAATGCAAGGCGAGCGCCTGGGAGACCGCTGGCTGCTTGCAGCTACGGAGGGGGTAGACCCGCAACACCTGCGTAGCGGTCAGCTCACACCCGGCGAGGTGAGGCAGGTGCATGAGGCGTCTGCCGAGTTGTCGCGGTTGCCCATACTGATAGACGACCATCCGATGACGAGCATGGACCGCGTGCGTTCTTCCGCCCGCCTGCTGAAGAGCAAGAATCGCTGTGACATGGTGATTGTGGACTATCTGCAACTATGTGACATGAGGAGTGACCAGAAAAACCGCAACCGCGAGCAGGAAGTGGCGCAGGCAAGCCGCAAGGCAAAGCTGCTGGCCAAGGAGCTGGATATCCCCGTACTGCTGCTGAGTCAGCTGAACCGGGCGAGCGACGGTAGCATAGACCATCGCCCCACCCTGAGCAACCTGCGCGAGAGCGGCGCCATAGAGCAGGATGCGGATATGGTAATGCTGCTTTGCCGCCCTGCCCTCTACGGCAAGACCGTCGATAAGAAGAGTACTTATCCCACCGATGGCCTGGGTATCGTCATCATAGCCAAGCACCGTAATGGCAAAACCGGTGAAGTCTATTTCCATCATAACCAAAGCATGACAAAACTGGTGGACTACATACCACCATTGGAGTGGCTGACGAGGAATGCAAAGTGATGGATGGAAATTTATAGAATACAGAGACACAAAGACACGGAGATTTTTCTTATTGCTTGAAAAACTCTGTGTCTCCGTGTTTTTTGTAGTAAAAAAAATGGCAAAACACTTGACTTCCGCTTCTTAATGTTGTATCTTTGTAATGTGCTTAAGAAAAGGAATAATCATTGATTCGGGCGCCCTATCCCTTCCCTTACCCACTTCTCTCTTATAACTCATTTTTCTTAACTTAAACCTTAACTTTTTAAATTTATGGATGTAATTGTAGAGCGCTTCCAGCGCCGTAAAATCGTGAGCAACCCGGCTTCGCCCATGTTGTACTATCTCCGTCAGAAACCCAAGACCTGCGGCACCGTGGACATCGATGTCCTTGCCGCCTCCATTCAGAAAAACTGTGCCATGACGAAGGGCGACGTGAAGCACGTCATCGAAGCCCTGGTGGAGGAGATTCAAGGCAACCTTGCCAATGGCGACAAGGTGAAGCTGAACCAGCTGGGCACTTTCCACATGACGTTCCGCTGTCCCGGCATGGAGGCCTCGGACAAATGTACGGTGCGCAATATCTCGAAGGTGAATATCCGCTTTATCCCCGACAAGGAGCTGAAGCTGGTGAACGGCAGTACCGCCGTGACCCGCAGCCCGGCGAATGTGGGCTTTGTGCTCGACAAGCCCGAGGAGGGCGGCTCCGGCGGCGGCAATCAAGGCGGTGGTTCCGGAGGCGGCTCCGGCGACGACGGCGACCAGGGCGAAAATCCGCTGGGATAAAGAAGGAATGATTAAGGGTTAGTGATTAATGGTTAATGAACACAAGCAAATCGCTTATCGCTAATCAATCCCTAATGATTAACCATTAATCATTAGCCCTTAATCCTTAATCACTAATCCTTAACCATTAATTCTTAACTATTAATCCTTAATTTTATGAGTACAAAATCATCTGTTTGGGATAAGATTCTGAAAGTGATAATCGCTGTAGCCTCCGCGCTTATTGGTGCCCTGAGCGCCCATGCCATGACAGTGTAGCGGGTTTCCTTCACTTTTAATTTTTAATTTCTAATTTTTAATTCTCATGAGATTCATCAATCTTATCGTCGTCCATTGTTCCGCCACCCGCTGCGACCGCTGCTATACGGAGCACGACTTGACGACAGACCACCTGCGCCGGGGCTTCTCCGGCGCAGGCTATCATTTTTATATCCGCAAGAACGGTGACATCAAGTCCCTCCGTCCCTTGGCCCTGCCCGGTGCCCATGCCCGCGGTTGGAACGACAAGAGCATCGGGGTCTGTTACGAAGGCGGTCTTGACGAGTGTGGTCGCCCTGCCGATACACGCACCCCTTTCCAAAGGCACTCCCTGCGTGTGCTTGTGTTGCTGTTGCTGAAGGATTATCCCGGTTCCCGGCTGTGCGGTCACCGCGACCTGAGCCCCGACCTGAACCATAACGGGGAGATAGAGCCGGAAGAGTGGGTGAAACAATGTCCCTGCTTTGATGCGGCGACTATACTGACAGAACCGCCACCACCCAATCCGGCATGCTTATAAAATGTTTTTATTCTCTTTCTTCGTGCTCTTCGCGCGCACGTATATATATAATGTATAGTTATTTTCTCTCTTTTTCCTTTCTTCAAAATTGTTCATGCGAAATGCATTTATGAATCAGTAAGTTACAAAAAAGTTTCATTTTTATTAAAAAAAATGATAGATATGTTTGGCTTGTATTGTTAAATCCTATACCTTTGCACCCGCTTTCCAAGAGAAGGAAAGTGGTAAGATTGAAATACTGAAACAGAAGTGTGGAAGGTGACACAGAGAAATAAAAAGAGATAAAAATATTTTTCGAAAAACATTTGGAACTTATTAATAATTCTCCTTATCTTTGCAGTCCGACTCGCAAAGAAAAAGAACTTTTCTTGTTTTGCTTTTCTTATCCTTGTTTAAAGGATTTGAAAATACAGGAAAGAGAAAAATGAAAAAAAAACTTCCGAAAATATTTGGAAGATATGCTTTAAAGTTCTTACCTTTGCATCCGCTTTCTGAAAAGAACAGCAATCGTGAAACGAGCGATCTTTGAACAGATTTACATAAACAATACAAGTAGTACAAGAGCAGGTGCTTCGCAAATTAATAATTGGAAACTAATGATTAAGGCGCGTCGTACCTGGGTAAAACAAAAGAACCGTCAATACCTGTTTTATATAAATAGGTAAAGATAAACTTTT